>NZ_JAUOEU010000015.1:0-109672 GCF_031932105.1 Shewanella sp. SP1S1-7
TTTAGATAAGTTCGTAATCCCGTTCCCCTGTGTAGTTGTAATAGTACTGGACTGTTTGAAGCATTACATGACCATCAACCACTTGACGCATAAAGTTACGGACATCTTCTAGTTCTAATGCTGTAATGAGGTCAACATTATTATCTGGAAAATACTGTTGTTGGGTTTGAATACTTAGAATATTACCGCCCATGAGTTTCCTAAGTTCATCCACATCATGAGCACACTCTGACCTAAATTTATAATGTTTGGCACGCACTCCATTCACTTTGAATGTGTTAATCATATACTCTAAGCCCAAACGAATGAGCGTAAATACATTCTCGAAACTTTGAGTTATATCCTCTAGTTCTGAGTCTTCTGAAATTCCCGAGCTAAATTCAATTCTAGCCTCATCTCCAAGAGGGGATTTGGAGCATATTTCACTTAAGAGGCTAATCAATTGTTTTTTATCATACTTAAATCGAGTTGCCTGTGTCATTTCAGGCACATCTTTTAGCGAGCTTAAGTACATAATATCAATTAGCTTTACATTTCCGTCATGCTCTACCAGCACGTTTTCGTCGTGCAAGTCCATGTGTACTAGACCTTGAGCATGGATGTGCTTAACACCTTCCGAAATTTCATGACCAAGTCTATAAGCCTCTTGATTAGTTAAATCACCATTTAATCGTTCTTCCAGCGTAATACCATCAATGTGTTCCATGACAATACACTTTTCATTCCCAATATTTGGAATGAATACACTTTCAATTGAATACACATCTACTACATTCTTATGCTTTGATCTAACCAAAGCTCTGGCGTGATCTAAAATTGTAGATACACCTTTACCTTCCTCTCTGAGCACTTTAACAGCAACGTTCCTTCCAATTTCGTCGGTGCCTAGCCATACATCTGCAAACCTACCGTCACCGATAGGATTTAATAAATTGATATCCAAAACTTTCCTCTTCATTCGGAAACATAACGTCTTAGTATTTATGCGCTGCGCTGTTTGCAGGGCATAAATCGCTTGTTGGACTTGGCCGCTGCCACATCCGTGTAAATGGGTATGAATGATGCTATAGGAATTTGCTTTTTTGCGGTAACGGTTTTTTATACAGTTTGATGGGTAATCACTTGATATCGTTTTAGCTTTCTCATTCTTTTCGCTCACTTTCGACTGATTATTGACCTTGGTTGACAGCATTTTGGTCCCACATTCAGGCTAACACTCGTACCACATTTTCTTATTGGCTAACGTAATTGCGGTTGGATAAAATTGATAAGGCCAGAAATAGATAGCATTACTAAAACTGGGTCAATGGCCTGATGTTGGAGTTAGCTAGATGCCGCTTTGCTAAAGAGCAATGGGGCAAATGTGTTTGTATTTGAATAGCGAATTATTTTGCATAGGTATCTGTCCGAACCTTTGATAAAATCCGGTCAACGGGTTAGCAGTCTTGGTGGACAACCGTCTAACCCGCCAGCCCTCGTAAGAGGGCGTTCCTTCTAATTCATCCTATCTAGCAGTGCCATTTCGGCTTTTCTTAACCAGAAGATGTATGACTTTTTACTGTCAAATCCCATTAAGGCCCACTGCTCTTTGCACAGGTAATGGGCGCGAATGGCGCGTTTGCAGTTAATGGACAGCTGCTCAACGAGGTGATCAAAATGGGCGACGTGGGCAGGCACGTTGAGTTCGTGCTTTAAGTTGCCACCGCCCATCGCTTCACCTAAGCGGTCGCAGGCGCTGCGGTTTGAAAACCCCTTGCCCAGTTCTTGGTACACCCAATAACGGCCCCAGCGATAAAGCCCTAACCGCAACGCCTTAATGTTCATCCTCTGCTCGGGTTCATCACTAAAGCCCATTGGCCACCTCATTTATCTTCTCGATGGAAAGCTTAAACACATCAAGGCATATCGATGTCACATCGTCATAGGGCGCAGTAGTACGGCCATTTTCCCAACGTTGGTAAGTGTTGCGGCTAATGCCGTAAATCTCAGCCACTTCGTCTTGGGTCATGCCCCGTAAACGGCGCCCTACTTTCAATACATCCGCGGCGCGATTAGCCATAAATCCTCCTGCGTGAAGTCCATAACCCAGTTGTGCTAATTGATATTGTTATCGTTATTGTCATAACCACCCCACTAACATTGGCTCGTCTGGCTCACTCGTCTCAGTGGTCGATTGGCGCATAATCTCGGGCGCCACATCATCAAACCCCAGCGTGATTAAGTGCGCATGGTAGGCATCTAATGCCATCAACATGCCCTTATCTAAGGTGCTGTTGACGTACGTGCGTAGCAGTAATGGCAAGGTGTGATTCAATATCCGCTCACCCACCATGGTATCTACGCCCATGTCAGCAATAATGGTGCGGCACAGTTTGCGCAGTGCGTGGGAGGTAAACGCCTTAAACCGAATCGTTTCACTCCAATACTGCGCGGTACGTATGCTCACCGGCCCTACTTCGCCTGGGAACAAAAACGCCCGCTTGCCCACATGCGTGTATTGCCAATGGGCGTAATGGGTAATCAGCTTCTTGGCTGTGGGCGTCATGGGCAATCGGTGCTCTTGGCGGTTCTTGGCATTCTCAGCGGGAATAAACCAGTAATCACCGGCAAAGTGGTCCCAACGTGCTAAACGGGTTTCACCAATGCGGGTACCGAACATCAGCATCAGCACAAACAGCATCGCCACCGGTCTTGCAGCATTTCGCAATGCGCTGAATAACGGCCCTACGTCCGACTCGCTTAATTGCGTGCCCACCAAAGGCGGCATCTTCAAACTCATTTGCACCCGATACCCCGCCAAGCTATTGCTGTCTAACACCCGTAAATCGGCCGCAACCGATAACGCCCGTTTCAGCACTTTCACCGCGGCTTTGATGTAATTGGCCGAATAGCCCTGCGCCAACATGGGTTTGATTAAATAACTGTCCACCGCGATAAAGTTCAGCTCATTGAGTGGTAACTCAGCAAAGCAGCCGCTGAGATGTTTACTCACCAACGATTTACAGTTACTGCGCCAGCTGTTGCTTAAGGTGCGGTTGCACTCCACATGGCTCACAAACCACGCCAGCAATTGCGAAACAGTGGCAAACTCGTTGCTGATTACCGTTTGGCCCATGCTGCGTTTGGCGAGCAAACTGGGTAACTCGGTTAAAAAGGTCTTCAAGCACATCACTGGCCACACACCCTGCTTTTGCCACACGGTTTTGCCTGCTTCGTTCATCACTAAATACACCGAGGCTTGGCGTCTATCGGTCGAGGCCCGTAACCGCACCGCCGGAAACTGCGTGTCCCGAAAGTCCCGTGTTATCCCTGCCCGCAACCAACGGCGCAATACTGCATCGTTTAACTTGCCTTGCTCTACGCCTGTTGCTGTCATCACCTGCGCCATCTAGCCCTCCAACCGATATTCAAAGGTGTGATGGGTACCCGAGCGTATGCGTTTTACCCGCTGGTTAATCGGCATATCCCGAAACCGCGCACTTAAGGCCGTCTCGCTGTCGTGAACCCCAAAGCGGTTAAAGCTCTCTTGCTGGATTTCAAACAGGGTCCAAAACCGTTTACCTGTGATGATGCGCATTAAGCGTTCGCGCTGGGTCAGTGGTTTATTCGCCATCGTTTGCCCCCTTAAGTCCAAGGTTGGTTCGTAAATTGGCAATAATTGATTTGGCCTTGGCCGCCTCAGTCGGCCGCGTCACCGTTTCGGGTAATGCCTTTGGCAATGCCACATCGGTCAACTCGCCACGGCTAAAGCGCCTGCACAACACTTTGTAATTGCGCTCAAACGTCATTAACACGTCCTTTTCAAGCCCAGTGGCAAACATCCAACTGCCCGTCTCGCGTACCGCTAAGCGCACCACATCATGGCTCCACGTATGCTTATCAGGGTGATGGTAATGGCGCGCAGCCTCCTTAAACGCCGCTTCCAACGTGGGCAATCCCAAATCACAGGCCGTAGGTTGGCACCACAACGCAAACTGGCGCGGTGTCGGCCAAAACTGCCTATCGCCCTGCTCGCGTCTAGCGCGATTCAGCCCCGCTTGCACTTGCTCGCGGCTGGCAATCCCCTGCGCGGCCAAGGTTTTAAGCCACTCGGCTTTGTGGGTTGCTTCGTCCTCTGGCCGCGGCGCGCTCACCGGAAACAACACCCGCAACTTGCTAAACACGCTGTCCACAATCGCCATGTCCATCGCCGTCGGCTCAGGTTTCGTCACCCGTGAGCCCTGCCCAACCAGCGGCTGGCGCATCAAGGTCTGCAGTGATTTCATGCTCGCATTTTGATTGGCAGTCATATCAAGGGGTCCTCAGGGTCATACACCGCGTAGCTCCAATCCACTTGCCCAACGGCGGTTGCCATAGGTCTTGGCAACGGCGTCAGCCAGTGGCGTTCACGGATAAACTTGGTAATGCCGAGCACAAACTGGCCGTTCGCGCTAAAACCCCAACTCGCATCCTGCGCCGCAGCGTCCTTCAACCAGGTCACCGCCAACACACAATCGGCGTCGGTCAGCTTTTCGGCCTTCCACGCTTTCCACGCAGCCGAATCCGAGCCGCCTTTGCGATGGGCTGGGTAGGCTTTGAAAAACGCATTGAAAACCGACTTAGCACTCGTTGCTGGACAACTATCTTTTAAAGATTCTTTGATAGGTTCAAAAGAGTGACAGATTCCGGTGCTATCTGGTGGCACAGGGGGTCTGCTATCTGGTGGCATACCTATGCTATCTGGTGGCACCCCTGTGCTATCTCGTGGCAGAGGGGGTCTGCTATCTGGTAGCACCCCTATGCTATCTGCTAGCACAGGGGGTGCTACCTCGTAGCAGATTGAAATTGTATAAATATTGGTTAAATTTCCCTTAGGTCCCTTACGATATTTAACCGTGACAAAACCCATATCAACCAAGGCCGCAATGTGCTTTCTCACTGTGCTATGACCAATCTCACACTGATCTGCAATATGCTGATGGCTCGGCCAACACTCACCATTATCGTTCGCGTTATCAGCAAGCTTGATCAACACCAGCTTGCGCAGTGGATTACCCACCTTGGCCTTCATCGCTTTTACCATCAATTCCATACTCATAAGTCACCCCCAAACAGAGCAACCCACAAACTCGAATTGACGCAAACCCCATGCTTCAGTAACATGATATTGCCTCACTTTAGGTATTAAGCCCGCATCGGTCGCCAAAACTTCAGCGGGCTTTCTTATGTCTACAACAACGGGATCAACTGCAATGCGCCCCGTTGCCCTCCGCTCGCTCGCCTTCACTGCCAAGCAAGTAAACCTCGTGCGCCAAGTTACTGCGCAACTGGCTAAAAAAATCACGCCGTTTAATGTGCACGTTGCGGCTTTTCGCGATTGCACTCATATCAGCTGCATTCACATCAACCGCACTCGCATCAGCCGCGCCTACATCCGCCGCCAATAGCGCAATAGAACGCTCCGCGCGTTGTTCTTCCATCAACAGATAATTCATAATCCAATCAATGCTCACCGTTGGCAGCAACAACTGCTTGCCACTGCCCAGCAACGCCTTATCCACGATGTCGGTCGCGATAACCGCCCAACGCTCGGGGCGACTATGCTGCAATTCATCGCAGCTCCTTAACACCTCAACCATTCGGCCCACCTGCGTTCGCTTAAACAACTCCGCCGTGGTCTGCCCATGAAAACAGGCAATGTCTTTGCCCATGTTCACGCCACTTAACGCTGCCCGTTCAGAGGTTGCCGCGCTAGGATCTTTGACGTTACGCTCAGCCACATTAGGCCCAGTGCTATTAGGGATGTTCGACTTAGCTTTAAGCGCCATCGCCTTAAGCATTAACTGCTTTGCCTGCATCATGAGTAATGTCACTTGCGCGGTTTCCATCTCGGTAAGCGTGGTCACGGCGGGCCCATCATCACTGCTAACTTGCCCATGCACCGAACACGCGGCGCCGCCCTCCAAACAACAAATCAAACATTCAGGATCAAACATCGTTATCCTCCTCACTTCATGATCTTAGGTATCAAGCCCGCATCGGTCGCCAAACTGTGGCGGGCAATTTGATAACGGTTTTTTTTACGCGCCCAGTTATCACTTAACTGATTTGTGAACATGCCATTCACTCCGTCTCTTATTTCAACAAGTCATTTCAACAAGTCATTTCAATAACTGCCACTTATGCCCATTGGCACACACGGCGCGTTTTGAGCCCGACTTGGTTTGCTTTAAAGCCAAACCGCACTGGCCACACGGCACATCAGCCACTCGCTTAAGCATCACCGCATTAATCTGTGCGCTGTGATTAGCGCGTTTAGGCCGATAACCTAACGCCCGCGCCACTTTCACATACTCTTTCGCAATCCATTTACCATCGGGTTCTAAGTGCAAACCGTCGCCGATCATGTCGCCCAAGCGGATCAACTGTTGGTGCAACTCAGTCTTAGCACTGGCGATAACATTGATGTTCAGGTTCGATTGCGGCATCGCGGTCACTTCTCGGCCGCGAATTGCGCCGCCTTACCGCCGTGACTCGCTAAATACGGATACGCTAGCTCTAACGCCGCCATGCTGGCTTGCGTGGTCGCCGCCGACTCTTTTAACTCGCGGTGCGCCGCCACTAACTGCTCGCGCTTAGGTTCACTGCCCAAATGGATCACCGCCACTTGCGCCTCGGCGTTCTCTTTGGTGAGCGATGCCGCCATATCGGCCACATGCAACACATGGCCATCATTCATACGATCAGCAATTACCGTCACCCCAGTGCAACCAAACACATCGTTGAGATACTGCACCCGCAAATGCTCAGGCAATGCCGCCACCAGTGCTTGTTCAACATGAAACAAGCGATCAGCCTGCGGATGCTGGCCCTCGTACTGGCCGAGCCAACGGAACAGCTTTTGCGCATTAATCCGCGCATCGTTGTGCACATCTTGACTGCTCGCAAAGCTAATCCCCTCCGCCGCTAACAACTCGCTTAGCCCAAGGCGCTCAACCGCCGCAACAAAATCTATCGCCAGCGCAAAGCGTGTCATCTTGGGTAACTCCAACACCCGATGAATCGTTTTCATCAACAAATTCAAACGGCTATCTTTTTTACGTGAATTGGTTTTCATGCTAATAAGCCTCTCTCTGTTAACGTGTTAGAACGGTTCAGTGTTAAGCGGCATGCTCAGAACTCACTAATGGCAACTCAGTCGCCTTGAGTTCACCACCAGTTAACCGTTCGATTTGATAAGCGCGGAGTTCGGGAACGTCTACAGGCCACTTCGATATGGCGGCTTGAGACACGCCAATAGCGGCCGCGAGCTTTGCTTGTGAACCAAAGTGATCTATGGCTGCGGCTTTTTTCATAATGACTCCAAAGTGAATGAAACACAGCAACAATATAACTATGGTTAATTCAAGTCAATAACTTTGGTTAGTTGCCATATATAACCTAGGTAATATACTTAACCAATGAAAACACTTGCCCAAAACATACGTGACAGAATGGCAGCCATAGGCATGACTCAAAAAGAGTTAGCCGAACGAGCGGACATTTCTCAAGTCATGGTACATAAACTAGTATCCGGTAAAGTTAAAACTACTGGAAAGCTGCTAAACATAGCGGCCGCTTTGCGTTGCACCGCCGAAGAACTTCAATATGGCGAAGAAGGAGCAAAAGCAAAGGCAGCCAACAGAATTGAATCCAACGCTGAATGGGCTGGCGGATTTGAGCTCTGGGACAGTGATACCCCATTAGGGGAAGATGAAGTTGAAATTCCGTTTTACATGGAAGTAGAGCTAGCCGCAGGGGATGGCATTCTTGATAGCCGCGAATTTAAAGGACCAAAACTGCGTTTCACTAAGAGCACCCTTAAGCGTCAAGGTGTGAATAGTGACTATGCGGCCTGTGTCAAAGTGAACGGCAACAGCATGGAGCCCATATTACCCCACGGCTCAACGGTCGGTGTTGATACCTCTGCCACCGATGTGATCGACGGCAAAATGTACGCCGTTAACCACGATGGCATGCTACGTATCAAAGTGCTGTATAAATTACCCGGTGGTGGTTTACGCCTGCGCAGCTACAACACTGACGAATATCCAGACGAACGCCTCGATGCCGACCAAGTTAAACAGGTGAAAGTGATCGGCAAAGTGTTTTGGTATTCAGTTCTGTTGTAAAAACGATTTAATCCCAAATAGCTCTTCTTATGTATTAGACATTAGCCAATCTCTTCTTCGTCATGTTCGTCTAAGATGAGTGCCTCATGCTCATCTAAAGCTTGAAGCATATTTGTAAAGTTTTCTCCTGTAATAAACTTACCCAAAAGCTTTAGTGAATCACTGTCAACCACCCAATTAAATGAGACATTACCTAGGAACTTTTGCCAATCGGTAATCAACATCCAGTCTCTTACAATACCAAAGACATTAGAACGTTCCCCGACTTCTTTATACGCCTCGACATAACCTTTAGGTATTATGCTTATAAGGTCTTCCAGTGTATTTACGCCGAAAGAGTTCAACTCTTGAATCAATTCACTAGTATTATTTTGAATACTAGTACTACTTAGAGTAATACCGTTCTCTTTAACCCAAAAACCAAAGTATTCCTTTAAACTAATTGAATCTATCGTTGCGGTGTAATCACCTAGTTTAGACTTTTCATCAATTGATTGTTTATACAAGTCAATTTGTGAAGATAATTCATCGAACCCTTTATCAGCTATCTCTAACATACCGGCATAAAGATATAACTTTCGCTCAATCTCAGGTGGTAGAGAACCTGAAAATTTATAGTTACTATCATGAGCTAATTCTGCCCAAGCATGTTGAAGTACAGTTCTAACCTGAACTTCAAACTTTAAATCCGTAAGTTTGGAATACTCTGGTAGTGTTGATCTCTTGTTGCCAAGAGTACACACAAAGTGTACTGACCGATATCCGATTTGGTCTTTTGAAAGCATCTTGCTTTTATCTAATGAATTGTTTTTATCAACACCAAATGAGTCTGAAATCAACTTCGAGACTCGATCAACATCCGACTCAAAGTAGAGGATAACTCTAACGCCTGAGAGATCAGTCATCTGAACTTCAGGTTTCTTATACCCTTTTCTTGTGATCTTCTCCAACGCACTCTTTTTATCTTTTGTGCGACCTGTTACAGCTAAAAAAACTATACCATTTGCTTTGAGCAAGTTTTCAAATACCGTAATAACGGATTCTGTAAGCCTAGAATGTGTTTTTAAAGCACTATCAAGCCAAATTGAATTTTTATCTTCCATCATACTCCCAAATTTTAAAAGATAGGCAAACACCCCAAGCTGGGGATTTTATGAGTGTTTTTCAGCGAGTAAAATTAACGCTGGCTTGGCTTGTTAGGGCACATTACCAAGAAATATTGCCCTCTAGACCTCTTTTAGCTCTTTGTAGAGTTTCCAATGCAGAGTCAATAGAGTGAATTAAATCAAACGCTCTAGCTTTTAATTCTGCATTTGAATCCCAAAACTGACTACCAACACCCGACAAAGAACATAGTAAATCGCCTTCATACATGTCACCTGATACCAACAACTGATTTTCAAGGATATCTACAGCCAAGGGTATTACGTAAACCAGCCCAATTTCTTGACCTATGAGCATTCTAAGGTTTTCTGCTGTTAAATTTTTTAAAGGGGTTTTACGCAGTTGGTGACAAGTTGTAACTAAATGAGATTTGAATTCAGGCTCCTCCCAAATATCACCTTCTAATACTTCCAGTGTTTTCGAATAATCCATGTCTACTACCTGATGGGCCCTAACGCCGCCATATGGGGCGCACAAATGCTTGGCTAAACTTAGCGACGAAGGAGCGCAAGCCAAGCGTTTTGCGTTCAACTACCATAATGGCCTTGTTATAAATCGATTACTCTAAGCCAACCCTTAATATTTTTCCGTTTTTAATTACGACTCTCAAACCATGCTCTACATCGAAGGCACACTCATACTCTAAATGAAGTTCTCCACCTTCATCTTCAGGAAACATGAACACTCCTGGTTCGGTGACATAGTTCCACACTTCATTAGGTGCGAATAGCTTTGGCATTAGCTCGTCGGCATACTCCCCTAAACCAAGATGATAATCAGGTAAGACTCTCTGGTAATATTGGAAAATTGCTTCCTCAATTTTAGGGAACTCAAGTTCGATATTATTGTAAAGCCAGTTGATAGAATCTTTATGCGACTGCTCTATTTCACCAGAACCAGATAACCCTATAGTAAACAAAACACTTTCACCTAAAGCAGGAAAAGATATTTCCCCCTCTAAATCGTGTCCCGTTAATTCTAATTGATCAATTATTTTTTCGGCTACTTCCATATTTACCTAGATTTATAACGCCCGCTTAAGCGGACGGAAATAGTTGGCTAAAATTTGTGAGGAACGAACAATAGACCAACTGTTGACGTTCCGTTTAAAGCGCTTGTTATAAAGCACTTTTCGTACGAACTTTGTTCAAAACTTCTGGAATATCATCGTATGAACTAACCCAAATAATCCCGACTCCAAATGAAAGCGCATCATTCTCTTCAAACTTTTCCATTAGATTAACTAGCTCATTGGAAAACTCTGGTAAATCGAGCTCTGCTCTCATTTTATCTTCTAGAATTTCGTTATTCTCACTCAGTAATTTTTTAAGTTTTTTCTCAACATCGTCCTGATCTAATCTCTTTTTAATACAATAATGGTGTATTTCGTTATCACCACGTTCATTTTTTGATATGTCGAGAAGTCTTCTTAGGTTTGGGTCAGAGAAAGATAAACCTATGAATACACAGTTGTAATCCTTGAATTTATTTATTTGTATTAAATTACTCCAACCATATATATCAGAATATTGTTGGTGATAACCATTTTCACTTAAAACAACTTTATTCTTGGTTGTTAATTTCCCTGCGCTAGGTAAGTAGCCATGCACATGATAAATAGCTAATTCATTTTTCCCGGTTTTCATCCCGCTTGCATGTATAGACTTGAAGGGAATATCTACCTCTATGTTCTTTAGACACCGCTCAAGTATATCGTCATAGTTGTATGTAATAATTGAATCTAAGTTAGGACTTCTGCCTGCTGCGATACATAGCTTTCTGATCTCTTTCATTAAACCAGATTCATCATCAATATTTACACCACTATAAATGGCATCTCTAATAGCCGTTTCAAAAGCAATTTTAGAGCGAGGGTGTTTTTCTTTGAAATGATTATGCAAATAACGAGCAGTTACTAATGAATTTGGCTCAAACACTCTTGAGAAAGTTTTAGCTAAAACCCCTGACTTTTCATCAATCTCATCTTTCGTAGTATCGTTATCCGACTTTAAAGAAATGAGAAGTAACTTTTGAAGGAGTAAATTCCAGTCAGGAATACCGTATGAAGCAGATGCTCCAGCACCAAGAACTAGAACAAGTGATTCTGATTCAAACCACTCTGAAATCTCTTTTACTTTGTTCTCTTGAGAAATGTTCTGGAGCTTTGATAGCGGAATCTTAAAAAGATCAGAAGCTAGTAACTTGGCTGATTTACTTAATAAATCAAAACTAACTGCGGTTTGCCAACTCAAAACGAGCTCCTTAGTTATTGTGCTTTATAATATTTTATTAGTGCGCATGCGCGATTATCACGTTAGACCAGTGAAAACGCGCACAGTTAACTCTCTGTATGCAAAGAACTTATCAGCTTTTTATCAAATACACCATCCGCAAAAACGCTTATGTGCGTTGCCCAAATCTATTAACTGATTTTGGTAAGTATATCCACATGATTTTAAATGGTTTATTAATTTTAGGCTGGAAAAACGCGCAAAAAAATGAGTTAAAAAACACTCAAAAGTATCCAAATTTAAATACGACTGTATACCCATACATTGTTAGTCGCTTTACGGTAGGGCCAAACATTAGCTAAATAGATAAGAATTTGTAGGGCAACAGGTGAAGGAATTTTCGATTGTTCTAACCAGTCAAAACACTTTCGGAGCATAACGGGGCAATCAACCTCCCCTACAAACATGACCTAACCTTGCACCAGCATAACCCTCCTTATATCAATCTCTTATTCTGTGTTACAAGTCGCTCATCAAACCATATAACTAAAATTAACCAAATTAATTAACCATAGTTATTGACCAAGTAATTAACCAAGGTTATATTTTGCATATACCCACTACCGAGGACAAGGAAATGATTCTAGCGAAAGTTCACACCACACCTAAGCAACGCGATGAGTTTCGTCTACTGGTTGCAATTCGTTTTGCCTGCTTGATGGCGCTGGCCAAGGGCCACACCGATCCGATGGATTGCCCACGGGTGCAAGCCCGCTGCGCCGAACTGGTAAAGCATTTTGCTTATCACCACCCTAGCGCTGCCTTTTACCGCCAGTTCATTCGCCACACGGGCGAACTCGGGCTCAATTTCTGCCTGCGCTTCACCGAGCCCCAACAAGGTTTGTACGGCAAGGTGATGGTGTGGCGTAACGACTCGCAAGCCGTCACTAATGTGCATCCGCTGCACACGATGACTACAGCCACGCCCGTCGGCCACTAAGCAGTAGAGCCGCAGAGCCGCCGCGAACATTTACGATTTAGGCTATCTAGGCAAAGCAGCCAAGGCAAAGCAACCAAGGGGTGATGGTCCATATCCCTGTAACGATAACGACGACATTTTCACCTTGTTGGAGGCAATTATGTTTTTTGTTTACGGCGTGTCCATGACCTTAGCGAAAAATCAAGCGGCCAAAAAGTGCAGCACCTCAGTAGGCGTGCACCCTAACCGCCGTCAACTGAGCCCTGCGGAGTACCAAGCCAAGTTGGATGATATGGCGCAGCACTTGTTTGAAACCATGAAGCCACAACGCCTGTCGCATTCGTTATCGACGCCCGCGCTGTGCCAGCAATATATCGTGTTAGCCATGACCCAAGAAGCCCACCGCGATGTGCATATTCGCTATCACAAGCTGTCGGACAAGGTGAACCCCAAAACCAAGAAACCCATCATCAATCTGGTGGTGTTTAACGGCGAAGCCGCAGCTTAGCCCTGCTGATTCAAAAGAAGGAATAGCGCATGAACCACTTACTCCCGGGCTTTGAATCACAAGAGCGCGTTGCGTTATTGCTATCGCTCA
The DNA here is from genome assembly GCF_031932105.1 of Shewanella sp. SP1S1-7. Classification (NCBI taxonomy): domain Bacteria; kingdom Pseudomonadati; phylum Pseudomonadota; class Gammaproteobacteria; order Alteromonadales; family Shewanellaceae; genus Shewanella; species Shewanella sp. SP1S1-7. The sequence goes on from NZ_JAUOEU010000015.1 coordinate 13,123, forward strand.
CCCGCATTAGTTCGCCCGAGGTGATTGCCGCGTTAACGCTGCATTACACCAGCGCCCTACCCGCCGAACGCGCGGCGGCTCGCCACGGTATTGAACTGTCGAACTTTATGCGCGGGCAAAAGAAGTTAGAGCAAATCGCCGCCACGGTCGAGGCCATTAAAGCCATTGACTGGGCCAAGCTGCAATTAACTCATTTGCAATCAAGCGCTTTGCTAACAAGCCCTTTGCAACCGAAGCAGGTGGCCTAAATGACTCAATCAGCGGCGTTTCGCCATCTGCTAAATCATTACCGCAGCCATAAGTTAAGCCTGTTACTCAAGGCTAAAACGGGCGACAGCATCAAAATTGCGCTGGCACTCGGCGCATTAGATTGCCTGTACTGGCAAGCATTGGGCAACGGTTTAACCAACCTCGCCAAGGGCATTAGCCGCACCATAGTGTATTCGTACCGATATCACCCAATGCGCCTGCCCTGCCATTCGCCTGTCAGCCAAACAAGCGACAACCAAAACAAGGAGGCGGCATGAATACGTTTAGCACTAAAGCGGGTGTGGTCACGTTATCTAAGCCCTACTTCACCTTGATGTGCGATCAACAACAAATCGAAGTGAAGTACACCCCCAACAACTACCACGGTTGGGGCATTTGTAAGTCTTTTAACGCCATCGAGTGCAGCGACTTCGGCCAAGCCGACGCCGAAGTATTCGCACTCAATGCAGAATCAAAACTCAGGATAAAAGGAGAAGCAGCATGAAGTCGATACAAGCAGCAACAGTTGAACGTGAAGAAGGTTATTGGACCCATCCAGATTTGCCCGAGTGGGATGAAGGCGTGACCCGTGTTGAGTGTGAAGCATGGGCGGCGCGCCAAGGCGGCGAGTTTGTGGCGATTTGGTTTGAACTCGATGCCCCTGAAAACTTAATCGAGCGCTACTTTGACGAGGGCGACACCGATATCAGCGATTGGCACCCCGTTTGCGACAAAGCCGGCTCATTCTTACTGAGTATTCACGACACCGAAGATGGCCCCGTCGCGCTGTTTTTCGCACCTAAGGATAAGGACGCGGCATGAAGCTTCAACAGGTGTTATCCGTGTTGGTAAGCCATAACTATGTGAAGGAGTTTAGACCATGAGCCAGCTATTAACTGATGCTGAACTTGAAGTATTGAGTGGATTAAAGCGCCCAGGTGCGCAAGTAAAATGGTTACGTGATCAGGGCATAAACTGCTTTATACGTGCCGATGGTAAACCTTCTGTCACTTGGGATTTTGTGAATAATCCTCGGGGTATGTTGGTTCATCACAAGTCAAGCGAGCCCAACTTTGGAGCACTAAGCAATGCGTAAACGTAAACCTGAGGATGCTTGGTTACCACCTTCAGTCTACATTCATCGCCGTGCTGGAAAGCCAATTTGTTATGTGATTAAGCGTCCTAACTCGACTAAGGTGCTGTGCAAAATCACGGCGAGTAAAGCCGAGGTATGGACTGCATACGAAAAGGCAGTGGCTGAGCTTAGCCTTGAGTACACGGTTAACCGTTTAGCGATGGAGTATTTGGATAGTGCAAACTTTAAAGAGCTTGCCCCCAGAACCCAGCGAGATCGGGACCGTGAACTTAATGTGTTCAGTAAAGTGTTTGGCAGTATGTTACCGGACCGTATTGAGCCACATCATATTAGGCGCTATATGGATCTAAGGGGGCAATCAAGTAAGACCCAAGCAAACCATGAACTCGCAGCAGCTAGCGTGATGTTTGCTTGGGGTTATGAGCGTGGACGCTGTAAAAGCAACCCCGCAAAAGGGGTTAAAAAGTTTAAGGTAAAGGCTCGCGATAGATATATTACTGATGCGGAGTTCAACGCTCTGCTTTCATGTGCAGAGATAAGGTTAAAAATTGCCTGTGAAATAAGTTACCTATGTGCAGCAAGGCAAGGCGATGTTTTGCAATTAACTTGGTCGCAGGTCAATGAAGATGGCTTGTTTATCCAACAGGGTAAAACAGGGAAAAAGCAAATCAAAGCTTGGTCGCCTCGACTACGAAAAGCGATTGCCGAAGCAAGAACTCTGCATTCAGGCATTGCCAGTATTTATGTCATTAATAAACATCCCAGCGGGAAATTAACACAAGATGGATTGCGCAGTGCTTGGAAGCGAGCGATGGCAAAAATGGAAATGGATTATCCGCAGATTGAACGCACTTTTACGTTCCATGATATTAAGGCTAAAGGTGTATCAGACTTTGAGGGAACACTGTCAGAGAAGCAACAATACTCGGGCCATAAAACCTTGGCACAAGTGAACACCTACGACAGGAAAGTGGAAATAGTACCGACAATTGGTAGCGTTAAAAAATGACTACTTATTCAATCCGAGTAAAATCATTTTCTACGTTTTATTCTACGCAAAATAAAACGGCTCGCATATTTCTATGCAAGCCGTTGTTTTATTTGGCAGGGGTGGCAGGACTCGAACCCGCAACCATCGGTTTTGGAGACCGCTGTTCTACCAATTGGAACTACACCCCTGTTGACGTGGGGCATTATGCTAAAAGCACTTCCAAAGGTAAAGTACTTTTTATGACAAAACTCATTAACTGAAGGTTTTTCAAACAAGTTAGACGATTACTGTTGAATTAATTACCACTGAGATTAAAAAGCCACCGCATATCGGGCACGATGTTTTAACGAATGCATTATCTAGAGAATTAGCCGCCCTAATGTCCTAGCTAGAATCACTGCAGTAAATTCGACAGATATGGTTGTTTCGACAAGTTTTGGACCACTTAATGGCAAAAGCCACACATTTATCGAAAAAAGATCTGAGTTCGATTTATAAAATCGGCGTTTTATAGTATAAGCATCGTCAATTTCATACACTGCTCGACGGAACCAAGATGTCTGACAAATTTTTCTTCAAAGGTCGTAAAACGCCTAAGCCAAAGCATGAGAGCTTTGGTTACAACACTAAGCGTGCCGCTAAACCGGGTACAGAAGCTTTCCCTCTGCAATTAATCGTTGCCGATGAAGCGCGTAAACTCGAAGTTGCTGCGATTATTGCCGAACACCAACTGTTTGCTAATATCGAAGTCAATGCCGACGTTGCTGAAGATATCCTTGAGTTAGAAGGTTTATTGAATAAACCTAAGACCACAACGTTCGAGAAGAAACCGAATCGTAACGAGCCTTGCGCTTGTGGTAGCGGTCAAAAATTCAAGAAGTGCTGCGGCAAGTAAACGCTTTAATCAGCGTTATGAGTAATAAAATAGATAGGGACTTTTACTGTGACGTTTTTGTACGTCGGGAATAGCCCCTTTTCTCTCCCTAATTCAAGTTTCTGCCCAAAGCTAATCTTCCAGCTTTGAGATAAAAATCCGCTGCAAATCGTTATTCCACAGCTGAATAATTTTGCGGGTCTTTTCTTTATTCCAAAAACATTTGCCAAATAAAATCAATCCCGCACCTTCTAGATCGCGTTTATCTTCTATTTCAAATTGCGCTAATAATGGCAGTTTTATCCCATCGATAGGAATGCCGATATCTTTACTGTCGGCAGGATTAAGCCAGCTCATGATCGGGTCTGTATGGGATATTGTGCCCCAATACATGTGGGGTTTGTTATCGAGCGGGTCGGCATCGGCAAAGTTGACGAACAGGTTCTTCGCCCGCCAACGGTATTTGCGCTCAGTGTCTGTGTATACCCAGAGATCAGATTTCGCCAGATCTGTGCCACGCAATAAACTGTGCAGTAACTTTTCGAGCCCTTGGCTTGGCACCCGTTTCTCGGTTGTGCGCGCCGCAGTGTTAACTTGATAGTCTGTTTTCGACTCTTGCACTTGACCGTCCGCTGACGATGCAACAGGTACTGGTGACGACTCAGATATAGAAGACGACTTAGCCGTTGGCGCAGTCTTACTTGCAGATGGCGCGGTGGGCGCTTTGTTTGCGGGAGAATGGCGGCGGGGCTTGCGACTGAAATCGATCATTAAGGCATCGGCGTCCACCAGCTGTTGCTGCACTTCAATGGCATCTTGCTCCTCACGGGACTTTTGTGCCGAAGGTTTAAATTCAATGCAATCGGCTTGATGATATCGCGAGCCAAAACAAGCGGTTTTACCGTCTTTTGAGGCTTTACGGAAATATGCTTTACCACCGCAGGCGGGGCAAATTAACCATTGCCGCAAACGCTCGATATCCTCATCGGGTAATTGTTGAAACTTAAAAACACTATAAGTCGTTCTCGCAATTAAATGATCCTCTGTTTCGAGTTCACAAATAGCATCTAACATAGTGTTCTCCTTTATTTTCGACTGCTGGCAATACCGCTATCTATGCCCAAGCATTAATCCCAAAAGTGATAACACTTAACAGAAGCAAGATGCCAAGTACGCGGTAAATCAAACCTAAAGTACTGGTGCCTTGTGAGCTCGCATCCGAATGTAATGGCATGGTTTTAACTTTTGCGGCATCTTGGGTTTTGTGTTTCATTCGGCATCCTTAAAATATTTCGCCAATGGCATTATCAAACTTGAAGGAATTAATAATGCGGCTTTTGCGGCACTTGATGCATGATAAAAGGGTGTCAACTGAGATATTAATGCGTTGAAGCATTTGAGTGCGGCCAAGGCATCGGCGGCAGCATAATGAATTTGCGCACTGGATAAAGGCACGTACTGCCAATTCGATAAGGTGACTTTTTTAGGTTTGTCGATACGAGCACCCAAAAGCGCCGCAACTAATTGGCGCGTCCCCATTTCCTTCTCCGCTCCAAGTTGAGCCAGTGCCCAATTTAAATCTAATGTTGATGCGACATTAATGCCCCATTGTCGCCTGAGGGCTTGTGTATCACTGCGTAAACCAACCCCGACTTTGAGTATGGTTTCATCTTCTAATAAGGCTTTTAACTGGATGAATTGCTCTCCCAGAATGGCATGCTGAAATAAATAACAGGTATTCGCAGTTGCGATTTGGATAAGACTCAAGGGGTGTTGCACGCCGCGCTCAAAGCTTGCACGGGTTTCAGTATCAAAACCTAAGACTTGCTCAGCCTGTAATAGTGCTAATACTGTATTAAACTCCGACGGCTCAACTACCTCGATGCGGACATGTTGAAATTCAAAAACTGCTAACGCTGCAAGTTCAATATCATCAATACGTGTAGTCAAAGCGATACGTTGCTGCAGCCACAAATATGCCCACTGACGCTGCGCTTGAAGTTGAGTTTTAGCTTTAATTGCATTTTCAGCCTTGGCCGATACCTGCTCACTTTTCTGCAGCTCGGTCAAGGCATTGAGGTTATCAAGATAAGCCGTGCCAGCAGCATCCATTGCCACCATTAATCCATCGGCATCTTTGCCAAACTCTTTACGTAACCAAGCCAGCTTACTCGGGGAGACACAGTACTTCATTAACTTCATCGTGCTCATCCTTGATGGTTGATGCGCGCAGCTAGTTAACTACGCAATTTCTGTATCCCTGTCATCACAGCAAGGGCGACTGCGCCAGCAACAACGCCAAATAGGCCATTAAGCACACTTGGCGTCAGTACGGCAAGCACAGGTCCGACAAAGTCCATAGCCGCGACGGCTTGCTCAGCATGGTGAATTTGCTCGCCAATCATGTGTAAGCCATGGGTTAAAATCCCGCCGCCCACCATAAACATGGCCGCAGTGCCGATAATGGTTAAACTTTTCATCAGCACAGGTGCGGCGCTTAATAAGCCAAAACCCAGTTTACGGTTCATTTGCGTTAAGGCCGACTCACCTTCACGCTGACTCAAGTACAAACCCGCATCATCCATTTTCACAATCGCCGCCACTAAACCATACACACCAATGGTCATGATGATCCCGATAACGGATAAGGTGAAAAACTGCGTCGACAGGGATTTGTCCGCCACGATACCAAGGGTAATTGCAATAATTTCCGCCGATAACACAAAGTCGGTACGAATCGCCCCTTTGACTTTTTCGGCCTCGTAGGCGGCGAAATCTTTAATCTCAGGTAACTCATTCTCTACTTGGGTTTCGTGTTGTTGCAGGCCTTTTCTATGGCTATAGCTGTGATGCAGTTTTTCAAACCCTTCGTAGCATAAAAACAGTCCACCAAACATTAATAAAGGGGTGACAGCCCAGGGAATAAAAGCGCTGATAAGCATTGCTGCTGGCACTAAAATCAACTTATTACGAAATGATCCCTTAGCCACCGCCCACACTACGGGTAATTCACGATCGGCGCTTACGCCCGTCACTTGCTGGGCATTGAGGGCTAAATCATCCCCCAGTACACCCGCGGTTTTCTTTGCCGCCACTTTACTCATTACCGCTACGTCATCCAAAATCGATGCGATATCGTCAAGTAAGGTTAATAAACTCGCGCCTGCCATGCTAAATCCCTCTACAAATCATCTATAAACCATTCTGCTTTTGCCATAGTAGCTTAGTTAGATTAGTTGCGTATAGCGAAATGCTTTCCAACTTAACTGCTTAAGTTACTTACGTTATTGGGACTGCTTGCTAATGTGAAAATGCCAGCAATCTAGATCACACCCACGGTGGAATTGCGCCACATTATTTATCGGAAAAGAGTATACTAAGCACAGAATTTTTTACTCATTTGCCGTTACAGGATGTCAACATGACTCAAGATGAAATGAAAAAAGCTGCCGGTTGGGCCGCACTTAAGTACGTTGAAAAAGACAGCATTGTTGGTGTTGGTACGGGTTCGACTGTGAATCACTTTATCGATGCACTGGCGACCATGAAAGCCGATATCGAAGGCGCAGTCTCTAGCTCTGAGGCATCAACTCAGAAAATGAAAGCGCTGGGTATTCCCGTTTATGACTTAAACAGCGTCGATCGTTTATCTGTCTATGTGGACGGTGCCGATGAAATCAACGACCGCATGGATATGATTAAAGGTGGCGGCGCGGCATTAACTCGCGAGAAAATTGTCGCGGCTGTGGCTGAGAAGTTTATCTGTATCGTGGATAACACTAAGCAAGTCGACATACTAGGCGAATTTCCACTACCCGTAGAAGTCATTCCGATGGCACGCTCTTATGTGGCGCGTCAACTCGTTAAACTTGGCGGCGATCCTGTGTACCGTGAAGGCGTTGTGACCGATAACGGTAACGTGATCCTCGATGTGTACAATCTTAAGATCCTTAATCCAAAAGAATTAGAAAGTCAGATCAATGAGATAGTCGGTGTAGTGACTAACGGTCTGTTCGCCAAACGCGGTGCGGATGTGTTACTCGTTGGCACCCCTGATGGCGTAAAAACCTTTACCGCCAAATAAGTTCTGCGTTTAAAGAATCCATCGCAGTCACAAGGCTGCTGATGTAAAAACACGGTAAAAATACGCAATAAAAATGCCAGCCACTTTTTCAAAGGGCTGGCATTTTTTATGGTTTTTTAGGGTTCAATGTTATCTGACTCAGCCATCTATTCTCTGACTAAACGGCCTATTCTCTAACTAAACCCACATCGCAGGCAGCTTATATCAAACGCTTGGCTTAAGCTCTAGCGACTATCTACCAAGCTCTTGCCGCTCTTACCAAGCTCTGGCGACTAAGCCTTTTAAGTAGAATCCTTCTGGGAAGGCGCTACCGATAGGGTGATCGCTCGCTTGGCTTAAGCGTTCAATAAACTGGATTTCACGTTTCGCATCGAGCGCAGCATCGGCCACGATTTTTTGGAACAGATCCGCAGGCATTAATCCTGAGCAAGAGAAGGTCAATAACACGCCGCCTGGATTCAACAACTGCAATGCAATCATGTTGATGTCTTTATAACCGCGGCAAGCCCCATTTAACTGCGCCTTATTATCGGCAAACTTAGGCGGGTCGAGTACGATCACATCGAAGGTTTTACCTTCATCACGGTATAGACGCAGCAACTTGAACACATCGGCTTCATTGTAATGCACATTTTCATCACTCAAACCGTTCACTTGCATGTTTTGGCGCGCCGTCGCTAAGGCTAGAGAAGACACATCGACATTTTCTATGCTGGCAGCACCTGCTTTCGCGGCGTACAGACCAAAAGTCCCTGTGTAGCAAAAACAGTTCAATACCGATTTATCTTTCACAAAACGGGCGGCAATGGCGCGATTATCCCGTTGATCGAGATAGAAACCTGTCTTATGGCCTTTAATCACATCGACGGCGATCTTGATGCCGTTTTCTTCGATAATCACTGGCATTTCTGGCAGCGTGCCATGCAGCAAACCCGTCACAGGTAGCAGGCCTTCTTTCTTACGGGAATCCACATCGGAACGCTCATAGATAGCGCAATCAGGATATTGCTCGGCCAATAACTCAACTAAGGTATCGCGCCATAAATCAGCACCTGTGCTCAGTAACTGACACACCAACACATTGGCATATCTGTCGATGGTGATCCCAGGTAAACCATCGGACTCAGCAGCCACTAAACGATAGCCCGTTAAGCCTTGCTCGCGGATTAAATCATTACGGCCGATTTGCGCCCGCTGCAAACGTCTGGCAAAAAACGCGCGATCAATTTCTTCTTCGCGATCAAAAGTCCAAATCCGCACTTGGATTTGCGACTCAGGCGACCAGGCACCACGACCTAACCAATGACCATCATGCGCGACCACATCGACTGTCTCACCCGCTTCAGGTTTTCCCTTAATGTTATGAATAGCATTGGAAAATACCCAAGGATGGCGACGCTCGAGTGACTTCTCGCGGCCGGGTTTAAGTTTGATTCTGATAGCCATAGTTGCCTTTAAAAATAGTGCCGCCACTAAAAAAGGGCTGCAGTCTAAAAAATGGGAAACGGATGATATACCCAATGTCACCTGAGTGCGAGTACTGAACGCGCAGCAGCGCCTATTTACCATCATCCACGGGTTGCCGATCATACCTTATTTACGTCGTAAAACCTGTGTAAGAAACGCCATTTTTTTCCATAAATAGGGCGATTTCCCGACTCTCTCGATCGCGCAGATCTCGATTATCACAACATCATTTTAACTTAAATTGAAAGATATTGGTCTAAGTGCGGGTCTCATTAGCGCAACAGGAAAAAGCACTGCGCATTCGAAAGGCTCGTTTAGCCAGCGCACAAGATATTCAAACGAATCGCTCGATAACAACTAGGCTTACTCCTGTGTTTATTAGTCATTGCTTTATAAGTCGTCGATTTACAGCAGTCGTTATCAAAGCAACCAAATTAAGATTACTCATTAGCAGTCACACTCAAAAGGATTAGATCATGAATAAGAAAACACAAACTGCACTGACAGGCGCCGCATTAGCGATGGCAATGGCAAGCATGGCGGGTTACGCCAATGCCGCCGAACCTATGGCTGGCGCTGACAGTACCGATCTCGTACATTGTTATGGTGTAAATGCCTGTAAAGGCCATAACGATTGCAAAACCGCCGATAACGCCTGTGCCGGACACGCCAGCTGCAAAGGCAGTGGTTTTGTGGCTATGCCATCAAAAAGCTGTGGTGATGTCGGCGGTAAAGTCGCAGATGACTGGGTGGGCAAAATTGCCAACGCCGAACTCGTTCACTGCTATGGCGTTAACACCTGTAAAGGCCATAACGATTGTAAAACTGCCGACAATGCCTGTGCGGGCCACGCCAGCTGTAAAGGCAGTGGTTTTGTTGCTGCACCGGCAAAATCCTGCGGTGATATCGGCGGCAAAGCAGGCGCCTAAACGCCAATATGCTGATTAAAAAATCGTGACCAGTTTGTGCTGGTCACGTTTATCCCCCTGTTTACCACACATTCAGCAGAAGACTTAAGGATAAGGAGTCAATGTGGCGCAAGATGTCATTACGCAAGCACCATTAGGTTTTGGCTTAGGTCTGAGGACGCAGCATTTTGATGCCGTGCTCAATACTGAGCCCGATATCGATTGGTTTGAAGTACTCTCGGAAAACTACATGGTCGCCGGTGGTAAACCCCGCTATTACCTCAAGGAAATTGGCGAGCGTTATCCCTTAGTCATGCACGGTGTTTCCCTGTCGATTGGCAGTACCGATCCGCTCAATATGGATTACCTTAAAGCCTTAAAACAGCTAGCTAACGATGTGCAGCCCCAATGGATTTCCGATCATATCTGCTGGACCTCAATTCATGGAGTGAACAGCCATGATCTACTGCCACTGCCCTATACCGAAGAAACCGTTAAGCATGTGGCGCAACGGATTAGAACCGTGCAAGACTTTTTAGGTCGGCGCATTTTAATGGAGAACGTGTCTAGCTACTTGTCCTATCAAGATTCCAGCATGGACGAATGGGAGTTCGTTAATGCCGTTGCCGAGGCGGCAGACTGTTTAATCTTGTTAGACATCAATAATATTTATGTCAGTGCTCGCAATCATAATTTCAACCCGTTGGACTACTTGAATAAAATCAATCCCAAACGGGTGCAGCAATTCCACCTCGCCGGACACAGCGACTATGGCGACTATGTGATAGACACGCACGACCATGATGTACCGAGCAGCGTGTGGGATCTCTACCGCGCGGCACTGAAACGTTTTGGCGGCATCAGCACTATGATAGAGCGTGACGCCAATATCCCCGAGTTTTCCGCCCTCGAAGCCGAACTCACGATTGCCAGAAATATCGCCCGCGATACCTTAGGTGAGGTACATCCACTCAACGCCGCCAAAAGTAGAAAGAACATGCAGGAAGGAAAGGTTATCGCATGAGCCAACTTCAGCAGCTACAACAAGCATTTATGGATTATCTGCTGGCGAGTGCGGCGGTAGATACGCCGTCAACCCTTGCGCAAACCACGCAAACCTTCAAAGATAAGATTGCCGAGCAAGGCGGCATCAATGCCGATATCCGGATGCAGATTTATGCCAATGCCTATCGCATTCGTTTAACCGAAACCCTCGAAACCGACCACGAAATGCTGGGCATCTATCTGGGTGATGAACTCTTTGAGCGTATGGCCAAAGGTTATATTGCCAGTCAGCCATCGGCGTTTACCTCACTGCGCAGTTTTGCCGATGCCCTGCCCGACTATTTAACCCAAGATGCGTTTTTCAGTCAGTATCCAATCATTGCCGATATTGCCCGCTTCGAGCGGCGTTTATTGAATGCCTTCGATGCTTTTGATACCGAACGCGCCACTTTTGCGCGCCTGCAAGCACTGCCTGCCGAGCAATGGCCGGGTTGCCAACTGCGTTTTCACCCCAGCGTGCAGCTATTCCAATGCAACAGTAATGCGGTTGAAACTTGGCAAGCATTAAAACAGCAAGCATCACCGCCCAGTCCCGATTATCAAGGCAAGCGAGCTTGGTTACTTTGGCGCGGCGAAAGCCGATTAACTGAGTTTATTTCCCTGTCAGAATATCAACTCGCGCTGCTGCTGGGCTTTATTGGTGGTGCCACCTTTGCCGAACAATGCGAAATGATGTTGGCATTTTTTAGCGACGCACAGGCGCCGATGCAAGTGCTGCAGGCACTGCAAGCTTGGTTTCAAATGGGGCTTATCCGCGATATCGCCTAATGCGCAAATCGGTTTGAGAGATACTGAGTTAGCTTGATATAAAGTGATTTCAAGTGCGCTTAATTGAAGGATTGGCTTAGCTTCGCAGCGCCAACTCAACAATCACTGGCGCATGGTCAGTGCTGTAAGCATCGCGCTCATATTCGGGTCTGACTAAGTGCCTGTCGCAGGTTTGATAATCCACCACTTGAGCCAAACTGCGGCCATGGCTCGCATCAAACTCGCTCGAAAGCAAAATATAATCCAGCACAGAACCTTTGGGGCCATAGTAATGGGTCGCCGCTCTGTGTTCCCTATGGAAAGCGGTATTACCCGTCAAACTGTCCCTCAAGTTCGCTTCAATAAATAACTCATAGGCATCCTTAAGCTGATATTGAGCAAACACCGCCGCTAACGCCGCATCCGATAAATGCCCAAGGCCAGCGGCTTTAATATCATTACTGTGGATACTCTCGCCCTGTATCGTTAGCGCATCTAAGGCGCCCATCGTCAGGCTGTCGTTAAAATCTCCCATCACTATGACGGGATGTTTAGATGCTTGCCTGCGTACTAATATGCCATTGAATAATAACGCAGCTTCCGCGCCGCGCTGCATGGTTGATGCCCAGCGGCCTAAGGCTTGATCTGTAAGTAATTGGGTTTCTGAATGCAGTTTCATGCTCGCTGCGGGCGCCGAGTTATCGAATCCTAGGGGCTGATTTTCAAATCGCTTAGATTCAAGTGGCTGATGTTCAAATAGCTTAGGTTCGAGCGCTAATCCGGCACGTTTTGACTTAAAGTGCACCACATAATAGTCACACTTGCCGATGTGTGGCACTTCAACGGTTGCGCGCAGCACCTTACGGCTAAAGGCAAATTCACTCGATAATCCCATGGCTGCCACTAAACGCGCATCAGGTTCGACACTGCTGATTTCCACTATGGGATACCGGGACGCAAGCGCGACCACAGGGCTGCGATAAATGTAATCACTGATAAGAGTTGGCTCATCAACGACCGCAAAATACCCTAGACCTTGCTCACTGGCGATTCGTTTGAGCGGTTCAGGGCTAAACACTTCTTGAAATCCCACAATATCGGGCTGGCGATGTGCGAGAAACTCACTCAGCCATTGGCACTTTTTCTGCCACTGACCATGGCTATAGATATTTTCAAAGTCGTAGTAAGCCAAAGGCGGCTCAATAAAGTTAAACAGATTGATACTGGCGATTTTGATATTGGCGACTCTCATCTGTTCGATGTCATTATGTTCAACAGCCGCAGCCATGGAGTCCAACCCATCCACATCGATATTGTATGCCACGGCTTAATACCTCCAAATCTGAATACGGCGACCTGTCTTAATTTGTCAGAGAGATCAGTTTGACTCACAGGAACAGACACAACAAGGGTATACCCGATGCGCATCAATGCCAAATAATCCATTTGAGATAAGGTGTTAGCCAAACTCAATCGACGCATCAATATCCGATACCTGATATCCGATAATAAAGATTAGACACCTCATAGAGTCAGCATCACAGCCAACGCCCATAAAACAAACAAATCAACAACAAGCCGCTGCACACAAATCCATCAAGCAGCCCAATAACCATACACAAACTCAAGCAATACCATAATATTTACATCTGATTAAAATCTAAATTTAAACAAAAACATAGGTAACGATTTGTGCGGTTGACTTTCACTTTTGGCCCATTAGAATGATGTCGACTTTTAATCATTGCGGAGACCCACTGTGGGCACACACATAAGCGACAGTAGACGCCCTGTCCAAAAGACAGGATTTAACGCCTAGCACTAGCCCGCAATTTTTTTGCTGCTACCTGCTAAGCAGGGTAGTAGCGTGAACCATTCTTCACTCCGCCTCCCCCAAATATCAAATACAAACCATAAAGCCTGAGCCTATGGCTGCGCTTTCGCCATTCCAGCATATTCGCTGGGGTTCAGTTATGGGTATTTTTTGCATCTCAAAGCACGTTTTTTGCCTCAGTGGACTTCGTTTTCCCTATGGATTAACACCTAAGGGTTTACATCTGAGGAGCCTAAATATGGCTTACATAAACAACACAGCAATTTTGCGGTCTCTATCCTGTGCAAGTATCAGCTTGTACTACAGCATGAGTGCGGCGGCATCGCACCTCGAAGTGGATGATCCCGCCCTCGCGGATCGCTGTGAATTAGAAATGGGCTGGCAACAACCTAGGTCGGATCATGCTCGGCCACAATTTAACGCAGCCACGACTTGCAGCCGCAATCAATGGGAATGGCATTTAGGTTTAGCGTCCAATGCCAATGACGCTATTCGTGAGGAGCAAGCTGAAGTCGGTATCAAGCTACCGCTCAACTTAAGCTCTCACTCAGGTTCAGATCCAGATCGGCAGCAGGACGATTGGCACAGTGCTATGGTGATCAATCTGCAAAAAAACCTTGATACCAATAACGGATTTGCCACCGAAGCCTTCGGCATTATGGGCAAAACCTTAGGCGACTCCGATGTCAGTCTGTATGCCAACTTAGGTTTCACCCATGAATTTAATCAATCAACCCAATTACTTGCGGGTATCGCGGCGGCCTATGAACTCAATAGTCAGCATCGCCTGATAGCCGAGCTTTATCAAAAAGAGTTGAGTAATCCGGCCTATCAGTTCGCCTATCAACACACGCCGCAACGACAGCTACAGCTGGAATTGAGCTTAGGCAATGCCCTTAGTGGCAACGCGCTGCAACTTGGCGCAGACATCACCTTCTACTTTGGTCACTAGATCGTTGAGAGAATGAACTATGAACATGAATAACAGCACAAACAACACCAAAAAAATCATCCATAACCTACAGATGATTATCGAGCAACGCAGTGCCAGCGCCATGGCTGAATTAGCCGAAAAGCGCCATCCTGCCGATATCGCTGCCGTTTTTAACGTCTTTAATCAAGCTCAACAAGTCCTATTGTTGCAACTGGCCTCACCTAAGGTTTGCGCCAATCTATTTCGCTATCTGACCGACGAATTGCAGGCTAGCTTAGTTCAGCAGCTAGACAAAACCACGCTATCTGCGCTGCTGGTGCACATGGCAGCCGATGAACGTGCCGACCTTTACAATCTGCTCGATGAAACCCAGCAAGCGGCCATTTTACCTGCGCTCGCATTGGCCAAACGGGAAGATATGCGCACCCTCGCCGCCTATGATAAAGCCAAGGTTGGCGCTGTCATGACATCGGATTACACCTTGCTCAATAGCCGCCATACTGCGGCAGAAGCCATTGATACCCTACGCACAGAGGCCGCCGATAAGGAAACCATTTATCAAACCTATGTGGTTGATATGTTAGGCCGCTTAATAGGAACTGTATCGCTAAGACAGCTATTACTGGCGCAGCCGCATGAGCGAGTGGTCGATTTTATGAAACCCGATCCCGTCGCCCTCGATGCCAATGCCTTTCGTGAAGAAGCGGTGCAAATGATCGCCCATTATGACTTGATGGCGCTGCCTGTAGTCAACGGCAAAGGCCAGCTCGTCGGTATCGTCACCTATGATGATGCTATGGATATTGCCAGCTCACAGGCGGATCTTGAGTTCACAAAAACCGCGGCCATAGGCAATATCGACCATAACCTTAAGACCGCTAGCATAGGTTTGCTTTACCGCAAGCGCGTGGTTTGGCTGGTAATTTTGGTGTTTGGTAATATCTTCTCAGGAGCGGGTATCGCGTTTTTCGAAGATACCATCGCCAGTTATGTGTCCTTAGTCTTCTTCCTGCCACTACTGATCGATAGCGGCGGTAATGCGGGATCACAATCGGCCACCTTAATGGTACGCGGTTTAGCCACAGGGGAAGTGGTACTCAAGGACTGGCTATCTATGTTAGGCCGTGAGTTATTTGTCGCCGGATTATTAGGTGCCAGCATGGCGGCGGCAGTGTCCTTACTAGGATTTTGGCGTGGCGGGCCTGAAATCGCACTGGTTGTCGCGCTCACTATGCAAATCGTGGTGATTATAGGCAGCTTGATTGGTATGTCTCTGCCCTTCTTACTGAGCAAATTGAAGATGGATCCTGCGGCGGCGAGTGCGCCACTCATCACCTCCATCGCCGATATCATAGGCGTGCTGGTTTATTTCAGCATTGCGACTATGGTGCTCGACTTACCCATGCCATAGGCATGCAATAAAGCCTTCATAGCGCTAATCAATAGCGATAAAACCTCAAAGTGAACCAGCTGACTTGACCCAGTTTTCAATGTTAGCTTGGTTCACTTTTCATTCAAAAAATAGGGTTAATTTGCGCCAACGCATTAAAGCGACAAAAAACCTAAAAAAATTAAGAATAAAGCGCAAGGATCAGTTAATATTTCAACACCCAAATGGTTTTACTTTTTATTAACATTGCAATATTTACCGCTGAGCCCAGTCACTGTAAATCGATAAGCAATAGCCATAGTCCTTGCGACGTTAGAGGTTTTTTTTATGTGGTTTAATTCCCAGCTCAAAGCTGAAAATAAGGCGCTTAAAGAGCGGCTTATCCAATTAGAACAACAACGCCAAAATGAAATCGATGAACTGCGTGGCATGATCCGTGAAAATGAGACTATGCAGCAGCAATCACGGCAAAATGCCGATCACTACACTGAGGTCATTGCCTGCCAAAACCAAGGTGGAGACATGCTCAATGCGGTGCGCGAAGGCTTAGCCAACAGCGCCGAATTACTTACCGCTGAACAAGATTCACTGTCAGAGCTCGATAAGATTTTTGATCAAACACGCATCGCCGTGGCAAGTTTAGGCACTAGGGCGACTTATATTAATGAGCAAGCGTCGAGCAGTATGAAAGCCGTTACTGAGCTAGATGCGACGACCTCTTCAATTAACCAATTTGTCGCTGCGATTCAAGGCATCTCAGAACAAACAAACTTGCTGGCATTGAATGCCGCCATTGAAGCCGCTCGCGCAGGCGAAGCGGGACGCGGCTTTGCTGTGGTTGCCGATGAAGTGCGCCAACTTGCCAGTAAAGCCCACGAAGCCAGTAGCCACATTGAAAAACTCGTAAAACAAATCGTTATTCAAGCGGCTGAAATTAAAGAAATTGTCCATAACAATCAAAGTAGCGCTATTGACGTGGCCAGCTCTTCTACCCAAATCGGCCAAGTGGTCGAGGATGTACTGAATCGTTCAAAGCAAATGCAGCAGGTTATCCATAACGCTGCTACCGCGTCATTCTTAAATACCACTAAGCTCGACCACGCGGTCTGGAAAAGCAGTGTTTATCAATTAATTGAAAAACCACAGCATAATCACAGTGTAAACTCGCACACTGAGTGCCGTCTCGGACAATGGTATTTCAAAGGGTTTGGGGCTGAGAATTATCAGCATTTGAGTAACTTCAAAGCCTTAGATGCACCACATAAAGCGGTGCACGAAGCGGGTAAAGCCGCACTCAATGCCAGACAAAAAGGTAATTTACCTGAGATGGTCAAACAACTGCACTCAATGGAAGACGCCAGTATGCGTGTTGTGCATTGCATTGATAACCTTATGCGAGATGTATATCGAGCGTGATATATAGGCACAGAAAGATAAGCTATCACCCATAAATAAGCCTACCTAAGAGCGCAATACAAGCGCTCTTTTTTCTAAACCAAACCCCAGATCAAATTTAGTCTAAGAAATTAACCTAATAGCTATACTTGATTTGAACACAGCGTTCATCTTTAATCGTTTCAAGAGCAAGCAGTGAGACTCAATTATAACATTCTAATTTTTAGGGTTATTAATGAAACTAGTCACAAGCTTTTTGCTATCACTTATCTTCTGCGGCGCTTTTCCCCTGCGCGCACAGCCGCTAAACATCTATACAGAAGAATGGTCACCGATCAGTTTCTCTATCGATGGCAAACCTGCTGGTTTAGCGGTGCAAGTCGTAGAAGAAATTCAAAAACGCATCAAGAACCCAGATCCAATTAAAGTCGTACCTTGGGCTCGCGGCTGGAAAATGCTGACCGAGCAGCCCAACACTGTGTTGTTCACTATGACGCGCACCGCTGAAAGGGAACAGATGTTTACTATGATAGGACCCGTTGCTGTCGGCACGACCAATTTTTATGCCTTAAAAAATAGCGGCATAAAAATTACCTCGATAGAAGATGCTAAAACGGCGAAGGCAATTGGCGTCTATCGTGCCTCAGTGGAGGAGCGCTTGCTTACCGAACACGGCTTTACCAATGTCGCCGCCTCATCAACGCCCTTGTTGAGTGCGAAACAATTGATGAAGCACCGCATCGATCTTTGGTGTAATGCCAACCTCACTGCGCCAAGTATTTTGTCGGATGCGGGCGCGAGTATTGATGATGTAGAGTCCCTCTTCACGATTAGCGCTAATCATCTCTACATTGCCTTCTCACAAGGCACCCCCAATGAAGTGATCGAGCAGTGGAAAAGCGCCCTAGAAGCGATAAAAGCGGATGGCACCTTCGCAACGATTTACCATACTTGGCTCCCCAACGATGCGCCGCCAATGCAGACCGAACGTATCGGACTGGGCAACTAAATCGATTGCTCTACGTTTTAAGTGCTAAGTTTTGATTTCTAAGTGCTAAGCACAAAACTCTATCACTCTTTAGCAAACTCTTAGAAGGGACACTCGCAAATCCAGTCGATACGCTCACCCCTGATAGGATGATCAAACGCTAAGCGGGTCGCATGCAGCATTAATCTGCTGTTACTCGCCATCTTAGTGATGTCTGGATCAGGTGCAGCAGCGTTATCAGCCACACTCTCACCCACGCCACCATAGAGATCGCACCCCAGAATCGAGTGACCAAATTGCTGACTGTGGATCCGCAGTTGATGGGTTCGGCCAGAAACCGGAGTAAACTCGACCCGCGTGGCAAAAGGCTCGGTTAACCGTTCCAGCACCCGATATTCGCTGATAGCAGGTTTACCTGTGCTGTGGCAAATCTTTTGTAATGGGAAATGATCGACATCTTTAGCGATCGGTAGATTAATCACCCCGCTGTCAGCGGCGATATGTCCGTGCAACAAGGCGGTATAACGCTTCTCGACTGTGCGCGCCTGAAACTGCTTGGTCAGCAAGCCATTCACGGTTTTATTTAGCGCCACCAGCATGATGCCCGAAGTGCCAAAATCAAGCCTGTGCAGCAAAGTGGCCGTCGGAAAATCCTGTACTAAGCGATAATGCACTGAATCGAGATTGAGCGGATTCTTCCCCGACAAACTCAATAATCCACTCGGCTTATCAATCAGCAGAATGTCGCTATCTTGATAAAGCACGCGTATTTGCCCGAGGCAAGGCGGCGCAATAAACGTATCAACTTTAGTAGGACTAGCGGCTGGCGCAGGCATAATTTTCTCAGGCAACATAAATAGAAGATAAAAAGAGTTAAGTCATACTCAAAACAAACTCAGTAAAACAGACTAAGTAACTCAATAAAACAAATTCAAGAATTGAGCAAGACAGACACGGGCCTAAATAATAAGGCCGCATAACCTAAGTTATGCGGCCCTCTAACTCACGACATTAACGCTATGGCTTATTTAGCCAATACGCGTAAATGCAGTTCTTGTACTGACGTCACATTAGTACGATCATCAGCAGCATGGGCCATACACGTGGCGAATGCAGCGTTCATGGTCGTCGTGTAGTTCACTTTGTAACGCAGTGCACCGCGGCGCAATTGACGAGAATCTTCAATCGCTTGGCGACCTTCGGTAGTGTTCACGATATAAGTGTATTCACCATTCTTGATGCGATCGAGAATGTGTGGACGACCTTCGTGTACCTTGTTCACTAAACGTGGGTTGATACCCGCTTCGCCAAGGATAATCGCAGTACCGTGAGTGGCATCGATTTGGTAACCGAGCTCGATTAACTTAGCAGCTAAATCGGCAACGCGTTTCTTATCGCTGTTACGCACAGACAATAATGCACGACCCGACTTAGGCACTTCAGAAGTGGCACCTAACTGCGCCTTGGCATAGGCTTCGGCGAACGTATCGCCCACGCCCATGACTTCACCGGTAGAGCGCATTTCTGGGCCTAACAGTGGGTCAACACCCGGGAACTTGTTAAAGGGCAACACCACTTCTTTCACTGAGTAGAAAGGTGGGATCACTTCTTTAGTGAAGTTTTGCGACGTTAAGCTTTGACCCGCCATCACGCGCGCGGCAATCTTAGCCAAAGGCACACCGGTCGCTTTAGACACAAATGGCACAGTACGGGCAGCACGTGGGTTAACTTCAATCATATAGATTTCGTTATCTTTCACGGCGAACTGTACGTTCATCAAGCCAACAACACCGAGTTCCATCGCCAACTTACCGACTTGAACGCGCATGCGATCTTGGATCTCTTGGCTTAGCGTGTATGGCGGCAGCGAACAGCCTGAGTCACCTGAGTGAACACCCGCTTGTTCGATATGCTCCATAATCGCGCCAATCACCACGATTTCACCGTCGCATACTGCGTCGATATCCACTTCAATCGCATCATCTAAGAAGCGATCGAGTAATACTGGCGACGCGTTCGATACACTCACGGCTTCATTGAAGTAACGCAGCAAATCTTGCTTGTCGTAGACGATTTCCATCGCGCGGCCGCCCAGTACATAGGATGGACGCACAACTAACGGATAACCGATACGCTCAGCGGCAATCACAGCACCTTCAACCGTAGTCACGGTATCGTTTTCAGGCTGCTTCATCTCTAAGCGTTGAATCGCTTGCTGGAAACGCTCACGGTCTTCGGCGCGGTCGATTGCATCTGGGCTAGTACCAATTACAGGCACGCCAGCGGCTTCTAAGGCACGGGCCAATTTCAATGGCGTTTGACCACCGTACTGCACGATAACGCCTTTTGGCTTCTCGATACGGACGATTTCTAATACGTCTTCCAGTGTGACTGGTTCGAAGTACAGACGGTCTGAAGTGTCGTAGTCGGTTGAAACGGTTTCAGGGTTACAGTTCACCATGATGGTTTCATAACCGTCTTCACGTAGCGCTAACGCCGCGTGCACACAGCAATAATCGAACTCGATACCTTGACCGATACGGTTTGGCCCGCCACCTAACACCATGATTTTGTCACGGGTCGATGGGTTAGCTTCACATTCTTCTTCGTATGTTGAGTACATGTAAGCTGTGTCTGTTGCAAACTCAGCCGCACAGGTATCCACACGTTTGTAGACAGGGTGCAGGTCAAACTTGTCACGCAGCTTACGCACTTCGGCTTCGTTCACGCCTAATACATCGGCCAGACGCGCATCAGCAAAGCCTTTACGTTTCAGTTTGCGCAGTAAGTCATGATCCAGACCAGCCAGCCCAACTTCAGCAACCACACCTTCAAGCTTGATAAGCTCTTCGATTTGTACGAGGAACCAAGGGTCGATATTGGTCAGCTTAAAGATTTCATCTAAGCTCAGCCCCGCACGCATCGCATCGGCTATGTACCAAATACGGTCGCAACCTGGCTCTTTCAGCTCATGGCGAATACGTTGCATTGCCTCCGGTTTTGCCATATCTGTGATAGGGTCTAAACCGTTACGGCTAACCTCTAAACCACGTAAGGCTTTTTGCAGTGACTCTTGGAAAGTACGGCCAATCGCCATCACTTCACCCACAGACTTCATCTGTGTGGTTAAGCGATCATTGGCGCCAGCAAACTTTTCAAAGTTAAAGCGTGGCACTTTAGTCACAACGTAATCGATAGCAGGCTCGAATGACGCTGGCGTGCGACCGCCAGTGATGTCGTTCATCAGCTCATCAAGGGTAAAACCGACCGCTAACTTAGCGGCGATTTTCGCAATCGGGAAACCCGTTGCCTTTGATGCCAATGCTGAAGAGCGCGATACACGTGGGTTCATCTCGATGATAACCATACGGCCATCTTTCGGGTTGATACCAAACTGTACGTTCGAACCGCCTGTCTCAACACCAATCTCACGCAGTACGGCCATAGAGGCGTTACGCATGATTTGGTATTCTTTGTCAGTCAGGGTTTGCGCTGGCGCAACGGTAATAGAGTCGCCAGTGTGTACACCCATAGGATCGAAGTTTTCGATGGCGCAGACGATAATGCAGTTATCGTTGCGGTCACGGACCACTTCCATCTCGTATTCCTTCCAACCGATCAGTGATTCGTCGATCAGCAGTTCACTCGTTGGCGATAACTCTAAGCCCTGTGAACAGATCTCTTCGAACTCTTCCTTGTTGTAGGCGATACCGCCGCCCGAGCCACCCATAGTAAAGGATGGACGGATAATACAAGGGAAACCCACTTGTTCGAGTACGCCGTAAGCTTCGTCCATGTTGTGGGCAATGCCCGCACGTGGACAGTCAAGACCGATACTTTTCATCGCTTTATCAAAGCGGCTACGGTCTTCTGCTTTATCAATGGCATCGGCAGTCGCGCCAATCATCTCGACGTTAAATTCTTTCAGTACGCCTTTAGCTTCGAGTTCTAATGCGCAGTTCAGTGCGGTTTGGCCGCCCATGGTTGGCAGAATCGCGTCAGGGCGTTCTTTAGCAATAATGTTACGGACCACTTCCCAGTGAATCGGCTCGATATAAGTAGCATCGGCCATTTCTGGGTCAGTCATAATGGTGGCAGGGTTAGAGTTCACCAGAATGACACGGTAGCCTTCTTCACGCAGCGCTTTACACGCCTGTGCGCCAGAATAGTCAAATTCACATGCCTGACCAATCACGATTGGGCCGGCGCCTAGGATAAGAATACTCTTTATATCTGTACGTTTTGGCATTGCTTCTCTCTTCTCCTAGCTAGCGTACTACTTGGCGTTCTGACGGTATATGTCGATTAGCTCGATAAAGTGATCGAACAGCGGGGCGGCATCGTTCGGGCCTGGGCTCGCTTCAGGGTGACCTTGGAAGCTGAACGCAGGTTTGTCCGTAAGATGGATACCTTGCAGTGAACCATCAAACAGCGACTTATGCGTCACCTTAATGTTGGCGGGTAGCGTGCTTTCATCGGCAGCAAAACCGTGATTTTGGCTGGTGATCATCACGTTACCTTTCTCGATGTTGCTCACTGGGTGGTTTGCACCGTGGTGACCAAACTTCATCTTTAAGGTTTTTGCGCCTGAGGCCAGAGCCAACAACTGATGACCTAAACAGATACCGAAAATCGGTGTGTCGGTTTTCAGAATTTGTTGAATCGCTTCAATCGCGTAATCGCATGGTTCTGGATCGCCAGGGCCGTTCGACAGGAACACACCATCGGGATTCATCGCTAACACGTCGGCGGCAGAGGTTTTAGCTGGCACAACAGTGACGTCGCAGCCGCGGTCCACTAACATACGCAGAATGTTTTGCTTAACGCCGTAGTCGTAGGCTACTACTTTGTATTTAAGCTCATTTGCTGGCGTATCTGCAGGTAAACCGCCGACTAAACGCCAACTACCTTTGCGCCATGTGTAGGTTTTATCGGTTGTGACTTCTTTAGCGAGATCCATGCCTTTTAAACCGGGGAAGGCTTTGGCAGCGGCGAGCGCTTTTGCTTCGTCTAAGTCTGCACCAGCCATAATACAACCGGCTTGTGCACCTTTTTCACGGAGAATACGCGTTAACTTGCGGGTATCGATATCTGCTATGCCAACGACATTGTTCGCTTTGAGATAATCACTTAAGCTTTGTTGATTACGGAAACTACTTGCGATGAGCGGAAGATCACGAATGATAAGACCACAAGCGTGAACCCCATCGGATTCAACATCTTCATCATTGGTACCAGTGTTGCCTATGTGTGGGTAGGTTAATGTTACAATCTGGCGTGAGTAGGATGGATCAGTTAAAATTTCTTGGTAACCTGTCATGGAAGTGTTAAAAACAACTTCACCAACAGAGAGACCATCAGCACCAATTGCTGTGCCAGAGAATACAGTTCCATCTTCGAGTACGAGTAAGGCAGACTTTGTCAACGCGACCTCCATAAAGAGCCAAGCCACTGAAATATAATGTTTTTTGTGTTATGTTAAGATACCAATTTCCGCTAATTTACGAAATTTTGACAAATTCCGACGAGTTTACAGGAAAAACGTGAAACTGTCCACCCATTGGTATCTGGGTGCAAAAAAAAACGCCATATCGGCGTTTTTAATATTAATGCAAACCTAAAACCTGCTGCATATCATACAAGCCCGGTTTTTGCTCCACGAGCCAGTGGGCGGCACGCATAGCGCCGTTAGCAAAGGTCATACGACTCGAGGCTTTATGGGTGATCTCTAAACGCTCACCGATATCGGCAAACATCGCCGTATGTTCACCGACTAAGTCACCAGCACGAATAGTCGCAAAACCTATGGTTTCACGATCACGTTCACCCGTGATCCCTTCGCGGCCATACACGGCACATTTCTCAAGATCACGACCTAAGGTCTTAGCAATCACTTCACCCATTTTCAGGGCTGTACCCGACGGCGCATCTTTTTTGTGTCTGTGGTGACCTTCGATAATTTCGATATCTGTGTAATCACCCATGACTTCGGCAGCCAGTTCGAGCAATTTCCACATCAGGTTGACACCCACAGACATATTCGGCGCCATCACTACCGGCGTTTGCTCGGCAAAGGCATTAATCTGTTCTTTTTGAGCATGATTGAAACCGGTTGTGCCAATCACCATGGCTTTCTTATGGCGCACACACCAATCTAAATGGACAATACTGGCGTCTGGCGCAGTGAAATCAATTAACACATCAAAATCATCGGTCGCGTAATCCAGCGAATCCATGATCATGACCTTTAATTTACCCACACCAGCTAGCTCACCCGCATCCACGCCCACTAAACTAGAGCCAGCGCGCTCAATAGCGGCACCCAGCAATATATGGTCGTGATTGTAAGCCGCTTCAATAAGAGTGCGTCCCATACGACCACCGGCACCGACGATTGCCACTCTCACTTGTCCACTCATTTCAATCTCCTCAATCTTTCTTTGTCTTCCATAAGAAAACGCCTAAGACAGGCTTAGGCGTTTTATCAATATTAGATGATATCTAATAATTCAACTTCGAATACCAAAGTTGAATAAGGAGGAATTGATGCCCCCGCGCCGCGCTCACCGTAGGCTAAGTGATGTGGCACAAATAATTTCAACTTAGTGCCTACTGGCATCAGTTGCAGTGCTTCAGTCCAGCCAGCGATAACGCCAGATACTGGGAACTCAGCTGGTTGACCACGAACCACAGAGCTATCGAACACATCACCATTGATAAAAGAACCATGGTAGTGAGTACGCACTGTATCTTCGTAAGTTGGAGTAGCACCGTCACCTTGGACTAATACTTCGAACTGCAGACCAGAGTCAGTCACAGTCACGCCATCACGCTTAGCATTTTCAGCTAAGAACGCATCGCCTTCAGCAGACGCAGCTGCAGCAGCTTGCTCTTGAGCAGCTTGAATACGACCGCTGATTTCAGTGAAAGCAACTTGCAGATCTTGCATAGACACAGCACTTTCTAAACCGGCAAACGCATCGGCTAAACCCGCTTGAACGGCTGGAATATCCACACCATCAAAAGAATTGGCGGCCAGTTGCTCACCCATTTGACGGCCTACACCGTAGCTTGCTTGCTGTTCAACAGTACTGAATTTATCAGACATAATTAACGACTCTCAATTTATCAGTGGAATTTTGCGCGCCAGTTTACCATAGTTCCGCGACCTATGCTGATAAACTGACTGCTTATTTAACTAAGGCGGCTTTTTTACACACTTATTGCGTATTTATCCAAAAGCGTAAATAGGCTAAGGACGCATATCGGCCAGAAAACAACCGCTAACACTCAGCTAAGTGGCACTTCGCTATGCAGCGTGCAGCTTATTTCGGCGCCACACATTGATTCTTCACTTGGGTTTTCGCACTGGCATAGAGTGGCTGCATCTGCCCTTGCAGTTGTTGCAACTGAGCGATGCGATTACTGTTCGATGGATGAGTCGATAATAATTCTGGCCCTTGACTGCCGCCCACCTTCGACATGTTCTGCCATAAGGTCACACTTTGCGCCGGATCGAAACCGGCTCTCGCCATCAGCTCTAAGCCCATCACATCGGCTTCGCTCTCTTGAGCGCGACCAAAGGGCAGAATCACCCCAACCTGAGCACCGAGTCCTAACGCCGACATATATAAGTCGCGATTCGACACGCCACTCGCCCCCAACGCCGCATCGGCTATTTGCATACCGACGCCCGTTAACTGTCCGCGAGAAACCTGCTCGTTACCATGTTGCGCCAACACGTGCGCCACTTCATGACCGAGCACAGTAGCAAGCTGATCAGGACCATCGGCAACCTTAAGTAAACCGCTATACACACCAATATGGCCACCCGGCAGTGCAAAGGCGTTAACTTGTTCAGAGTCAAACAAGACGACATCCCAGCGCTGGGTTTGATCCGGCAGCACTGCAGTAACCCGATTAGCGACACAATTCACGTATTGCGTCAGCTTTTTATCGCTACTCACCTTTTGCTGCTTTTTCATTTCCTCAAAAGAAGCATCACCCATCTGCTGCATCTGCGCCGCTGAAAAGAGCAAGGTCTGCCCCCGCCCCGTTGGCGATTGCGTGGTCGCGCAGGCCGATAATCCGAGAACGACCGCCAAACCTACTAAGCCTAAACGCATTGATTTCATCTGGCATTCCTTACATCCCCTGACGGGCGTGAAGTTCTTTGAGCCAACACGGGCTCAACTAATGGAAAGATTTTACTGATATAGACAAGATAAGCCAAATGGGATTGAGCGTCCTGCTTGGCTTCATATTCTACACCAAGAGTAAAACCTGCTGGTCAATGGGACATACAAGTCACCATCCAGCATTGAGGCTCGGAGTTTGGGCGATCTGTTGTACCATCACCCTGTGTCTGGATTGTGTATCCAATGAGTTCTAGCAACACTAACTGTGATACTTAATCACTTCAAAAGCCATTGGCTGATATTTACCAGAAATAGCTATTAACACTGAGCAAGTCATATATGACTCGCGGCCATTGCTCTCCTGCACATATGTGTCAATAGCAGTATTATTTATCCCTTTACATCACCTTAATTAAGAGGTTCTTGAACTAGACACCCTCAAACCCAACTCAAAACCCCGAACCACAGAACATGCTAATACATTGATTATAATGGATTTCAAAAAGATTCAAATCATTTCAAATACAATTTCAAGCATAGGCATTTATATTTCACTGAAGAGAAATTGAGAAAACATGACTGCTCACCTATCGGTGATTATTTAAAGTAAAAGCTCTGATTGTTTCTCTCTAGACGGATAGATCAAGGTCCCCAACAGTGGATGCTTGCTTTCGATAAAGACCACATCCGATGAGATTGTTAGCCAAAAAGTTGCATTTCAATACCAACTAAAACTCGATAAGTCACATCAACTTCTCAGTAAATTGCCCATCTTTTGGTTAATCGATAGGGCAAAAACACAGATGCGGCAAATTAGAGGTATAACAGGGAGTAAGCATGTACAAACTTAATAATATAACTGCAGCTATCGTTCTTTCCAGCATAACCATAGTGATGGGTTGCGGGAGTGACTCAGATAACACGACACCCGTTCCCCAACCGCCAAGCACCATAAGTTTATCTGGCAGTGGCGTAAAGGGGCCCATAGCTGGCGCTAAGGTTCTTGCCTATTTGATGAACACCTCTAGCCCAAATTTAAAGGGAACACTCATTGATGAAGGAGCAACAGATAGTAGCGCACAAATAGTGGATTTAGCACTTCCGACACAACAATTAACATCGGTGTTATTGGAAATTATCGCAGATACAGATACCACCGATATAACAACAGGTTTATCACCTGTAATTACCCAGCTAAAAACAGTTGTAACACCGAGTATGTTCGCTGCAGGGCAAGTAATTTTTGCAACCCCTTTTACCAGTGTTGCAGTCGATTTAGCGATAACAAACGCAGATAAGAGCGATGCCCTGTATTCAGGTAATATCGATGGTGTCATCAGTGAAGCAGAATTGTTAGCGGCACTCCCCATCGCGGCAAGCCAGGTTAAATCGGCTTTAGGGTTTGGCTTACTCGATGATATCGATATTTTTTCTACCGCACCACTGGTCACCAATAGTCAAACTACGAGTAATGCTTTAACCCAAGTCGCTGCCTATCGAACCGCTATAGAAGCACTCAGTGCAGTAATCCTCAATATTCAAGCGAATGCACTCGCGAACAATAATAGTAGCGTACTCACGAGTGATGATGCTATGTCAGCCATAGCACTCGATTTATCCGATGGAGAAATCAACGGCCAAAATGGTGATCAGGCTATAGCTGCATTTTCTGACGTTGTCGATATTGTCAGCGTCATTATGGTTGATCCCAGCACACTCAAAATTCCTAGCACAGATATCGCTGTAACTGATATCGAAAATATTCTAGCGTCTGAAATCACCATAACAGGTACATCGGCCAATGTATCGGCTCTGCAAGATGGTTCAATTAACGTCACTCCTGTAGCGGCTAGAGTTAACTCGGATATTGATGGCGACGGTGTTGCAGACAGATATGATGCATTTCCCAAAAACCCTGGGGAGGATTTAGATACCGACAATGACGGCATGGGGAACAATGCTGATACCGATGATGATAATGATGGCGTGCTAGATATAGAAGATGCCTTCCCGCTCGATCCACTCGAAACCCTTGATACGGATATTGACGGCATTGGCAATAATGCCGATCCCGATGATGATAATGACAGTGTGCTAGATGCAGAAGATGCCTTCCCGCTCGATCCCCTCGAAACCCTTGATACGGATATTGACGGCATTGGCAATAATGCCGATCCCGATGATGATAATGACGGCGTGCTAGACGCAGAAGATGCCTTCCCGCTCGATCCCCTCGAAACCCTTGATACAGATATTGACAGCATTGGCAATAATGCCGATCCCGATGATGATAATGACGGCGTGTTAGACGCAGAAGATGCCTTCCCGCTCGATCCCCTCGAAACCCTTGATACGGATATTGACGGCATTGGCAATAATGCCGATCCCGATGATGATAATGACGGCGTGCTAGACGCAGAAGATGCCTTCCCGTTCGATCCCCTCGAAACCCTCGATACCGACAATGACGGTATTGGGAACAATGCTGATACCGATGACGACAACGATGGCATAGAAGACCCGACGGATAATTGCCCTTTAGTCGCTAACCCTGACCAAAAAGATATTGATCAAAATGGTACAGGCGATCGCTGCCAAGTAATCACAACAGGCATTTTTGACATATCAAAATGGGATGACGGTTCAACCTTTAAATAATGAGTTGAACCCAATTTGCTATAAACTTTAAAAAGGAAATTAACATGTTTAAAAAATCAATGCTCATTATCGGTCTAGTCTCATTAACCGCAATAGCACAGGCCGAAACGACAGTTCCAAACACTTTCACCGCAGGTAGCAATATTGTGGCCGCGCAGATGAATGCCAACTTTAGTACATTGGCATCAGGGGTAAATGAGAACAGCACTCAAATTGACGAATTATTAGCAAGAATCGAAGCATTAGAATCAAGTATGAGTAGCAGCGTTGCGGGGCGTAGTTATCACCTATCTCAGATTGGCATTTTAAATCGAGGCAAAACCTTCCCGAATATGGAACTTCATTACAGTTCGATGACAGCAGGAAATTTAAACCAGAATTATACTTTGACACTCTTAGCAGACAATACTTTTATCCTAACAGGAACCGAAAACGTAGGCGAAGTGGTGAATACAGGTAAAGTAACAGTTAGGAATGACAATACTCCGGTGAGTGCCTCTGGCAGTTATATTCAAAATGGCTCTGAACTAACGCTAAACTTTAATGATTCAGAGGACAATGGAATATTTACCGTATCTAAAGATGGTCGTTCCCTACTGGAATCCAAATTCAACGGACGAACCCCTGATGGCAACGGCTGGTATCGTACAGAATCATCATTTGTAGTAGGGATCGAAATTGAGCGATAGAATCACGCCCAATTTGCACTAAACTACTTTCACCTATAGACGGGATAGGTAAACAACATATTTAGAGTTAAGTATCACCCATTCCTTATGACCTCTTTACTTTATTCGGGGTCATAAGGGCTCTTATTCATTATCGATCGCTAGATACAGAAACATCCTCAAACGGAACACTGAAGCCATTACAAACTACTATTATGATAGACAGTAGGATACTCATATTTTACTGCATTGATAAACCTTCAAACTGAGCAATACTTAGCACACCCCGTAGTATCCATACTGCTTAGCATAAAATTAGTACTCCTCCTTTAACAAGGCGTAGAGATACTCATCGCCCCACGCGCCTTTAAAGAAGATGTTTTTCACATAATGGGCTTCGCGCCTAAAGTGGAGTTTTTCGAGTAAGCGACAGCTGGCAAGATTTTGTGCGTCTGTGATCGCAATGACGCGATGCTTATGTAATTCAATAAAGAGGTAATCCAGCAAGGCGCTGACGGCCTCAAAAGCGACATGTTTACCTTGATGCTCAGGCGCAATCGTAAAGCCGATTTCCACCTGCTGCTCATCAATAAAGTGCAGCGCCAGATCGCCAACGAGCGCGGTCGGTGTTGCTCCCGACGCGGCAGTGACAATCGCAAGTTGAAACCACGTATCCGCCGCACCAAATTGTGCGTAATCCATATTGTCGAACAGCGCGACTGCATCGCTATAGCGGTAATCCGTCCAGCTTTGATATTGGGCGACCTTAGGGTCGGCTCGATAGGCGGTAAAGGCCTCAAGATCCGCTCGCTGGAATGGCCTAAGAACAAAGTGCTCAGTCGTTAAACCGTTATTCACCACTTTATGAAGTGCTTTGCTTAACGCCAATGTCGATCCCATGACTTAGCTCCTTAATGTAAATAAGTCACTAAGTTACACCCAGAGCGAAAGTGATAACAGCGGCCAATGCGCTTTATTCTGTTATCAGTTTAGTGATTGAGGCACGCCAAGCTTGAAAGCTATAAATAGCTTCAAACTCAGCGCTTACCTTTAAACTCTTTGGCGCTGTGCTTATTGATGCTACGGCGATTCGCCTGTTTATCCCGCGGTGGTCGCTTACGCTCAACCTTGCTATCTGCGGTGTCATCATTGATTTTTTCACTCGGCTTATCCGTTACCGGAAAGTCAGCCAATAATGCCAGCGGTAACTCCCGCGCGGTCAAGCTGCGGATCGCCGTTAAGGTCGCCATTTCACCGTGACACACGAGGGAAATCGCCAGCCCTTTTTCGCCAGCGCGGGCGGTGCGGCCAATACGGTGCACGTACACAGGCGCACTCATGGGTAAATCGAGATTGATGACGACAGGCAAGGCATCAACATGAATGCCGCGCGCCATCAAATCTGTCGCCACTAATACTTGGATACGATTGGCTTTAAAGTCGGCCAAGGTTTGGCTGCGAACGGTTTGCTCTTTTTCACCGTGCAGCGCGGCAACTTTCATCCCCGCTTTAGCGAGCCGTTTAGCGACGGCATCGGCATCATCACGGGCGCTGATAAACACCAACACCTGCGGCCATTGATACTGTTTTAACAGCGCAATCAATGCCTGTGCTTTGCTGCCCTTGTTGACTAAATAGAGTTGCTCTTCGATTTCACCAGCCACTGAATTCACCTTGTGAGCTTCGACCCGTAGCGGCTTATTCACCAGTAACTTACCCGCTAATGTATCCAAAGCCTCGGGCAAGGTGGCAGAAAACAACGAGGTTTGCTTAAGCTTAGGCATAAACGCCATCAGCTTTTGCACATCGGGCCAAAACCCCATTTCCAGCAGGCGGTCAGCCTCATCCAGCACAAGATGTTTTATCGAATCGAGGCTGACGTGGGACTGTTTACATAAATCCAGTAAACGCCCAGGGGTTGCCACTAAAACCTGCGGCTTGGCTGCAAGTTCGGCTAATTGATCTTCCTGCGGGACGCCGCCACACAGAAGCTGAATGTTCAAAGGAGCTGATACGGATAACTGACTCGCCACTGTTTGCAGCGCCTCAGTCACTTGCAGCGCTAATTCCCGTGTAGGCACCAGCACTAACGCCAGTGCATTTGGAGGCTGTACAGACTTAGCGCCCTGCAACTGTGTTTGCTGTTGCAACAAAATTTGTTGTAGGAGTGGCAAACCAAAGGCTAAGGTTTTCCCGCTACCAGTTTGTGCTAAGGCTAACAAATCCCGTCCCGCAAGAATGCCCGGAATAGTGAGTTGCTGCACCGTTGTCGGATGTTTAAGACTTGCAGGCAAGGCCTTAAGTAACGCCGAATTTAAGCCAAGCTCAGCAAAAGTTAACGACTCAGGGAAAGAAGAAAGCTCAGGAAAGGTCATCACAGCACCGGATCAAAACATGGGAGCGAAAGTTTACTGAGAGTTGCCTTTGAATACCAATGTTGTTTCGGCTTTTACGCAAGCCTTGGCCAGTTTGCAACGATACAGTTTCGGCATTTGCGTTAGTTATACAGCGAACAAAGCCTAAGTTTTAAACTTCGTTTGAATTTCTAAACCGAATATCAAATCAGAATCGACATCAAGGTCGTGGGGCTTCACCCCCTGATGTTAAATCAAGAACCGACCAAAGAGGGATCAACAGCAATCCCCTCTTGGATCTCCCTTGCCAACAAGGTCCATATCTAACGGCCAGTTCGCAGGAATGGATGTATTCCTGTCGCTTAGGTGTTCGTGGTGTATCTTAAAAGAGACTCCTGCCGCATCTTTCTTATGTGCGCAAAGTTAATGCAGGTGATGGGATGATAGATTTTAATCCCACAGCTTTCGTGAGCGCTTATGGTAGAATCCCGCCCAATCAGCTTTATGAATGTGCAACACAACTCATTTGTTTAACTGAACGTAGTGGAACACTACCGTGATTAACTAAATGAGGAGAACAGATTATGAGTAAGTTAAATGCCGAAGAACGTAAAGCCCGCGATAACGCCCGTTTTTCACAACGCGTCGATGAACGCCGCACAAAAGGCGAAGACGTGGTCGCCTACGTGCTAGGCAACAAGCTCGCGTTTAAGTTTCTGACTAAACCAGAGAGACACGAATTTAAACAAAGAGAAGCCGCACTTGAAGAAGAAGCCAAGCTTAAAAAGCAGCAAGCGTTTCAGCTTAAAACCGAGCAAGAGTTAGAGAAAGTAGAAGCCGCATTTACTGTTCCAGAAGAGTAACCTCTCAAAAGAGCCATTGATTATAATTGATGGCTCACGCATACCCAATTTCCAAACTTCGTTTGAATTTTTAAATCAAAATCAATGTCGTGGTGCTTAGCCCCTGATTTTTATTAGAGAATCGCCCAAGAGGAGATCCACAGCAATCCCCTCTTGGATCTCCCTTGCCGCCCCTCTGCAGAGTCGAAAGCACCATGTGCTCATCGGCAAATTATTAAGGCATAAAACTCATGCCTGTCCCATTTTTTTATTACGTTCTAAGCGTAATATTGTGAATTACTGATTCAGATCAATAATGTTCAATAACACCGTTGCATCTCATGTCTTTAAATCTATTCTTTTGCTACATTCTGTTGTAAAGCTTTAAGTCGCTGTCTCATTATTTTTAGGAGGAAGTGTGGTGAGATTATTTTTGTTATTCATTGCATTAAGTCAATTACCAATATCCTCTGCCTATGGAAAAGAGCTGAAATTTGCTGTTGTGCCTAAATTTTATAGTATTTTTTTTGATCAAAGCAAAAATGGCTGTATAGATGCAGCGGCTCAAATAGAAGGCGTAGAATGTATATATCGAGGACCTGAAATTAGCAATGTTAGATTGCAAGATCAGGTAATAAATCAACTGATTGATGAAGGTATCGATGGTATCGCTGTCGCGGTTACGCAGTCTAAATACCTGGTTGAAAATAGCCTAAAAAGAGCCAAAGAAGCCGGAATTCCAATTGTTACCTATGACTCTGATTTTGATGCTTCTATCAAAGAAGAACCTAAGAATTTACGCCTAGCTTATATAGGCACAGACAATTTTGAACTAGGTAAGTCATTGGGGGAACAGTTAAAAAAACTACGGCCAAATGGCGGAACGTTAATAATGCATTCTGGGCGGCCAGATTCTCCCAATCTGAATTTAAGACTTATGGGTGTACGCTCCGTCTTATCAGGAAAAAAATACGTTGCTCCTCCTGGCGAATTACTCGATGGCGATTTAGGCTGGACAGAAGTTAGAGAACCTTTGTTTAACTTTGATCAGCTTAGTCAAGCCGTTAAACAAATGGAATCAGTAATGAAAGGTAAGCCTGTGAAAGCAGACTCTTTTATCGCAGTTGGTGGTTGGGCGCAAAATAATGATGCGCTCTATCGTGAAATGATTACTCCATACCAAGAAAAAATTAATAACAAAGAAATCGTCATTATTATTACCGATACATCTCCAGAGCAGTTAACGATGCTGAAAGATGGTCTTGCTCATGTCAATGTGGGTCAAAATCCATATGAAATGGGAAGACAGGCAATTTTGACGCTTTATAAAATTGTCACAAAACAAAAGTATGAAGAAACAATCTACACACCTGTTACGTTTTGTACTCCTCAGAACGTTGATACCTGCGACAAACGTACCGGAATGTGACGCCAAAATGATGGATTAGGCCAGTACACATCTCAAAGGAGCCATTGATTATAATTGATGGCTCACGCATACCCCATTTCCAAACTTCGTTTGAATTTTTAAATCCAATCAAAGTCGTGGTGTTTCACATACTGATTTTTATTAGATAATAGAAATAAATGGGAGCAATTCCTATTTCCCTTTTAGAAATCCAAAGCCAAACAACGTCAATGTACCTACGGAATCTAGCTGAACATCCATGTCCGGATTTACACGATTTATTCCAACGACCACGGAAACTTCGCTGAAATGAATGCAATGCTTTGACATAACTAACTATAATTCGGTATAAATCGCGATAGGCTCAATTATTATTTCATTTGCACCTTTACTATGAAAGGCTTGCTCTAATTGATAAAGGTTTTCAGCCATACCAACCATATGACCAATCATACTCGTACCATCAGGTATTTCCTTAACCTCAGGCTCCTGAGTACCATCACTATGACTAATGAAACCAACTACAACAAATTCTTTTGCCGTTTTCCTAGAGTACTTTCGGTAGATATTTTTTAATGACTCCCGTAAATGCTCTTGCGATAGACATGTAGAGAAAACAACATCACCAATTGATTGCTGAAATCGTACAATATCATCGCCAAAACTATCAATTATCGTCTCAAAACCATTAACAGATCTTTTTGGCATAGATGCATTTAGTTCTGCAATATGCTTATTTAACTCTTGATCTAACTCTGATTGTAACCTTTTAACATCAGGAGAGTTTTTATTTTCAGCCTTCATTTTCTCAAGTATTTGCAATCTGTTAGTGCTTGGTAAAACAGCTAATGCTTCACTGATCTTACTAAAATTACTAAATAATGATTTAATTTCTATTAAATCTACAAATTTTCCTTTTGAACGTATACAGACAAATGATTTTTTAGTTTGGCATAAATCAGAGAAGGATAAACTCCCATCTACAACATTCAGGATTTTATCGCTTCGAATTAACTCTTGCTCAAATAAATTAAATGAATGATCATGAAGGAATTTCTTTGTCGTTGAACTAGACGCTTCCCTAATTACATTCGCAATCATCCTTCCTGATGCAAGTTTACCTTTTTGCGAATCTTCATCTTTATTTTCAATGTATGCTTGATCTAAAACATATTCAGTAACACCTTCAAACAACTGTGATGAGAAAGAATAAAGCTTTGGTTCATTAAGATATATAAAATTTTTAATCATTTCATTTCCTTGTTTTATCTTTATACCTTTTTCTAGCATTATCTAATCTAGAGTCTCTATCTTTAGAAAATTCTCTCCCTGAACGAATACGATGTGTATCAATAAAAGACCATATTGCCACACCCCCACCTAAAAAAATAAAGGTAAAACCGAAAATGTAAATTACTAAATCAATAAGCATTTTCAACTCCAGATATTTGGTTGGGTCTGCAGAAAACACTCAAGCTAATCAAAAATGAAACTACCGCAGCTAAAAATGCAATATTTTCAAAAGCATCCATGTCAAGTTTCACACCACTCTCATGCATCATCAGTGCGCACGAAAATGCACCATATGCAAAAATTGCAACTATAGATATCCCATTTATAGTAGTTTTCCATACTTTTTGGCCAATGACATGTTCAATTTCATTTAGCATTGAAATATGTAAAACAAATCCAAATGCAATAACATCACTAATACTAACCGAAGGGATATCAGCTCCCAACACAGTAAGTAAAAATCTCAGAGAGATCGGTAGTAATCCTATACAGACTGTATACATAAACCATTTTATTCGCATTTCACTATTCATTACTGGTTGGCCTTAAGTACCTTAAGTTACTAGTGACTACAAAACTAATACTATTAACACGATAATAGATTTATGAGAAAATCTACAAAAGATTTTGGTCATGAAACTAATCAATCAGTTCACATAAAACCAGCAGAAAGAGATGTAAACCAAGTATTTATATCACCATAATATAAACGATCTATCAATACTTTAGTTGTGTAATAAAAATCAGACAAGCATATTTTTAAACTTTAATAATTTACCAATAACACCAAAGTCTGAGGAATACATCACCCCCTCGGAGTTGCCGCAGGGCGAATAGACAAATTGCGTGAGTCTTGCCATGGATGGCAAGCTAGCTTTCGCAGGTGCAGGGACGCATCCTTCGGAAGCGATAGCAAATTTGCCAATGAGCACCAGGGGCTTTCAACTCCGTTGGGGGCGTCATGGAGCATCCAAGGAGGATAGGACGAGCAGTCCTCCTTGGTCGGGTGTGGGGTGAAGCCCCACGACTTTGACTTTTATTTAAAAAAGAGAAACCTAAAGCTAGGCTTAAGTCACAAACAATCTCGGCTATAAAGACAAATAGCAAAGCAGAACAATCAAACTAACATCAAACCTTTTAAGTTGTTTTTGCATAAAACAACCATAAAAAAGCCCCGCTAGCGCTAAACACTGCGGGGCTTTATTCATCTAGCGCGCTGCTAAAATAACAGCAGCGCTATCAAACCAAGTTAGCTATTCAGATCTTGAAAGAACTTTTTCACGCCATCGAAAAAGCCCTCAGCCTTTGGGCTGTGTTTTTTCGACTCACCAGTTAAGGTGGCTTCAAATTCGCGTAACAGTTCTTTTTGACGATCGTTTAAGTTAACTGGGGTTTCCATAACCACTTTGCAGAGCAAGTCACCTACCGCATGGCTGCGAACCGACTTGACGCCTTTGCCACGTAAACGGAACATACGGCCCGTTTGCGTTTCGGCTGGGATCTTCAGGCTGACTTTACCATCCAGTGTTGGCACTTCAATCTCACCGCCTAGGGCCGCTTTACTGAAGGATATCGGCACTTCGCAGTAAAGGTTGTTACCATCACGGACGAAAATCGCATGCTCACGCACGCTGACCTGCACGTATAAATCCCCTGGAGGCGCGCCAAACTCACCCGCTTCGCCTTCACCCGCTAAACGAATACGGTCGCCCGTATCGACGCCGGCTGGGATCTTAACCGATAAGGTTTTGCTCTTTTCAACACGGCCATCGCCATGACACTTAGAGCAAGGATCTTTGATGATCTTGCCGCGGCCATGACAGGTTGGACAAGGCTGTTGCACCGCAAAGAAACCTTGGCGCATTTGCACTTGGCCTTGACCATGACAAGTGCCACAGGTGGTTGCAGAGGTGCCTTTTTTAGCGCCGCTGCCTTCACACAGATCGCAAGTCGCCAGTGTTGGAATCCGCAGTTCTTTGGTTAAGCCTTTAACGGCTTCTTCCAGTGATAACTCTAGGTTGTAACGTAAATCTGAGCCGCGGGCCGCTTGGCGTTGACCGCCACGACGTCCACCGCCGAAAATATCGCCAAAGACATCACCGAAAATATCGCCGAAATCGCCTTGACCACCACCGTAACCACCGCCACCGCGATTAGGATCCACACCCGCATGACCAAATTGGTCGTAGGCCGCTTTTTTGTCGGCGTCGGTTAGGATCTCGTAGGCTTCTTTAATTTCTTTAAAGTTAGCTTCTGCGGTTTTGTCGCCTGGGTTGCGATCTGGGTGAAATTTCATGGCCAGACGTTTGTAGGCCTTTTTAATTTCACGTTCGCTAGTGTCACGACTGACACCTAATACTTCGTAGTAATCTCGCTTTGACATAATCTCATGCTTCTCAGCTGGTGTTGAACAAACGGGCGTTAGGGTTGCCCCGTAACGCCCGCCTAGAAATTAACGCTTTGAAATCAATCTATTTGATTGATGACAAGTCATTATTT
Source organism: Shewanella sp. SP1S1-7 (assembly GCF_031932105.1). Taxonomy (NCBI): domain Bacteria; kingdom Pseudomonadati; phylum Pseudomonadota; class Gammaproteobacteria; order Alteromonadales; family Shewanellaceae; genus Shewanella; species Shewanella sp. SP1S1-7. Next base: position 51,005 of record NZ_JAUOEU010000015.1, read on the forward strand.
CTTGTCGTCTTTCACTTCTTCGAATTCAGCATCGACAACGTCATCGGCAGCAGCGTTAGCCTGTTTGCCCGCGTCGGCATTGTCGCCGCCTTGAGCTTGAGACTTAGCTTGAGCGATTTCCATCAGCTTAGCAGATGCTTCGATTAAGTTTTGAGTTGCCTTTTCAATGGCTTCTTTGTCATTGCCTTTGATAGCAGTGTCAACAGCATCCATTGCAGCTTGGATTTTTTCTTTATCTTCGCTTGGCAGTGCATCGCCCGCTTCTTCAACTTGTTTCTTAGTTGCGTGAACTAAGCCGTCAGCTTGGTTGCGTGATTGCACTAACTCTTCAAACTTCTTGTCTTCATCTGCGTGAGCTTCGGCATCACGTACCATTTGCGCCACTTCTTCTTCGCTTAAGCCAGAAGATGCTTTGATGGTGATGTTTTGTTTCTTGCCGGTTTTCTTGTCTGTCGCAGACACATGCAGAATACCGTCGGCATCGATGTCGAACATCACTTCAATTTGTGGCTGGCCACGTGGAGCTGGCTCAATACCGTCTAAGTTGAACTGACCTAATGACTTGTTCGCGCTCGCTTGCTTACGCTCACCTTGCAGTACGTGAATGGTCACTGCGTTTTGGTTGTCATCGGCTGTTGAGAACACTTGCTGCGCCTTAGTAGGAATAGTGGTGTTCTTCTCAATCAACTTAGTCATCACGCTGCCCATGGTTTCGATACCCAGAGACAGTGGTGTTACGTCTAACAGTAATACGTCTTTCACGTCGCCTGACAGTACGCCCGCTTGAATTGCAGCACCTACGGCTACCGCTTCGTCTGGGTTCACGTCTTTACGAGGTTCTTTGCCGAAGAAGTTTGTCACTGCTTCTTGAACCTTAGGCATACGTGTTTGACCACCCACTAGAATCACTTCGTTGATGTCTGTTACAGATAAATCTGCATCAGCCAGGGCAACTTTCAGTGGCTCTAATGTACGGAGAATCAAGTCTTCAACCAGTGATTCCAATTTAGCACGAGTGATTTTAATCACTAAATGCTTAGGACCTGTTGCGTCTGCCGTGATGTATGGCAGGTTCACTTCAGTGTGGTTGGTGCTTGAAAGTTCAATTTTCGCTTTTTCTGCTGCTTCTTTCAGACGTTGCATTGCTAATGGATCTTTACGCAGATCTAAGCCTTGCTCTTTCTTGAATTCGTCAGCTAAGTAGTTGATCAAACGGTTGTCAAAGTCTTCACCACCTAAGTGGGTGTCACCATTGGTTGCCAACACTTCAAATGTTTGGTCGCCATCGTTGCTGTCGATTTCGATGATAGAGATATCGAATGTACCACCACCTAAATCGTATACCGCAACAATGTTGTCGCCTTGTTTCTTATCGATACCATAGGCTAATGCTGCAGCCGTTGGTTCGTTGATAATACGTTTAACATCAAGACCTGCGATACGACCCGCATCTTTAGTCGCTTGACGTTGTGAATCGTTAAAGTAAGCAGGAACAGTAATAACCGCTTCTGTTACTTCTTCACCTAAAAAGTCTTCTGCGGTTTTCTTCATCTTTTTCAAGATTTCTGCAGAAACTTGTGGTGGAGCCATCTTGTTGCCACGCGATTCAACCCATGCATCACCGTTGTCGGCTTGAATGATTTTGAATGGCATGATGTTCACGTCACGTTGGACTTCGTCATCTTTAAAGCGACGACCGATCAAACGCTTAATCGCGAAGAATGTGTTAGTTGGGTTAGTCACAGCTTGACGTTTTGCTGGCGAACCGACAATGGTTTCATCATCTGTATAAGCGATGATTGACGGGGTTGTGCGATCGCCTTCAGCGTTTTCTAACACACGTGCTTTGCCACCATCGAGGACAGCTACACAAGAGTTTGTTGTGCCTAAGTCGATACCAATAATTTTACCCATGAGGTCCTCCGAAAAATTTCATTCAATCTAAATTTGTTTAGTTGGTTTTGATATGGGGCTAGACGGTTGAAATATCAAGTCCATCGTTGGCCACCTTCTCTGCCTTGATACCTATATTGGGACAGGGAATTTAATTACAAGGGCGAACAAAAAAATTTTCTGATTTATCTTTCTCGCATCTACAGCGGGATAAAATATCCAAGCAGATAAAATAGTCTTGCTTATCAACTAAAGCTGTTATTCAATCTGCCCACATTTGGCGGATGTTTATCCAGGTAAGGTAGCAGAGTGAAGTCTTCAAATTTAGCGTACGTGTATGGCATGGCGGCGGTATTCCTCTGGTCTACTGTGGCCACCGCCTTTAAGATCGCCTTGAGTTACTACACACCGCTGCAACTGGTATTTGTTGCCGTACTCACGTCGATTATTGCCCTTGGCGGAATCCTTGCTTGGCAAAAAAAGCTTTCCTTACTCAAGCAACAATTTTTACGCCGCCCCATGTTTTATCTGGTGACTGGGCTCATCAATCCCTTCCTCTACTATGTCGTACTATTTAAAGCGTATTCCTTACTGCCAGCACAACAAGCGTTATCACTTAATTACACTTGGGCGGTATTACTGCCGTTACTGGCCGCGCCTTTGTTAAAGCAACATTTGCGTAAGAGCGACATTGCAGCGGCGCTGATTGCCTACACTGGCGTGTTTATCATTGCCACCGGCGGTGATATCAGCGGCTTTAGCTTTGATAGTCCGCTCGGGATCGGCCTTGCACTGACCAGCACAGTTCTCTGGTGCCTATATTGGATCGTCAACACCAAAGATCAAGGCGATCCCGTGGTGAGTTTATTATTGAGTTTTGTTATCGGCTTACCTTTTATTGCCGTCACCTTAGTGCTGACAGATACCCTGCCCAGTTTTAGCCTTAAGGCGATATTTGCAGGTATGTATGTGGGCTTGTTCGAGATGGGCATTACCTTCGTGCTCTGGTTAATGGCGCTAAAAACCGCCACTCGCACTGCGAACATTAGCACTATGGTGTTTTTATCCCCTGTGATGTCGATTGGGTTTATTGCGTGGATTTTGCAAGAAACGATAGCGATGGCGACCTATCTCGGTTTGGCGTTTATTTTGTCAGGAATGATGTTGCAGCAACTTTGGCCCCGTTTTACCGAGCGAAAAGGCAAGATAAGCCCAAAGCCAAAGCTCGCTAAATGATGGCTGAGTCATCACTGAATCGTCGCCTGAAACAAACTTGGCTCACCGCAATAAGCCAATTAAAGAGCGTAAAAACCGAAGTGGCTAACGTTTTACCTCAAGATTAAGCGTTAATATCGCCCATTTTGTGAAGGAGTATAGAATGACCCCGGCCGTTCGATTGGCGAAAAAAGCCAGCATTGCATTTGATATCTTAGAGTACAGCCACGATCCACACTGCGCCGCCTACGGCGAAGAAGCCGCTAATACCTTAGGACTAGACCCCGCGCAAGTATTTAAAACCCTTTTAGTTGCCATCGACAAAGCCCATGCGCCGATTGCCGTCGCGCTCGTGCCCGTCGATCATCAGCTTAATCTAAAAGCCGTAGCTAAATGCTTAAAACAAAAGAAACTGCAAATGGCCGATGCTGACCTAGCACAAAAATCCTCAGGCTATCTGGTAGGCGGAATTAGTCCGCTAGCGCAGAAAAAACAGTTGCCAACCTTGATTGATGCCAGCGCTCAAGGCTTCGACAGGATTTATGTCAGCGCGGGCAGACGCGGTTTAGAGATAAGCTTAGCGGCCACAGACTTAGCCCAGCTTTGCAAAGGTGAATTTGCCGATATTAAGACGCTTTAAGCTAAACAGGCCACATTAAGCACAAGTTATTCGACGTTAAGTAAGTCACTCCACTTTATGCAACATGCGCTCATGTTGAATAAATGGTAAACAAGACTCCAACGACAGCAGCGTACTGAGCATACAATAGAAAGCGTTTGATAAAGCCGAGATATCCGTCTATAAATTGTACTGAGGTACAAATCGACTAAGGATAGTCAGATGGAAAAATCAACCCAATGGAACCCAGAAAATAGCATCAGCCCAATCAGCTGGTGCGCCATGCTACTCTGCATCGCCTTATTTATTTATGAGCATTTCTGGGGAAACAGTTTTACCACTATGGTAGTCATGCTCTATTGCAGTTTTATGCTGCCCTCGGTATTACTCACCCGCAGAGTGCAGGAAAAGTACTTTATTTATACCTTGGAATACATCAAAGCCTTTCGTAAATTCACTACAGTTATGTCGACGCTATTCTTCTGTATTTGGTTACTTGCCACCTATACGCCGCTCATCCATTGAAGCACTGCCATAAATAGACTCTGCAAATTGGCACTTACAATCAAACATTGCGAACAAAAAAGCCGTCAACCCAGTGTGTTAACGGCTTTAATTTTATGGTTTTTAACCGCTAAACACGGCTAGTGTAATCACCCCATGCTAACCACTTATATGTGGTTAATGCCTCAAGCCCCATTGGGCCGCGGGCGTGGAGTTTTTGTGTGCTCACAGCAACTTCGGCGCCAAGGCCAAACTGACCGCCATCGGTAAAACGCGTGCTGGCATTAACATACACAGCCGCTGAGTTCACTTCGTTCATAAAGTGCGCTGCAGCGTGAATGTCATCGGTCAAAATAGCTTCCGAATGGCCGCTAGAATATTGGCGAATATGGCTAACAGCGGAATCGATATCGCTCACCACTTTAATGCCTAAGGTTAACGACAACCATTCGATGCCAAAATCCTCAGCCTTGGCGAGCGTCACATCAAACCCTAAACCATCAAGCAGACTAAAGCTTGTCTCACAAACGGAAAAACGCACGCCTAAACGATGCAGATACTCGGCAATTTGCGGCACAAATGTGCTCGCCACACGCTCATCCACCAGCAAGGTATCAAGCGCATTACATACAGTTGGACGCTGCACTTTGGCGTTAGTGATCACGGCTAAGGCACGCTCAAGGTTGGCATTTTTATCGACATATAAATGACAAATACCAATGCCGCCTAAGATCACTGGAATCGTCGCCTGCTCAGCACATAAGCGCTGCAGTGCTTGACCGCCGCGGGGCACTATCATGTCGACATATTGATCGAGCTTAAGTAAACCTGTCACTAAAGATCTGTCTGAAGAATCAATAAATTGCACCGCATCTATCGGTAAACCTTGGGCGACAATCGCGCCGCGGATCACGTCACTAATAAGCTTATTCGATGCTAGGGTTTCTTTACCGCCACGGAGGATCACCGCATTACCGGTTTTAAGGGCAAGTACCGCGATATCAACAGTCACATTAGGCCGAGCTTCGTAAATCACCCCGATAACCCCAAGTGGTACTCGGCGGCGAGTCAGCCTTAAACCGTTATCTAATAATTGACTGCCAAATTCTTCGCCTACCGGGTCAGCAAGGCGGATCACATCGCTAATATCGCCAATAATGCCCGCCAGACGCGCATCATCGAGCAACAATCTGTCGATCATCGCATCCGTTAATCCATCGGCTTTAGCGGCGGCAACATCTTTAGCATTCGCGGCTAAAATGGCTGCGGCGTTTTCTGTCAGCGCATCGGCGATGGCTTCAAGCAAACAGGCCTTTTGGCTCGCCGTTAAGTTAGCTAAGGCATAACTTGCCTGTTTGGCATTATTACCAAGTTGCTGTAAATACTGATCTTGATTAATTTGACTCAAAACAGACCTCGCTTATAAGACAACCATGTCGTTGCGGTGCACGATTGCGTCACCATAATCGTAACCGAGTAAAGACTCGATCTCATCGGAATGCTTGCCCGCGATCAAACTGAGGGCTTGGCCGCAGTATCGTGTCATCCCTTTAGCAATCACTTTACCCTGTTGATCAACTAATTGCAGCGTTGCGCCGCGCTCAAACTGGCCTTTAACGCCGATGATACCTTTAGACAATAGGCTGCGGCCCTTGTCTGTCACGGCTTTGACCGCGCCCGCATCGAGCACTAAAGAACCTTGAGTCGCAGGTCCCGCTAAAATCCACTGTTTACGGCTTTCTAGCGGGTTTTCAATCGCACTAAAATGCGTGCCAACAGATTCCTTACTCACCACTTTTTTAATCACATCGGGGTGATGGCCAGAGGCGATAACCACTTCGATGCCCGCACGGCGAGCAATATCCGCCGCTTCCAATTTAGTCGACATTCCGCCCGTACCTAAACCAGAAACAGACCCGCCCGCCAACATACGCAGACTGTCGTCAATCTTGACGACTTGGGAGATCAACTTAGCATTCGGGTTAGTGCGCGGATCAGCATCGAATAAGCCCTTTTGATCCGTCAATAAAATCAATAAATCGGCATCACACAGCAGTGCGGCACGGGCCGACAGATTGTCGTTATCACCGACTTTGATTTCATTGGTGGCAACGGCATCATTTTCATTGATGATGGGCACAATATTATTGGCCAGCAAGGCATTAAGCGTGTCACGGGCGTTGAGGTAACGCTCCCTATCCTGCAAATCGGCGCGGGTCAGCAGCAATTGGCCGACATGCAGCCCATAAATACTAAAGAGTTGTGACCAAGCGAGGATCAACTGACTTTGCCCGACAGCGGCTAACAATTGCTTATTGGCCATAGTGTCGGGCAGTATCGGGTATTGGAGATGTTCACGCCCAGCGGCAATGGCCCCTGAGGTGCATAATACGACTTCGACCCCTGACTTCATCAGTGCGGCCATTTGACGAGCAAGCTCAACCATGTGGGCTTTATCTAGCTGTTTACTGCCAGAGGTCAGCACACTCGTCCCTAACTTCACTACTACGCGGCGATACGCAATCTCACTTAAGTTCATTATTCATTTGTAAAAAATAACCGAACAATCCTTATACCTAATCCGCTGAGTAATTGGTAGCAAGGAGTTATTAACTCCGAATAAATTTTCGATTTTGCTTAGAATCGCGCATTAAAAAGGGCCATCAGTTAGATGACCCTCAAAAAATATTGTCTATTGTAGACAATCTAGGTTGCGAGCTTGCACTGCACGAGCCACTAATCGATAGGATTAGCCATAGATAAACTTAGCCACAAACAGCGCGGCCAAGACGACAATGCCCACATTGAGATCGCTAAAACGACCCGTGAGTAATTTGATTGCGGCGTATGAAATCATCCCAAAGGCGATGCCTGTAGCGATAGAAAACGTCAGCGGCATTAAAATACACACAACGACTACCGGTGCGGCTTCAGTCAAATCTTCCCATTCGACATGCACGAGCCCCGACATCATCAGAATCGCCACATAAAACAGTGTGCCCGCCGTCGCATAAGCTGGGATCATGCTCGCCAATGGCGACAGGAATAACGCAGCAATAAAGAGTAATCCCACGACAACTGCCGTTAAACCAGTCCGGCCTCCCGCACTCACACCCGCCGTACTTTCAATATAGCTTGTGGTCGTCGACGTACCAAAAGCCGCGCCCGCAATGGTCGCTAAACTGTCGGCAGTCAAGGCACGGTTTAATCGCGGTAAGCGGCCCTTCTCATCGAGGAAACCACCGCGCTGTGCAACCGCAACTAAGGTGCCAGAGGTATCGAAGAGATCGACAAATAAGAAGGCAAACACCACAGATAACATCGTCACTTCAAAGACTTGAGATAAATCCATCTTCAAAAATGTCGGCATGATCGACGGCGGCATAGATACAATACCCTGATACTGCACATCGCCAAACATTAATCCCAGCGCTGTGATAATCAAGATACTTAGGATGACCGCCGACTTCATTCCACGTTGCACCATAGCAATGATCAGGAAAAAGCCTAACACAGCCATGACCGCCGGAAATGCAGTGATATCGCCTAAGGTCACTAAGGTTGCAGGGCTTGCCACCACAATACCGGCGCTCTTAAGGCCGATCAGCGCAAGAAACAAACCAATACCAGCGGCAATACCAATACGCAGCGACATGGGAATGCTATTTACAATCCACTCTCGAATGCGCACTAAAGATAAGATTAAAAAGCAAATACCCGACAGGAATACTGCGCCAAGTGCAGTCTCCCAGCTGTAACCCATCTCACCCACAACAGTATAAGTAAAGAAGGCGTTCAGTCCCATACCGGGTGCAAGTGCGATAGGATAATTCGCCATCAAGCCCATGACTATACAGCCGACAGCCGCAGCCAAACAGGTCGCCACGAATACAGCCCCATGATCCATGCCCGCATCGGCTAACATCATTGGATTCACAAAAATGATGTAGGCCATCGTCATAAATGTTGTCAAACCGGCGACCGCTTCCTGCTTGAGGCTCGTTTGATTTTGTTTCAGTTTGAACAGTTTTTCTAACATGGAACAAGGTTCCTTTTTATTTTAAGTATGTAGGGTAGGTAGATGTAAACACTATGTAACGTGATGACATTTGCAGCCGATTATAGGGAGTTTAGGCTGGTCAGGCCAGAAAATTGGCAAGGGATAAACACAAGTAACCATAAATCATTCGGTAAACGGCCGAGTAATTTATTCTGAACGCAAATGATGGAAACCTCGCCATGACTGTGCGGTTCAATAAAATGATAAATATGCGGAGTCAGTTAGCGCTTAGCAACTTAGTTAAGCTTGTATTTATTAGTATTGGTAATGTTATCACCTGAGCAAACTACTTCATCAGATAGTGTTTACATAGCGCATGAAAGGAGCGCTTGGAATTTTTTAGGATCACCCAGTGCATACCAATAACCCCAGAGTGGCGCAGGCTCAACATACACTTCAACCTCTTCTCCAGTAATCTCAACGCCACATTTATTAAAGAAGCAATCCCTCACCTCTGAGGAGGCGATTAAGCGTGAGGGCTGGTAATAGGTGCTTTACCACTTCTGACACTATCAGTTTATGCTCATTACTATCAGGTAAAACAGTTACAGGCTTAAGCGAAAAAAAGGCAAAAAAAAGCCTGCTCAATGAGCAGGCAAAGACATATTTCAAGCGTCCCTTTCGGGGAAGTACATTACCGCGCTAGCGGGAAAAACCTGGCATACCCATGAAAAAACATCGATATGCTACTTGAGTCTAAACACGCCAAAAAAGGCGATACAAAGGTTGATGGATGATGGATGATGGAAACTAAACTTTAAGGAGGGTTAGGCCTTAAAGCTCATGGCGAATAAACCGCCACGCAAAACATCAGTGTTAAACCAAGTGTTCTGCCAATAAAAATGGTTGTTGCCTGTATAAGACATAGTCAATACTCCTAAATTAGTTGTGATTAAGTACTCTAGTGAAGCTTGGCTCGGTTCCCTGGAACTAGAGATTCTCATATCCGTTGAGACGACTTGTCACTCAGGTCCTTGGAGAAAAATATCCATCCTGGATAGACTAGAGAGGAAAGGCATAGCGCCTAATCCACGAAAGCAATTATATGGTTTTGTAGTTTTATTACAACCTTTATTTGTATTTTTTTGATTAAGGCTTTTTAATGTAATTAAATTACACAATTATAGTAGGGTTAATGGCGATCTATTTCACAGAAAAACAGAAATAATCCTGTAAGCATCTAATAAGTAAGATATTACAGAATTATTTCTTTTTGTTACCACAAATCGTTAGCGATTGATCAGATATTGATACAAGCCCACCAGCGGACTGGCCGTAGGTTTGCCGTAGAGCGGATCACCTTCTGTCGCACTGCCTGCGATATCTAAGTGCATATAAGCTAAGGGAATTGGGGCTGTTACACCATGGTCAAATAGCCCCGACGCTTTCAGTAAAAATGCCGCCGGATATTGATGTCCTCGGGCGGTAATCGATGATGGGGCATTATTTGAAGATAACATTTCAGCAGCGCCTGACACATCGCGGATCTTAGCGAAGTCTTCAGGTCGCAATGTAGACACTTCAAAGGGTTCGCCCCATTGAGTCGCCTGCTGTTGTAAAGTGACAGCGCATTGCTGCGAACTCGCTACTGAGTTTTCCACCGCCGCAGGATAACTGCCATAACAGCGCACCACGTGACCCGTGAGTGTTGCTACCGAAAACATTTCAGGCTTCACTGCCGACACGGCTTTGATGCGTAAATGGCTCAGTAAATCCGCCAGCACTAAGCGCCCTTCGGCATCCGTATTACCAATCCGCACTCGTACACCCGCATGACTGGTGATGATTTCATCGGTCACGAAGGCTTCGCTGCCTATGCTGTTACGCACTAAACCTAACTCGGCAATCACGCGAATGCCCTTAGGCTTGAGCATTGACAGGGTTTTGAATAGCCCCGCCACGGCAGAAGCGCCGCCTTTATCACGGCTCATGCCCGCCATAGAGCCGCCGACTTTCAAATCAGCGCCGCCGGTATCGTAAATCACGCCCTTACCCGCGAACAGGAAAGTGCGAGTCACTTCACCCTCTGGCAGATATTCTAATTTCACCACCCGAGGTTGATGACGACCGACGGCAAAAGAGGAACGCGCTACTGCACTGAGCAGCGGATAGTCACGCTCTAAAATATCTCTGTCTTCTACCACTGCGGTTTTGATCACGCTGCCCGCTAAGGATTGCAGACAATAGTCAGCAAAGGCTTTAGCCGACATGCGCTCAGGTTCTGTACCACATAAATCCCGCGCTAATACGCGGCCCGCTTCTAACGCATTGAGCAAATTGCTGTTATGGGTTGATGAAGATAGTAACCCTATGGCCTCAAATGCAGGCGTTAAGCCCGTCGCTTCACGCAGCTCTAAGGTTTGCCACAGTTCTTGACCGCAGGCTAATGCCGCGACTTCAGAGGCAAAACCAAAACGCAAATCCTTCGATGGCACCACATATAACAACGGACGTTTGGCGCCCGCCTCTTTTGCAATGGCAATCGCCGCCCTTGCGGCATCGGCATATACACGCACATCTACATACTCGTCGTTCACTTGGGTGACAGGCGCGATGATCAAGCGACCTCCCGCCAGACCCGGGGCAAACAGTAATGTCGGGCTCTTACCTACGCGCTTATCCACCTGGGCACCGTGCTGAGCCAATAAACTGATCTCATCAAAACCTATGGTATCCAGATCGGGCGTTACCACCACAACTGCATCCCAACCTTCACCATCAAAAATGGCATTTTCTGCTTTTACATCAACGAAGTTAACTTGAAACATGACCCATCCTTTTTCATTATTGTGTCTGCATTATTCCCGCTCTATCGCCTAATTACCAATCTAAAAGTGGTATCGAGACCCTCTGAAAAATCCGAACTGGAAACTTTGGCTGCCAGCGTAACAAAAGCCTGTGATGCTGAGATTAATTGGCTGCGCAGAATGTGCTAGAATGGCCGCAAATTTGCCCTATACCCACAAGACCTTATGAGGGACACTTCTGTGACAGCTTTAAGTCAGTTATACCCACAGCCATTATGGCAATGGTTTGAACAAATCTGCGCTATTCCCCACCCATCTAAGCATGAGCAAGCCTTAAGCCAGCACATTCAAGCGTGGGCAAAAAGCAAACAACTTGCCGTCGTTGAAGATGCCGTTGGCAACTTGATCATCCGCAAACCGGCTACGCCTGGAATGGAAGATCGTAAAATCGTAGTCATTCAAGCCCATATCGATATGGTGCCGCAGAAAAATGCCGACAAAGTACACGACTTCACCCAAGATCCTATCGAAGCTTATGTCGATGGTGATTGGGTTAAAGCCAAAGGCACGACCTTAGGTTCAGATAACGGTATCGGCATGGCATCGGCGCTGGCCATTTTGGGCTCTGATGACATCAAGCACGGTCCATTAGAAGTGCTACTGACCATCGATGAAGAGGCGGGCATGACGGGCGCCTTCGGTTTACAGGCGGGCATGTTAGACGCAGAGATCCTGATCAACACAGATTCTGAGCAAGAAGGTGAAATTTACATGGGCTGCGCCGGTGGCGTCGATGCTCAAATCACTCTGCCTATGGTGTGGCAAGCGTCTGAGCAAAGTTACTCTGCCTTTAGCCTGCATTTATCTGGCTTAAAAGGCGGTCACTCTGGGGTGAACATTCACTTAGGTCGCGGCAACGCCAACAAGTTATTGGCGCGTTTCCTATTTGAAAATGCAGATAATTTAGCGTTAGAGCTGACACAATTTAGCGGCGGTTCATTGCGTAATGCGATCCCACGTGAAGCCAACATCAGCTTTATGTTGCCAGAAGAAAACGTCGGTGCCTTAAACGAAAAAGTCGCTGAGTTTGAAGCGCTTATCCGCACTGAACTCGCCATTGCCGATCCTGATATGCGTTTAGTGTTAAACACTATCCCAACGCCAAAACGTGTGATGAGCGAAAACAGCCAAAATACCCTGATCGATTTGCTGCATGTGTGCCCGAACGGCGTGATCCGCATGAGCGATGAAGTCGAAGGTGTGACTGAAACCTCACTCAACGTTGGCGTTATCAGCACTGACGATGAACAAGTCACTATCCTGTACCTTATTCGCTCACTGATTGATTCTGGCCGTACTCAAGTCGAAGGCATGTTAACTGCATTAACTAACTTAGCCGGAGCCGATATCGATTTAAGCGGCGCTTACCCAGGTTGGAAACCAGATAACAGCTCGCCTGTGATGGCGATAGTACGCGAAACCTATCAAGACATTTACCAAAAAGAGCCTGTGATCATGGTGATCCATGCGGGTCTTGAGTGTGGTCTATTCAAGAAACCTTATCCAGAAATGGATATGGTCTCGATTGGCCCCACGATTCGGTATCCACACGGACCAGATGAGATGGTGAACATCACCACAGTCGGCCAATACTGGACCTTATTATTAGCCGTACTCGAGCGTATTCCAGTTAAGGCGTAACGCCCTAGTCTAAAGTTAGCCTAGCTCACTCAATTGGCACTTAATTCAAGGCCACATCTGCTCAAGTCAGATGTGGCCTTATTTTTTATCGCGCCTTCTATTTGTGTGTAGAAATGCCATTGATAAAATTTTTATGAAAGAACTGAATAACTTGAATTTTCTACTATAGTTGTTTTGTCTAACCCGAACGTATTTTTGCTTGTCGCGCTTTTAGAGATAGCCGCTTTCCCCTTCAATACAGTGACCTTAAGGAATAGAGATCATGAAATTTGGTAAAATCTTGTCAGCCGCCGCACTACTGCTCAGCAGTAACCTCAGTTTCGCCGAAGAAGTCCCCCAAGCCGTTATCGATCTAGCCGATTCACTGATGCCATTAGGTAAAGAAGTGGTGCTGGTGAATGCCGTTAAAGCGCAAAATGCTCAAGGCAAAAGTTTAGATTCGATCAAAACATTAGATGAAAAATGGATCGCCACCGCTGGGATTGATGATTTTATGTCGTCCTTGATGAACAACGAAGCGGCCAAGTTTCTCACCACCTTCGAAGCCAGCCAACCTTACTACCAAGAAATTTTCCTCATGGATAATCAAGGTGCTAACGTCGCCATGACCAGTAAAACCTCGGACTACTGGCAGGGTGATGAGGATAAATGGCAAAGGCGATAAGCACATAGGTCCGGTCAAATTTGACACTAGCTCCCAAGCTTATCTGGTACAAATATCGATACCCGTCATGGATGGCGATGCCGCAATTGGTGCTATCACCATAGGGATCAACCTAGATCAATTCGGACTCTAATAGCCAGAAAACGCCAGTGATGGGCCGCATCCGCTTTTATTTCGTGGTTATCGCGGCCCTCACCTTTCAGTGTATCAATCAAGGAGGGCGTGGCTATGGAATGGTATAAAGATCTTTCCGTTAACCAGAAACTGACTTACCCGAGTCTGCTACTCGCTGGCGTAGTCATCTTCGCCTCTTCAACTGGCATCTTAGGGCTTAAAGCATTAAATAACAGCGCAAATACGCTCGCACTCGAATACTTACCGAGCCAATCTGAACTGCTGCAAGCTGATAAAGAGCTTTACCAAGCGCAAGTTGCCGAACGTAGCTTGATGTTCGTTAACGTGGGCACTGACTCCTATAATAGCCTTCTAAAACAGCACACTAATAGTATATCTTTGGTCAAAGAACACCTTAATCAGTTTTCCGAGGTGACCACTAGTCCCCTCGCAAAAGAAAAACTCAATGAATTAAATCGCAGTTTCGAGGCGTGGAGTACCACCACTTCTGAAATCAGCAATCAGCGCACCCAAAATGGCCGTAACGGTCGCACGACCGCCATTGATCTGAGTTTTGGCCAAGCAGCGACGCAATTCGAGCAGTTGCATCAAAATATTAATCAGTTGATCGATGACTTAAACAGCAACACGGCAGCAGCCGTCACCCAAGTGGATGATGACGCCTATCGTGGACAGCAGATGCAGTTAATTGCTTTAACGATTAGTATCCTGATCTGCATTCTGTTCATCGTTGCGCTGCCTAAACTCATCAGTAAGCCACTCGCAGTTTTGCTCGCGAAAATCCACGACATTACCGATGGTGATGGCGATTTGACCGAGCGAATCCAGCTAACCTCTAAGGACGAACTGGGTGATCTTGCCAATGCCTTCAATCACTTCCTCGATAATTTACACGGCATTATCTCGCAGTTTAAACAATCTACTTCGGAGCTGAATGTCGCCGCCGAAGGGCTAGCCAAAACCAGTGCCACGGCAAAACATACCTTGATGGATCAACAGGCGGCCACCCATAGAATCGCCGATGCCAGTGATCACATTGCTGCCTCAGTGCAAGAAGTGTCTGTCAGTGCCAGTCATGCCGCCGATGCCGCGAAACAAGCCGATGTCTTTACCGCCGATGGCCAAGAGAGAGTGAAAAAAACCATCAATGTAATTCGTGAACTCGCAGGAGATGTAGGCTCAGCCGAAATGCAGATCAACAAACTCGAACAAGAAGGCCAACATATCGGCCGCGTGCTTGAGGTGATCCAATCTATTGCCGAGCAGACGAATCTATTAGCCCTTAACGCAGCGATTGAAGCGGCGCGAGCGGGCGAACAAGGACGCGGCTTTGCTGTGGTTGCCGATGAAGTGCGCTCCCTCGCCTCTAAGACCCACCAATCCACCGCAGAAATTAAATTGATGATCGCCAATGTGCAAAATGGCACCCAAAGCGCTGTGGCGGCAATTAATATCGGTAATGAAAAGGCGATTTCAAGCGTCGAAGCCGCCAGTAATGCCGGTGAAGCCCTAGCGCATATTGCAGAAATGGTGAGCCAGATCAGCGAAATGAATAATCAAATCGCCCTCGCTGCCAAAGCGCAAACCACTATGGCCAATGAGAGTCATCAAAATATTCAACACATTGCCGAACAGTCGGAGGACAGTTTACGCAACACTGATGAAATCTACGCCGCAAGCGTACAACTCTCGTCAATGGCGGGTAACCTCACGGCGCTGGTCAGTCGTTTTAAACTGTAATTTGTCGAGAGTGAAAGTTTTTATATAAGTTACCTTTTGTAAATCAGTGATGTTTGAAAAGTCCCCTCTACCGAATAAGGGAGCATAAACCTGTCGCAGTGATGATCTGAATTCAGGTGCTCCCTTATATTTAAACAGCAAAGCTAGCATAGATTAGCAGCGCTTAACCACTAAGCCTCTTGCCGCGCGTAGGTTGACTAACATAGGTAACATCAACGCAAGGATTACTATCAGCATACCCACCAATTGAATTTCCGTTACCGCCTGCCCCATGGCTAACGCCGTTAATGCCGCAAAAACGGGCACGAGATTAAAAAAGACCGATGCCTTAGCGGGACCAAGCGCCTTAACGCCGTTAATCCAAAACAGATAACCGAGCACAGTGGCGAACAAACCTATGTAGAGCACGCTAGACAAAGCCGTCGTCGACAGTCCAATCAACTCCTGCCAAGGATGAAACTCACCTCGGCCAAGCCCAACCACGGACATAGACACACTGGCAGCTATCATACTCAGCAAGGTAAAGGGCAACACAGGCAACCAATGGCCGACCCATTGCGAACAAATGGTATAACCACTCCACGCCAACATGCCGGCGGCAATCATCACATCACCTTGGTTAAAACTAAAGTTGAGTAATTGCTGCACACTGCCGTTAGTGATCACTAGCAATACGCCCGCCAAACCGCCCACTAAGCTGAACACTTGTTGTCTGCTGAGCCATTCACGCTGTAATAACGCGTTGACGATTGAAGTCACCAGCGGACTGAGCGCCATAATCAAGGCGCCATTAGCTGCAGAGGTATGCTGCAGGCCATTAAATAACGCCAGATTTAAACCGCCCACACCAATCACGCCTACTAGCGCTATGACAATGTATTGCGCCAAACTCAATTTGGGCCAAGCCTGACGAGTAAAAACGATATATAACGCCAGAGTCACCGCCGCAATGGTAAAACGCCAGAATACGAGGGATTCCCCTGACATCTCCTCCAGCACTCGCTTAGCAATGGGAAACACGCTGCCCCAGCTAAAAACGCAAATCAGTAGACAAACAATTGTCATGTAAGGTGTATGGGATTTCATATCGGACTCTAGGGAGGTAATTGGGATTGAGCTTAGTTTATAAGTTTCATATATTATTAAAACAAACAAGATTGAGAGCTTAAATTCCAAATATGAAACTTAATTATTCCTTAGACGATATGCGTTTATTTTGGGTGGTGGCACAACAAGGGAGTTTTAAGCTCGCGGCGCAGCACTTAAGCATTCCGCATTCCACCTTCGACCTTAAGCCGTCGAATCAATCTGTTAGAACAATCATTAGGCCTGCGTTTACTGCACAGAGACGCCCATAGAGTCAACCTTACCGCCACAGGTCAGCGTTATCTCGAACGCTGCGGCCCGCTGTTTATCGAGTTAAACCAGGTATCCGGTGAGTTGCATGCGGATAAACATCAAGCGGTTGGCAAACTGCGGATCTCGGCGCCCATCAATACAACCTATCGCTGGCTAGGTGAATCACTCAACGCCTTCCAACGGCATTATCCCAATATCGACATCGATTTAAGCCTGTCGAACATGAATATCGATGTCAGTGAAAACGCCATCGATATCGCCTTTCGAGTGGGTGAACCTAAAGATCCCGATTGGATTGCAAGGCCACTCACCACGATTAGCTTTGTGCTTTGCGCCAGCACATCGGCAACCCAGTGGCATGCGCTGCAATTCATAGAAGAACTGGATCTGCATCCGGTTATCATCGCTAAGCCCACAAAAACGTGGCGTTTACAGCACAATATCACTGGGCAAGATTTCGAGTTTGAGCCGAGGGGTAACATCAAACTAGCCGTCGATGATATGGCGATCGCCAGTCAGGCTGTCGTGGCGGGACTCGGTATTGGACTATTACCCATCAGCATGGCGAGTGAACAGATACAAAGCGGCAAGCTCGTTCAAATACTGCCAGAATGGCAAGGTATTCCGCGCACCGCCTACTTGATGTATCGCGATCGGGACAATTTACCCTTGCGGGTCAGACTGTTAATTGATTTTATGTTGGCGAATCCACCCGAGGCTTATTGAGCCATTCAGGCATGAGTCTGCGGCGTATCGACTCAGTAAACGCCTAGAGCGCTAAATCAAGCTGAGTCTGGGCATTTGGGATTTCGGGCACTGCGAGGATAGAATCGGCGAGGCCGACCGAAATACCCAATAGTCGAATGCCGCGGCCCTCTTGCCTTTCCATTGCCTGTGCGAGTAGATCATAAAACATCACAATCGAGACTTCATCGCTGCGATGCTCAATAGTGGTTTGCTTGAAATCATTAAACTTGAGTTTGACCACTTGCTTGTGAATTTTGCGCTCTTTAGCGCTGCGGCTCAAACGTAGGGCTAATTCTTGGATCAACCCCGGCATCACTTGCTGGCACTGCTCTAGACTATAAATATCCTTCGCCAGCGTAGTTTCAACACCGACTGATTTACGCTCCCTATCGGCGGAAATGCCCCGCTCATCAATTCCTTGGGAACGCTCAATCAAGACACCACCAAACTTGCCGAATCGCGCCAATAACTCAGGTTTAGAATAGGCTTGCACATCACCACAGGTATTGAGACCAAGCGAGGAGAGCTTTTCGGCGGTGACTTTGCCGACACCGGGAATTTTACGCAGCGATAAGGTTTTAACAAAATCAGGGAGTGTCTCTGGGGTAATCACATATTGGCCGTTTGGCTTATTCAAATCCGAGGCAACTTTAGCCAAAAACTTCACCGGTGCTATGCCTGCCGAAGCGGTTAACCCAGTTTCGGCTAAGATATCGCGGCGAATGGCCTGCGCAATCAAGGTCGCCGAGCCCTTATATTGTTGGCACTCACTCACGTCTAAATAGGCTTCATCTAAAGAAAGCGGCTCAATCAATGGGGTATAGCGGGAGAAAATTTCACGAATTTGCAGCGACACCTCTTTATAAACCTGCATCCGCCCAGGAACCAAAATGAGATCGGGACACAACTTAAAGGCATAAGCGGTCGCCATCGCCGAACGCACACCGAATTTACGTGCCTCGTAACTGCAAGTGCTGATAACACCACGACGATCGCTGCTACCGCCCACAGCTAAAGGCTTGCCACGGTATTCGGGAAAGTCGCGCATTTCCACTGCCGCAAAATAGCAGTCCATATCGATGTGAATAATTTTTCGCACGTTGAATTCCTCCAACGCCAAAATACTGTATATAAAAACAGTAATCAAGTGTTCATCATCAATTTAGCGGGGATCTGGCGGGAAACCTAAAATTAAAAGGAGCCTAAGCTCCTTTTGTGAGTGCACTATGAGTAATGCCGTGATTGAGCTGATGGTCAGTGAGCGAATAGTTCACTGACCAACTCAGGCTTAAATCTTAAATTGGCCGATATTACGAGTAAGTGCGCGGGTCATATCCTCAAAGCCTTGCAAGCTTTGCGACAAGTCCTGACTCGAAAGCAAAGACTGATCCGACAACCCCCGCACATTATCGACATTGAGCGCCACTTCCTCGGCCGCCACGGCTTGCTGATCGATTGCTACGGTTATTTCAACCGTTTGCTGTTGGATTGACATAATCGCCGTCGCAATATCATTCAGTGCCGCTTCGACCTGAGTCGTTAGCTCTTGCCCCGCTTTCGCTTGCTCAACGCCCGATTCCATCACTTGCTCAGCCTGCAATGCGCTTTGTTGCAAGGTTTGGATAATGCCTTGAATGTTGGCGGTAGAATCTTGGGTACGCGATGCCAACGTGCGCACTTCGTCTGCCACCACAGCAAAGCCACGGCCTTGCTCACCCGCACGCGCCGCTTCAATCGCCGCATTCAATGCCAATAGATTAGTTTGCTCAGCAATGTTACGGATCACGCTCAAGACTTCACCGATTTGCTCTGAGCTATTGCGTAAGTGTTTAATCACTTTCGCCGCGGCGATCACTTGCTGTGACAGCGCTTTCATCCCTTCGGTCGCACGGGAAACAATCTGTGTACCATCGTGGGCTTGAGTTTGCGCCTTCTGGGCAAAATCATTCGCCCGTTGTGCACTGACAGCCATTTCTTGACTGGTTTGCGCCATTTGCGTTGCGGCGGTAGCCACCGAATCTATCTGCTGCTTTTGCGATGAGACCGACGACACGGCTAAGTCGCAGATCTGCCGCGCATCAATAACGCCCGTGCCAACCTCTTGGGTTAAGCTGCGCGTATCCAACAACATATGCTGCACTTTCTCGGCGAAGCGATTAAAGGCATCGCCAAGTTTGCCTAACTCGTCTTCTCGATCCATCAGAATACGTTTTGATAAATCACTGTCACCTTCGGCGATATCTTCCATCGCATCCAATAACTTAGCTAACTGGCGTCTAAAGGGCAGCAACATCAACCATACCGTCACGCCCATTAGCAGCATGATACCTATGGCGACCATACTGGCATTCCAGAACGCGGCGGTCACTGGTGCTTCAATCACTTCGTGGGGCAACATAAAGGCTAAGTGCCACTTTTGTTTGGGATAATCGCCGCCCACAGTCACAAAGCTCACCCGTTGGGGCACGCCATTAAAAGTAACATTAGCAAACCCTTGCGCTTCCCTTTGCATCTGTTGTCGTAATGCAGAAAATCCTGATGTGTCCTTAAACTGAGTATCCACTTGATTCGCCAAAGAACCCGGCGGGAAACGTTCTGAAAAACCAGGGAAATACACCAACTTGCCTTCGTCTGTCATCAGGAAAGCTTGGCCAAAATCACGGTATTTAATCGGTGCCAGCAGGGATTTACCAATGGTATCAATCAAGATATCCATGCCGCCAATGCCAATCAGCTCACCATTCGCCGCATAAACGGGGGTTTTAACCGTGGCAGAAATTGAACCATCGTTCGCATCGACCGCAGGATCGCCAACAAACAAGCCACGCTGGTCAATCGCCTCCTGCCACCAAGGTCGTTTGTTGGTGTAGTAATCTGGGTCGCCATCGAAGCGGCCATTAAGGTCAAAGTACTCGAAGGTATTGGCCGAGCCAAAAAACACCGACTTAACATCGCTATCGCGATCGGAGAAAGACTTAAAGTAACCAATAATGTCTTGATACTGGCGATCAGCCGCGAGATGACTGCCACGGGCGTGATACTGAGTAAACCATTTGACTAAACCCGGCTCGGCAAATACTGAATGGATCACTTGGCCCTTAGCAATAAAGTAGCCGCTGATCTCATTGGCTTTTAAGGCAACTAACGCCGAAATATCCGCATCGACTTGCTTTCGCGTGTTATCACTTTCTTTTGTCACCAACAAAGCGGCGACTAAGGTAAGCAGTACAGCAAGCGCACCAACGATAGTAACCACTAACTGCAAACTTAGAGAACGTTTCATATATCCCATCAATCTTCCCGTCTGGCTGACCAACAAGTTAACAATATGGCTCGCAAAAATAGTTTTACACGGTAACAATTTTTACCTGTTAACAACAGATGAAATCGCTATAAAAAACGTAAATAAGTATTTGTAAAGAAAGGATATTGAACGTATAACAGGATTCGCTAAATTTAAGGCGGATTGCAGAGGATGAGTTTGTAGAGGCAGAGTTTTACAGTCAGATAGACTATATACAGATTGGATTAATAGGAAGCGGTAGAAATAGGATCAGCGAGACACTCCCGCTGATCTTGATTTAGTGATTACATCTTAGTTTGTAGGTAGTTTTGTAGCCCAACACGGTCAATCAGTCCGAGTTGTTTTTCGAGCCAATACATGTGGTCCGACTCAGTATCGTCGAGTAACACTTCGAGGATTTCGCGGGTTTGGTAATCTTGCTTCTGCTCACACAGGGCAATCACTTGGCGCAAATCGTCCGCGACCTTGTACTCGTAGGCGAGATCATTACGCAGCATCTCTTCCACATCTTTACCTATTTTCAATGCCTCACGGGCGGCAACATTAGGCGTTCCTTCGAGGAATAAAATACGCTGTACTAATTTGGCCGCATGGGCTTTTTCATCATCGGACTCATGGGCGATACGCTCATAGAGTTCATTCAAGCCCCAATCTTCGTACATATGGGCATGGACAAAATACTGATCCATTGCCGAAAGTTCTCCCGTTAGGAGTCGATTTAACGCATCGATGACGTCTTTATCGCCTTTCATATCCCGCTCCTATTGGTCGCTAATTTGCGATTGAAGATAATTTTGAATACCGGTTAGCGTAATGAGCTCTTGCTGCGACTCGAGCCAATCTAAATGCTCTTCCTCGTCTTCGAGAATGTCTTCCAGCAGATCGCGGCTCACATAGTCTTGCTCGGCTTCACACAGGTTAATGGCATCACGCAGCAATGTCAGTTGCTCTTGCACCATGGCCAGATCGCAGTCGAGCATTTCTTGGCTATGTTCACCAATGCGAAGTTTCTCGAGTTGCTGCAAATTAGGCAGACCTTCCAAAAACAGCACGCGCTCGATGAGCTTATCGGCGTGCTTCATATCTTGGATGGATTTTTTGTATTCGACGTGATTGAGTTTCTCTAAGCCCCAATGTTTAAACATGCGGGCATGGAGGAAATATTGATTGATGGCGGTCAACTCACAGGTAAGCACCCGATTCAGTTGCCCAACCACTTTAGGATGACCTTTCATAAGTTACTATCCTTGGTAAGCGTGAAAAAGATTGATCTAAATCAAGCTTCTAGCCTAGTACAATTTACCCATCAACTCAAATTATCTTTATATTTCACCAACTTAATGATGAAAAGCATTATCATTCCTGCTTAGATTAACGCGCTATCTCCCTCATAACCCAAGGATAAATTTAATTGGATGGTCTAGCTTGATAAGTTTCATGCAAAAAAATAGCCTCCAGATGGGAGGCTATTGTCGAAACAGACGATTGAGAGAATATTAAATAATACGATCTTTGGTTAACTTCTCACGGCGCGCTTCTTCAGCGGCCATACGACGTTTACGTTTGTCACAAGGGTCATCACAATCACACGCTTTCTCAATCCCTAGAACACCTAAACCGCCACAGCTTCCTTCGACGGCTTTGCGCTTGATGAGATAACCTATCGACATCAGCAAAAAGAACAGTAATAAAACTACAAATGCCGCGATAAAAGTGCTCATGTTAACTCCAACTACTTAAGGAAAGGCTTGAAGGCGTCACTGTAATAGACTTTAAATCCTTCGCCTTGCTTTTCAATTAGCATTATCGCCAAGTGTTCCTTCTTGGCAAGCTCCAATGATGCTTCTGTACCTAAAACCATCATAGCCGTCGCAAAACCATCGGCAGTCATGCAATTCTGATGCAATACGGTCACAGATGCTAGCTTATGATTGATTGGCAAACCGGTACGTGGATCAATTATATGGGTAAAACGTTGGCCGTCTTCCTCATAATAATTACGATAATCGCCCGAGGTCGCCATCGCCATAGTCCCTGGTGAGATAACCTGCTGTACGGCTTCAGAGCCATCATCGGTCGGTTGCTCTATGGCAACGCGCCAAGAGCTACCATCGCCTTTAGCACCTTTAATGCTCAGTTCACCGCCAATTTCAACTAAATACCCAGTCGCGTGGTATTTATCGAGAATAGAAGCAACTTTATCAACCCCAAACCCTTTGGCGATTGATGACAGGTCTACGTACAAATGCGCGTTATGCTTACTTAAACGATGACCTTCTATCGAAAGCTCACTAATACCGGTTTTGGCTTTCGCCGCATCGATATCGGCCTGAGTCGGAACCTTAGTTGGGCGCTTATCAGGACCAAATCCCCACAGGTTAACTAAAGGACCTAAGGTAATATCAAGTGCCTTATCCGTCACTTGATATAAGCGTATTCCCTCTTGCACCACTTTGATGGTATCCGCTGAAACTTCAACGCTTTGCTCCAATGGCAATTGGTTGAAACGGGATAATTCTGAATTTGGGCGATACGTCGACATCTGGTCATTGACTAGCTCAAGGGCTAAATCAATTTCCGCTTGAAGTAATTGCGCCGTCGGCATCTGCTCATTCGGCACGACTTTAATGTGATAAGTCGTCCCCATAGTGCTGCCCGCTAATGAAATGACCTCGTTCTGCTTTGAGCAGGCTGAAACAAAAAAGGCCAGCCCTACGAGGACTAGCCAGTTAAATGAATGCTTTAATACTGAGATATTGATCTTTAAGGTCTGAAACATAGTGACCTACTACTCTTATTTGGGCCCTTAAATGCAAAAGTTGCAGATGAGAGATTATCCTCAACATCTGCAACTTTTCTATCTAGGACTAATGAACATTAGCCGCCGAAGTCATCCAACAAGATGTTTTCGTCTTCGACACCAAGATTTTTCAACATGCCAATTACGGCAGCGTTCATCATTGGAGGTCCACACATGTAGAACTCACAATCTTCTGGTGCATCATGGTTTTTCAGATAGTTTTCATACAATACGTTATGAATAAAACCTGTGTAACCATCCCAGTTATCCTCTGGTTGAGGATCTGAAAGTGCCACATGCCATACGAAGTTATCATTCTCAGCCGCAAGGCCGTCGAAATCTTCTACGTAGAACATTTCACGTTTAGAACGTGCACCGTACCAGAAGCTCATCTTACGTTTAGACTGAAGACGCTTCAGTTGGTCGAAGATATGTGAACGCATTGGCGCCATACCCGCACCACCGCCAATAAACACCATTTCTGCATCGGTATCTTTCGCGAAGAATTCACCGAATGGGCCAGAAATTGTCACTTTATCGCCAGCTTTTAAGCTCCAAATATAAGATGACATCTTACCGCAAGGCAGAGTCAGGTTACGTGGTGGAGGCGTAGCAATACGCACGTTCAGCATGATAATACCGAACTCTTCTGGGTAGTTAGCCATTGAGTATGCACGGATAGTTTCTTCATCAACCTTAGATTCAAGATTGAAGAAACCGAAGTGTTCCCAGTCGCCACGGTATTGTGCAGGTACATCGAAATCTGCATATTTAACATGGTGAGCAGGTGCTTCGATTTGAATATAACCGCCAGCACGGAATGGTACAGATTCGCCATCAGGAATTTGCAGCTTCAGTTCTTTAATGAAAGTGGCTTTGTTATCGTTAGAGATAACTTCACATTCCCATTTCTTGATACCGAAGATTTCTTCGTCAAGCTCGATTTCCATATCGTTCTTAACGTTAACCTGACAAGAAAGACGACAGCCTTTACGGGCATCACCTTTGCTAATGTGGTCAAGTTCTGTTGGCAGAATATCGCCGCCGCCAGACTTAATCACTACGCGACATTGGCCACATGAGCCACCGCCACCACACGCACTCGATACAAAGATACCGCTGTTAGCCAAAACGCCTAACAACTTACCGCCCGCACCGGTTGTAATCGCTTTTTCAGGATCGTCATTAATGCCGATCGTGATGTCACCACTAGCCACTAACTTAGACTTAGCGAATAAAATCACTAATACCAAGATGAGGACAATAGCAGTAAACATACTCACACCGAGGTAAACCTCGAGCGGAGTAGATTTAAAAATACCAAGAATATCCATTAACTTATCCTTAGAAGGTCCAATTCAAGAAGCCGTTATGTGTCTCTTACAGAGACACACCAGAAAACGACATGAAACCTAAGGCCATCAAACCAGCGGTGATAAAGGTAATCCCTAAACCACGTAGGCCGTTAGGCACGTCGGCATACTTCAGCTTCTCACGGATACCGGCCATCAATACGATAGCTAATGCCCAACCCACTCCTGAGCCGAAACCAAACACCACACTCTCGCCTAACTTGTAGTCACGCTCAACCATGAATGATACCGCACCAAAAATCGCGCAGTTCACTGTGATCAAAGGTAAGAAAATACCTAATGCGTTGTACAAAGGTGGAAAGTACTTGTCCAGTGCCATTTCCAGAATTTGAACCAAAGCCGCAATCACACCGATAAAGGTAATGAATTTCAAGAAGCTTAAGTCAGCTTCAGGTGCGCCAGCCCAAGCAAGTGCACCAGGAGCTAGCAGCCCTTGATATATAACTTGGTTTGCTGGGACAGAGATAGTTAACACTACAACTACCGCAATCCCTAGGCCCATGGCTGTAGTGACTTTCTTAGACACAGCCAAGAAAGTACACATACCTAGGAAGAAGGCCAGTGCCATGTTTTCAATGAAAACAGAGCGAATTAACAGGCTAATATAATGTTCCATCGCACTTACCCTTTTGCTTCAACTTGCTCTGGCTTATAGGTACGAATAATCCAAATCAAAACACCGATCAGGAAGAACGCACTCGGAGGCAGTAGTAGCAGACCGTTTGGTTGGTACCAGCCGCCATCAGAGATCTTGTGCAGGATTTCAACACCGAACAGAGAACCGTTACCAAACAGTTCACGTACGAAGCCAACAGCTAACAGAATTGCACCGTAACCTAAACCGTTACCGATACCATCCATAAAGCTCATCATTGGCGGTGTTTTCATCGCGTAAGCTTCGGCACGACCCATTACGATACAGTTCGTAATAATCAGACCGACGAATACCGACAGCTGCTTAGAGATCTGATAAGCATAAGCCTGCAGCAATTGGTCAACCACGATTACCAAAGAGGCAATAATGGTCATCTGTACGATAATACGCACACTGCTTGGAATATGATTACGGATCATTGAGATAAACAGGTTCGAAAACGCGGTTACCGCAGTTAACGCCAACGCCATTACCAGTGCAGTTTCGAGCTTGCTCGTTACCGCTAATGCACTACATACACCAAGTACTTGTAAAGCAATCGGGTTGTTGTTGACTATAGGTCCGGTCAGAACCTGTTTCAGTTCTTTAGCGTCAGACATTAGTTGAGACCTCCATTGCGTGCTTTTTCAATGAAACTCGCAAAACCTTCTTTCCCTAACCAGAATGTCAGTGAATGTTGCACACCGTTACTCGTTAAGGTTGCGCCAGATAATGCGTCTACACCGTATTCAGTGCTAGCAACAGCTGGGTTTTTAGTTACGCTGATAGCAATGTTACCTTGCTCATCAAATAACTTTTTGCCATGCCATTTCGCTTTCCACTGAGCATTTTGCACTTCGCCACCTAAGCCCGGCGTTTCGCCTTGCTCATAGTAGACTAAGCTTTGCACTGTGTTTAGATCAGCATCCATAGCAAGGAAGGCATACATAGTAGACCAAAGGCCATAACCATGGATTGGCAGGATCACACTCGTTAATTTGCCTTGTTCATCACGAACAAGATAAACCACAGCGTTATCCGCTACACGTTTCACTGAAGCAATGTCGTTCTCAGGTACAAATGAGGTTTTCACATCACGAGACGCTTTACGTTGATCAAAAGTGTCAGCATTAACACCCTCAACCCAAGTACCCGTTTTTAAATCGACCAATTTAGCTTCGATGTGTTTGCCGTAAGTATCCAGAATTTGCGCTTTGGTGACCTTGCCAGCTTTAGTATCGATAAGACCAGCGGCTTCCAGAATGTACTTTTGCTTATCGAGCAGTTTATTTTCTGCTTGAGTCGGTCTCAGTAACACTGCTGCAGTAGACACAAATATCGCACAAATCAGACATAGGCCAACGACGATAAATAAGGTTCTGCCGAACGAATCTTTATTACTAGCCACGGGCAATCCTCCGCTTGATATTTGCCTGAACCACGAAGTGGTCGAACAATGGCGCGAACAAGTTAGCAAACAAAATTGCCAACATCATGCCTTCAGGGAATGCAGGGTTAATCACGCGGATAAACACAGCCATTGCACCGATCAAGATACCGTATGCCCATTTAGCTTGGTTAGTGAATGACGCTGACACTGGGTCTGTCGCCATAAACATCATGCCAAACGCAAAACCACCTAACACTAAGTGCCAGTACCAAGGCATTGCAAACATTGGGTTAGTGTCGCTACCGACAAAGTTAAGCAGAGTAGAAATGGCAATCATACCTACCATTACACCGCCAACGATGCGCCATGAAGCGATACGCGTGTAGATGATGACCAAACCACCTAACAGAATCGCTAATGTAGACACTTCACCAACTGAACCTGGAATGAAACCGAAGAACGAATCCCACCAGTTTTGGTTGATTGCATAATCTAATGTGCCCGCAGCAGCTTGGCTCAGTGCAGTCGCACCTGAGTAGCCGTCAGCTACAACCCATGAGGTATCACCCGACATGTTCAACGGATAAGCGAAGAACAGGAAGGCACGACCCGCTAGTGCTGGGTTTAAGAAGTTACGCCCTGTACCACCGAACACTTCTTTCGCCACGACCACACCGAAGGTGATACCCAGCGCCACCATCCATAATGGGATAGTTGCTGGCAGCGTTAAAGCGAACAGGATAGAGGTAACGAAGAAACCTTCGTTGACTTCATGACCGCGGATAGAGGCAAACAGCACTTCCCAGATACCACCGACGGCGAAGGTCACCGCGTAGATAGGTAGGAAGAAACAGGCGCCATACCACATTAGCGCAGGCCAGCCAGAGTTTGCCGTCAGTTCGGTACCGAACATGCTGAACAAGCTCACTTGCCATACGTCAGGGGTAGCAAAACCAGCCACTAAAGCTAATTGAGCTTGTAAACCTACGTTGTACATACCCACGAACATCGCTGGGAAAGCACAAGCCCAAACCGTAATCATCATACGTTTTAGGTCGAGGTTATCGCGAACGTGGGTTTTGCCCTTGTTCACTTTACCTGGGGTATAAAAAATTGTGTATGCCGCTTCGAATAGGGCATAAAACTTTTCGTATTTACCGCCTTTTTCAAAGTCGGGTTCAATACGTTCGAAAAAATCTTTCAAGCTCATTAGCCTTCCCTCTCGATCGTATCTAGACAGTCACGCAGATATGAACCGTAGTCATACTTGCCTGGACATACGAACGTACACAGTGCGAGATCTTCTTCATCTAACTCTAACGCGCCTAACGTGGCAGCACCGTCAAAGTCACCTGAAATCAAGTCACGCAACAACATAGTAGGAAGAATGTCCAATGGCATTACACGCTCATAGTTACCAATTGGCACCATAGCGCGGTCTGAACCACCTGTACTGGTCGTCATACTGAACAGACGAGAAGGAGCAAGATGTCCTAAGAATGCACGAGTGATAGAATATTTGTCTGAGCCTGGTAATACCCAGCCTAAAAATTCTTTCTCTGTACCTTCTTCTAACAGACTTACTTGAACATGGTAACGACCTAAATACCCTTGTGGGCCAACGGCTGTACGACCATTCAGAACAGAGCCTGAAATCAGACGAACATTACCATCTAAGGCTTCACCTGCGGTTAATTCAGTCATACTCGCGCCCACAACAGTGCGTACGAGTCTTGGCTTAGCCGCTTTAGGGCCTGCGATCGCAATAACACGTTCGGTATTGAGTTCACCCGTCGTAAATAGCTGACCAATTGCTATTACATCTTGGTAACCAATATGCCAAACGGTACGTTTTGCAGAGGCAGACAATAAGAAGTGAATATGAGTACCGACTAATCCTGCAGGGTGCACACCAGCAAATTCTTCAACTTGGGCGTTTGCGGCAGGAATATCAGCGCCAGGCGCTTTACAAAGGTAAACTTTACCGTCAGTAAGTCTTGCTAAGACCTTAAGACCATTAGCAAAATCTTCTTTATGCTCACGGATCACCACAACGGGATCAGCGGCAAGAGGTTGAGTATCTATTGCGGTTACAAAAATACCAGCAGCAGAAGAGTCTACAGCAGGAACTTTGCTAAAAGGACGAGTACGCAATGCAGTCCATAAACCTGATTCGATCAGATTGTCACGGACTAACTGCGAGTCGAGCGTATCGAGTGCAGTGGCATCATATTTAGCAAAGGCAACGCTTTCGTTTCCTTCCACTGCAATGACAACAGACTGCAGAACACGCTGGGCGCCCCGGTTAATGTCTAATATAGTACCACTGGCTAAAGCCGTATATTTAACGCCTAAATTCTTCTTATCTTCAAAAAGAACCTGGCCTTTTTGTACTTTATCGCCCACTTTGATTTTCATCGTTGGACGTAAGCCAATATACTCTTCACCCAAAGTAGCTACATGTTTAATGGCTGGGCCATTATGGATAACTTGCTCTGGTCCGCCTGCTATAGGCAGTTCCAATCCTTTCTTAATTGTAATCATATCCACAAGCACTACGTTTGAAGGAAAGACAATGCGCCGCGTTCCTGCTAAATACTTAGGTTTTAAACAAAACCTACTGCATTGAGCTAGCGCAGATTTATCACAGAAATGCGATCGCAATCACGCTGGTCGCGCGCATTTTACCCCAATTGACTTGGCATCGCCACGAAAATTATAGGTGATTTCAAACCTAAAATACGGATTGAAAAGAATCATGCGCTACGGCGTTCACCTTCCGACCTAGTGACTGATCAGAAAGAGAGAATATTACGGCCACTGCGTACTATAGCATTAATAATTAAAGATTTAATTTAGCAAAAAGTCGAAACATCCACTAAACGCGGCTTAAATCGATCTTATTTGTTTCAATTGATTTAAATTCAAACGAAATAAAATTCAACTTAAAAGCGCCATTGATAACCTAAATAGCTAATACGTCCATTTTCCGATCGAATTCCGCTATTTGATGCTGTTGTGACTAATGTCTCATCTAAGAGGTTTTCTATCCGAAAATAAATCTCATGGTGACGGTTAAAATGATAATTCGCCGCTAAATCTACCCGCCATTGTGCGGCGACAGGCTGTAATTCGGCGCCGAATTGGCCCATTTCGCGCTCCGATTGATAAAAGACATTCGCATGCAGTTCATATTCGTCATATTTCATCCCAGCACTCAACTGCAGTTGCTGCTTGGGTAACCAAGCCACCCTATCGCCAGCCACGACGCAGCCTTGGATTTCATTGCAGCTATTGGTTTGATACTCGGCATTTGAATACTGATAATTCAAGGCTAAAGGTAACTGCACGCTGCCCAGTTCCCACTGATAGCCAAGATTCAGCTCAACTCCTTTGGTCAGCACATCCACGACATTGCCTTGAACCCACAATCGACTGTCGGCACATTGGGTATACACATCGCAATTGACATGCAGATTATCAAAATCTTGAATGTAGGTTTTAATATCAGCATTAAAATGCTCGCTAGCATATTGGGCGCTGACTTGATATTGCAGCGACACTTGCGCTTCTTGCTCAAGATTCCCAGCACTCGCGGCGGTCCAGGAGCGTCGAATATCTGCACTAAAGCGCCAATCTCCAGCATGATATAAAACGCCAAGCTGTGGCATCCAATCGCTGTCAGAAAAATCCGCCGCTTCGAGTCCGGCGTAGGCTAAATTGACCTTGCGATTAACATCCACTTTTTCATAGGCGAGCGCGAGTTTAAGCTGCAATCCGTCCCAATTAAACAAGGAATCGATGGCCGAGGTGAATGCGGTAGCATCATCGGTATAAGCCAACAGCGCATCGGGCGCATCACTCACTAGACTCAAGTCCTGCTGCCATAGACTTTGCTGTTCACCAAGGTGCATCTCAGCTTTATCCGTATGGTAACGGGCACTCAAACTAATTTGATGGGCGCCATATTGATTCACGGACTCAGTTTGTACCCCAAAGGAGCTAAAATCATTGTCTTGTTGTAACGAAGCGACCGCGACACCATCGACTGTCGGCTGCCGTTCAAATACAGCCAGCGCAGCTAAACTCTGGGTATCGAGCATTTGCCCATCAAATTGATTGAGTTGATTTAATTGCTGCGAATAGGATTGATAGTAAAAGTCCGTGATGACTTTATGCCCACCACTAAGCGCAACTTGGTGCGATAGTTGATACTTATGGTGTCGCCCTTGATGCTTATCTCCAGCCGTGGCTGAATACAAACTCATCGGTTCTTGTTGCCAATCGGCCTGCGTTAAGCCGAGTTGGGAGCGATAGCTATCATCATCGAGGAACTGATAGGTAAACTCAGTCACCTGTGGACTTCTAGCACCTAATAAACTCGCAGCATTGATTTTAAATAAGATATCAGTGGTTTGGCGGTCAGTATCTTGACCATTAAGCAAGCGATCCGCGCCACTAGCATCACTGTAGTTAACCGCGAGTATCATGCCGTATTCTTTTTGCTTCACGCCCCAATTCACATCGACACTGTAATCGGCATCGGTATTGCCTTCGAGCGTTACTTTACTGTTTTCCGCTTGCTCGGCCACAGGTAAGGTTTGATAACTCACCACCCCAAACGCCCCTTGCCCACCAACCGCCATATTCGCCATTGGCGTGACAGTGACACTCTGTTGTTGCAGCAGATTGGGTAATAGTTGTAATTGCGGTGCAGAATAAGGCGCAGGTGAGAAATACACTCTATCTTGCAATACGGCCACGCCTTGACTCGCGCTGCGCATACTAATGCTTGCTGGATTTCCGTTAAGATCCGCAGGTAAAACCGTCAAAGCCGTTAACTGGCCTAACGCTAAACTGTCAGCAGTGGAGTGGAATGTGTCATTGAGCAGGTTCAGTTCAAGCATTTGACTGTGGAAATCATCGGCGAACGTTGTGTTAGA
Source organism: Shewanella sp. SP1S1-7 (assembly GCF_031932105.1). Classification (NCBI taxonomy): domain Bacteria; kingdom Pseudomonadati; phylum Pseudomonadota; class Gammaproteobacteria; order Alteromonadales; family Shewanellaceae; genus Shewanella; species Shewanella sp. SP1S1-7. The sequence goes on from NZ_JAUOEU010000015.1 coordinate 82,833, forward strand.
ACAGGCAAGAGATACAGAAATTGCACAGAGTGATACTGTGAAGTAACGACTAGGCATACCAAGCTCCCAAAAATTTTGTTAGCGTACGGCGTTTTTGTTATTAACTTGTAAAATAGCTGAATTTGTTTGAAAAAAAAAGCGACTCTCGTCGCTTTCTCTCATTAACTTCAGGAAACTGAATTTACTGGCTAAGTACTCTTATACAATTAAGAGTGCAAACCGTTACAGATTACCTAGAATTTCGTCGCTTAATTTCAAATCATCATTGCGATTCACACTCACGCCAGCCGCAATAATATTACGGGCGATATCTTGTGCCTGCTCTAACGAATGCATCTCATACGTACCGCATTGGTATTCGTTCAGCTCAGGGATTTCAGACTGCTCAACCACTTTAAGCACATCTTCCATCGCAGCTAACCACGCATCGGCCACTTGGCGCTCAGTCGGCTCTCCAATCAAACTCATATAAAAGCCGGTACGACATCCCATTGGCGAAATATCGATGATCTCAACATTGCTACCATTTAAATGGTCACGCATAAAGCCAGCGAATAAATGCTCCAGAGTGTGAATACCACGCTCACTGAGAATATCTTTATTCGGTGCGCAAAAACGTAGATCGAATACTGTAATCGCATCACCCTTTGGCGTGCTCATATGCTTAGCAACACGAACCGCTGGGGCATTCATTCGAGTATGATCAACGGTAAAGCTATCAAGTAATGGCATAGGGATCTCCAAATTCTCAGGGCGATATCAACGCCACTGTAACTGTCTATTTATGGCTTGCAAGCATAACACCAAATGAATTACGCCGATAACAAGATAATTTAAGATGAAATCATCTCATATAAATCAGCGATTAATCTGACAGTCAGTGCTAAAAACACCCCACATTTAGTGTTGACGCTGTTGGCTGTAAGCATCCTCAGATATTTTATGATACTGGCGTACACCTTGCTCGTAGGCGTGATAGGCGGCGTACACTTTGCGCATCAAAGGATCTTGATTGGCTTGTTCTTCAATCACTTGTTTAGAGATTTTCTCAAGTTCCAACAACACTTTTGGTGGAAATGCTTTAAGCACTACCCCTTCATCATTCACTAAGGTTTCAAGGGCCGTCACATTGCGGGTCGTGTATTCATCGAGCATATCTTGGTTAATCGCTCTCGCCGCGACTCTCACTATGGCTTGTAAATCTTGAGGTAAACTCTCGAAGGCAGCTTTATTAATCAAGAATTCCATATTAGAACCCGGCTCATGCCAACCTGGGTAATAGTAATACTTCGCCACTTTATGTAGACCAAAAGCAAGGTCGTTCAATGGCCCCACCCACTCTGCCGCATCAATCGAGCCCGTTTGCAGGGCACCATAGAGTTCACGCCCCGCCATATTCACAGGTATAGCGCCAACACGCTTTAAGACTTCGCCGCCCAAGCCCGGCATGCGGATCTTCAATCCCTTAAAGTCAGCAATGGTATTGATGGGTTTATTAAACCAGCCGCCCATTTGCATCCCAGTATTGCCACCCGCGAGGGGAATGATGCCAAAGGGGCGATACACTTCTTCCCACAATGCCATGCCACCGCCGTAGTGAAGCCAGCCGTTCATTTCTTGCGCTGTCATACCAAAGGGAATCGATGAAAAAAACTGCGCAGCGGGCGCCTTGCCTTTCCAATAATACGAGGCGGCATGGGCCATTTGAATTTTGCCCTGACTCACACCATCAAATACGGCAAACGCTGGCATTAACTCACCCGCGCCATAAACCTGGATCTTTAACCGACCGTTAGACATGTCATTGACTAGATGGGCAAAACGTTCGGGAGCCATACCTAAACCGGGGAAGTTTTTAGGCCAAGACGTCGCAAGGCGCCATTCAATAGTGGAAATAGCTTGGGGGTCATCCGTTGCAGCATGGGAAACAGCTATGCTTTGTGCATCACTGGCTGCGGGGTTACAACCGCTCAGCCCCATCAGCAGCATTAAGACGAGTACACTCCCAAACTTACGCATTTTTAATACTCTCCCTGACATCAAACGAGCCCATGGTTCTAACAAACGTGAACATGCTCTCAGGACAGAGCTCCGCAGTCGCATCACCCAAACCCTTAAAATAGAACATATTGTTAACACAGAAACACAGTGAGGGAAACCAGAAACTCGAGGGGTAAAACCAGAAAATGGCCTTAGTTTGACCTAAAACAAAAAACCACTCTATGGAGAGTGGCTTTGAAATCTAAGCTAAAAGTATTGGAGAGCGATGAATTAACCGCGACAATTTGGCGTATTAGGCACTTGTACATTCGCATCCCATTCACTTTGAGTGAAAGTGTGAATCGACAAGGCATGCACGCCATTCGCTAACTCATGGGCTAAGTGAGTATTAACCAATCGATGCCGGGCCAAGAGACGTAAACCATCAAACTGCTCACTCACGAGCACAACTTTGAAATGGGTTTCCGAATTCGGTGGCACATGGTGACGATTACTTTCGTTGATCACTTCTAAGTGAGTCGGCGAGAAGCCTTCAGTTAACTTCTGCGTGATAGTGTTAGCCACTGTGCCCTGCGCATGAGTATTGGACATATTCGAGTCTCAGAATGGGGAAATCCAGTGGCCGCAGAGTACTGCTTCAGGCAGAAAAGATCAAATTCACTTAGTCTGTTTGCTGCTCAATAACCACTTTATAAGTCATCTTATTTAGCAGGCCGTTCACCGCCACCAGTAATAAACAGGAGGCAATGAATAGCTGTCATTTAACAACGGGCATTTAGCCATGGAAATTAACGATGAGTTGCCTAAAGGTGTAATTCCAGCGGGGCTCTTTTACTTTCAAACGTTTAGGTAAGCTGTGCAGCCAATCGTTTTGCATAGGCCAGTGCATGATCAGCAAATCACCGCTGTGCAAACTGATGCAGTGCTTGGTTTGGCTGTGTTTATGCTTAAGCACAAAATCCCGCGTGGCGCCTAAGGTAATAGACGCAATATGGCTACCATGGGCAATTTCTGGTTCATCATCGCTATGGGCGCCCATACAATCTTTTCCATCGGCGTAACGATTGACTAATACTCCATTACTCGCCAAACCATAATCCCGCGTTAACTTATCCCTCAACTTCTGGGCATATTTAGGCCAAGGTAAGGCGCGGATAAACAGTCCTGAATATAAATAGTCACAGCCCAAATCGCCAAACCACACTTGCTGGCGAGGAATTGCGTGAAACTGACCAAATACTTGGATTTCGGGGCGACTTAAGGGATAAGTCTGCGCTTCTTTCATCAACGCAAGTTGCTGCTCAGCATTAAGATAACCCCGCACTAAGGTGATGGGCGGTATGGGTTGCCCAGTCTTGTTCAAACCGTGATCGGTAAGGTTCAAACTTAGCTGTAAATCAAGACCCGCTTCATCATCAAGCTCAGAAAACAAATCGTAACCTTGGTTGTCACGCCGCTCATTATCTTTAGCCATCAACCTACTTGTCCCCCGCAACTATCGATTCGTTTGCTTGCCGCTTCGTCCATGGTAGGGCTAACATTAGCTCTTGATGCAGAGCCGTCGCACTGCGCCATGAAATCTGCGATAATCTGCGCCTTAATTTATTGGCGCAGTGTGGCACATGACAACACAATTTTCAGTAGCGGGTGTTGAACTCGAACTTTTACGGTATCCAGCTCAGCAGGAATCTAATCTTCAAGCTTGGGATGCCGCCGATGAACACTTACTCAAAAGCCTTATTGAGTCAGAGCAAGCCGCCGTGCCAACCGCCATTATCAACGACAGTTTCGGCGCCTTAAGCTGTGGTGTATCGAAACTGAATCCAAGTTGGCCACTGTGTGTTGAAACCGATGCCAGAACCAGCTTTTTAGGCACAGAACAAAACCATGGCCGCAATCAGTTTCCGATGGATAATCTGCAATGGTTTACCAGCCGCGATACCTTGCCAGAAAACTTAGCCTTAGTATTGATGAAGTTGCCTAAGAACTTAAGCTACTTTGCCCACCAGCTAACACGCTTATCGCAAGTGTTACCCACTGGCACTCGCATATTAGTGGCAGCCAAAGCCAAATCGATTAATGGCGCCTTGCTCGATGTCTTTGCTAAGCATTTAGGCCCAGCAAGCGCTAGTTTAGCGTGGAAAAACACCCGAGTAATTACCTGTGTCAGTGATGGTAAACCCAGACCATTAGCCAAAGAAGTGACTTGGGCCGTACCTGAATATCAACTTGAGATCAGCAACTTAAGTAATGTGTTTGCCGCCAACAAACTCGATATTGGCGCACGCATCATGCTCGAAAATTTGCCGAAAGGAGATTTTAAGTCGATTGTCGATCTCGGCTGTGGCAATGGCGTGCTGGGACTGCGAACCGCCCAGTTATTCCCTGAAGCTGATATCCACTTTATCGACGATTCCGAAATGGCGGTCGCATCAGCCAAGGCAAACTGGGCTCGTAATCAATTACCTGCAGACAAAGGCCACTTCTATTGGGACGACTGCATGACGCATCTGCCAGAAGAAGTGCAACCGGATCTGGTGCTGTGTAATCCGCCCTTCCATCAAGGTGAAGCCATTACCGATCATATCGCATGGCAGATGTTTTTAGACGCTCGCCGCCGCTTAAAAGACGGGGGGATTTTACATATCGTCGGCAACCGCCATCTGGCTTACCATGTGAAATTACAGCGCTTATTTAAAAACTGCACCACAGTCGCCTCCAACGGTAAATTTGTGATCCTGCAGGCTAAGAAGTAATGTCAGGTCAAAAAACAGCCTGAAATCATCACAGCCTAATGGCGGTCTGAGGATTTAATCAATCCCCAAAACAAGGAAAACTTGCATGACTCATCACCAAGAAGAGCAATTATGCGAATTACTCGACAATAAGCAAAAAGAGCTACTGACAGCGATTGATAAGCAACTTAGCGCCTGCTGCGATCTGCTCGATAGAACCGCACGCGATACACACTTACATAATGCTCAAGATACTGTCGTCAGCTTATCTTATTTATATGCAGTGCTTCATCAGCACTGCTTCGAGCAGTTGCACCAAGGCGATCCCGAGATTGCGAGAATCGTAGCCAACAACCAAAGTGCCTTAGCGGAAGAATTAAATAAATAATTTGCCTTGAATAAGCGAAAATTCGGCTAACCACCTTGAATTTAACGCAGCCCAAGTTGCGTTAAAACTTGTTTTCTATGTCGCTTTTATGTCAGTACACTTCAACCCAGTAAAAGTTTAGTATATTACTAGTATTAAATACTTAGGATTGAGATATGCCGTTAAAGGATGACGTCGCCCAACTAAAAGCTGAGCTGGCACAATTACAGTCGCTGCATTTATCGCAGCAATCTTCGCTCAGCCGTCAATTGGCAGAATTTTCAACTAAGCTCGATACCTTAAGTCAGCAAATTGCGACTGAAGACGCCTTTGATACCACTGTCAGTATGGCGGCAGATGCAGTATCGATTGCGGCTGTGCTCCCTGCCGCAGATAACACGCCCGCATTAACCTATGCGGCACACACACCAATCCTTGAGTCCGCTCCCGTAGCGCCTGCTCAAGCAGAACCCAACCCATGGCAGCAAAACGCTTTGCAAGAAGACCCTTGGCAAAGAAACACAAAAAATACCTCAGCAGAACAAGTCGCTAAAACCAAATACCAGGCGCAGGGCCAACAACTGAGTGATGAAGTCAAATTACAGGCAAGCGTGCAAGTGGCGAGTCAATTTGATGATCTGCTATCCCAAGGATTAGCGGCCATCATGGCGCCCTTTGGCGCAATTACCGAACAAATCAAATCCTTCTACAATCATTATCAGGCTAAGGGATTAGGCCCGGTCTTCTTGATGACAATCGCAGGGATCATCACCCTGACATTAGGCTTTGGTTATTTACTGCAATATTCCATCAACCATTGGTTCTCAGAACTGGGCAAAGCGCTACTCGGGTTTGCCAGCGCGAACGCTATCATAGCTGGCGGGATTTTTATTCGCCAAAAACGTGCGGGCATGGCGGACTTTGGTTCTGGGATAGTCGGATTAGGCCTTATTCTTAACTTTCTCTGCGCTTACTTTATTGGGCCGTATTTTGAAATCATCCCCAATAGCGCGAGTTTTATCTTACTGTTATTGATCACTCTGGCAGGTTATGGTCTGTCGATGCGCTTAGATGCCAAAGTCATTAGCGTCATCTCCTTGGTCGGCGGCTCGACCGCGCCTATGATGTTGTTATCCCAAAGCTATGCACCACTGCTGTTTCTTCCTTATTTACTGCTTATTGGAATTGGCGCCCTTGCCCAAAGTTATAAGCTTAAGTGGCCGTTATTACTGGAAATCACCGCGCTGCTGCACATTGGCTGCATCGAAGCCTTTAGCTATTTTGTGCCACTGCCACTCACCGACTTTGGCGGTGGCAGTCTGCTGGCGCTTTTCAGTATTAATGCGACCTTTTATCTCTACGGCATCACCGGCTTACTATTTACCCAGCAGTTTGCCCATCAAGATAAACAACCAAGCAACACGCTAAGCCATCGCATGCTCGCTTTGCCAATAGCATTGCTCGCCTTTGTGCTATTCGAATTAACGCAATTCACTGAGTTCGCAGGGGAAATCTTCGCGATCAACGCGCTGATCTGTGCAGCCCTCTATTGGCAGCTAAAAAGCCGCTTAGAAAAAGCCCGCAGCGGCTTATTGTTAGTCTTTGCAGGAAGTTTTGCCGGATTTGCAGCACTGTATTTACTTAGCCATGATTTCCTCGGCTTAGTCTTACTGCTCGAAGCCTTATTACTGTTATGGATTGGCACCAAAGAAGAGCTGGTTTCAGTGCGCGCCGAAGCTTATGTATTACTGCTAATGGGATTAGGGTTAAATGCGTTTAGCGTGCTTGATAGCATGGCACTGTTAGAATCCAGCTTATTAGATGCCTTGGCAATTTCAGCTTTGTCAGCCTTTGGCGTTTCGCTGATCGCACTGGCCTTAAGTTGCGCCGCCTTAGTCTTTGCCATTCGACTATTATCATTCACCCATGCGCCGCTTTCTGCGTTAGAACATCAGCTTTGCAGAATACTAAAAGAACTATTAAGCGGTTTTTATGTGGCGACAATTATCCTCGCGGCTTACCTTTTGAGCAGCGATTACTATCTCGCTATCTTGCCACTGGTCAGCCTATTACTGCTGTATTTAAGCGCAAAGGACAAACTCGTTATCAGCGAATTTGCCGCTTGGATCTTGCTATTACCGCTGCTCTTTAAGGTCGTTGAAGGCATAACGCTCACTGACAGTTTCAGCTTTAGCGCCCAGCCGCTCATGGCCAAACTGGCACGAATTGAGTTATTTACCGCCTTACTCTTGGCCCATTATTGGTATCGCCGCCACTATAAAGATGCCCTATTTGCCAAAGCCGCTTATAGCATGCAAATCTTCTGCTATTTGCTGCTGCCGCTTATTCTGCTGCCTAAAGTTATCCGCAACTATTGGGAATATACCGCTATTGCCCTCTGGCTGAGCACCTTTATGAGCCTAGGTTTAGCCTACTTTGTTAAACATAAGAGTTTGAACATAGAAGCCAAAATCCTCACTTGGCTAGCGGTTCTGATGACCGCCTCGCTATGTCTTATTCACGTTTGGCAAGGACTCGCGGCGCTGGTTATTGGAGCCCTCTTTATGGGCTTCACCCTGCTTCGTTATCGCCAATTACCCGAGACATGGCGCCCCTTACTGCAACTTCAATGGCAACTAAGCCCTTATTACTTTGCACTGGTATTAGCCGTGATCGTTTATGGCTTTAATCATTCAGAGCTCGTCGGAATAGCCATGACAGCATTGGCCTTAAGTGGTTATTTTGCCTTGCTTATCCAAAAAAGTTTAAGCAAAAGCACTGAAGGCCAAGCCTCGCGTAGTATGAAATTAACCCTAGTAGCCCAAATCCAAGCCGCAATAAAGGAAAGCTACCATCTCGCCTACGGCCTAACGTTAGGCTTAGCCCTGTTGCCCATCATGTTGCATTTTGAGATCACGCTTGGGCTTAATCGTGATAATGCCTCGTTTGTGTTAATTGAGTTTTTATCGCTGGCACTCCTAGCAAGGCTTATCTTGCAGCATGGCGCAGCAATACGCTTGCATAGACGTATCTTACCTTTACAAGGACTTAAGTGGGGTTGGCATTTGTTACTCGCCTTGAGTTACTTCATGTGGAGTTATAGCTTCGATAACATGATTGCCGCCCCACTCAGCGCGATTTTATTGGTTATCCATGGCAGTGTGTTGATGTTTATCAGCTTAAAACCACAAAATGCCGATATGATTCGCCTCGCCGCTGGGCTATTTATCCTATCGACGCTCAAGGTGCTATTACTGGATATGGCGTCCTTCGAGCTAGTGCAAAAAGTCATTGCCTTTATGCTGATCGGGGTTATTTTGCTGACCGTTTCTTACTTCTACCAGAAGGCGAGAAATCGACTGCAGCAAGATTAACGTCGTTTTTAAAGCACTAAAAAAGCCGCTATCGAATTGAATCTATAGCGGCTTTTTACTGTTAACGATTTAATAAATCGATGAGGCATCGGCTATTTAACATGGGCTACTCAATAAAAACTACTTGCTAACCAGTGCCTTATCGAGCGCCTGCGCCACATCGTTAATGATATCGTCAATATGCTCAATCCCAACCGAGATACGGATAAGATCTTCAGACACGCCCGCCCTTGCCAGTTCATCGGCATCGAGCTGTCTGTGCGTAGTACTCGCAGGATGACAGGCCAAGGATTTCGCATCGCCAATGTTCACTAAACGCAGGATCATCTGCAGCGCATCGATAAAACGTCCACCGGCAATTTTACCTTCTTCAGGCGTGGCCGCTTTAATCCCAAAGCTGATGATCCCAGAAGCTTTGCCGCCAGTGATCTTGTGGCAATTATCCTGATAAGGGCTGCTTGGCAACGCGCCGTAGTTCACCCAACTCACCGCCGGATGCAACACCAAATATTCGGCTAATGCTAGCGCGTTCGAGCAATGGCGCTCCATTCTAAGGCTTAGAGTTTCAAGGCCTTGCAACAGTAAGAATGCGCTGTGCGGTGAAAGCGCAGCGCCGGTATTACGTAGCGGTACCACACGGCAGCGACCAATAAACGCCGCAGGGCCAAAGGCTTCGGTATAAACCACGCCATGGTAAGAAGGATCGGCTTGATTGAGTAAGGCAAATCTTTCCTTATTCGCGACCCAATCAAACTTGCCTGAATCGATAATCACCCCGCCAATCGTCGTGCCATGGCCACCAATGTATTTGGTTAAAGAGTGGATAACGATATCGGCGCCATGCTCAAACGGGCGACATAACACTGGGGTTGCGACCGTATTATCGACAATTAAAGGCACGCCATGCTTATGGGCAATCTCGGCTAAACGTTGTAAATCAACAATATTGCCCGCCGGATTACCAATTGATTCGCAGAACAAGGCCTTAGTTTTGTCGTCGATCAGCTCATCGAGGCCTTCAAAATCATCGAAGGCCGCCATACGCACTTCTACGCCTTGGCGCGGCAGCGTATGGGCAAACAGATTATAAGTGCCGCCATAGAGCTGACTGGTACTGACAATATTATCGCCAACTTGAGTCAGGGCTTGAATCGCATAGGTAATCGCCGCCATACCCGATGCCACGGCCAGCGCACCTATGCCGCCTTCAATGGCCGCCAGACGTTGCTCTAGCACGCTAGTAGTAGGATTCATGATCCGCGTATAAATGTTGCCTGCGACTTTTAAGTCAAATAAATCAGCACCATGCTGGGTATCATCGAAGGTATAAGAGGTGGTTTGATAGATAGGTACCGCGGCCGCTTTCGTGGTCGCTTCTGACTCATAACCGTAGTGTAATGCCAGTGATTCAAGCTTCATTTTGCCTTCCTTCAACAGAGTGCTGTCCTTGTTCGAACCCAAAGGATTGCACAAGATTTGTGCATGTTCAACAAGCTAACAGATAGACATCTGGAAGTCTAAAACTTTTTACCTCAGCATTTAACTTCTGACCCCATACCTCAAGCAACAAAGCGGGTTAACATAACAGGCTCATATAAAAAGCTAACCTAACGAGCTAATATCACGAACTAGCACGAATAGTTACGGATGAGTTCGGCCAGCACTACGACAGCAGAGACTATCTCTGGCGAGCACTCGTATGAGGCATTCAAGCGCATAAAATGGCGGAACTCGACCTGATTACTAAAGAGATTTCCGGGAGCTACACTGATCCCGCGCTCAATCGCCTGAGAATAAATTTGTGTTGCATCCATGTGTGCAGGCAGCGCTAACCAGAGAAAATAGCCGCCCTGCGCAAAGTTAACCCCCACAGACTCGGGCAGATGTGCGCGCAATAACTGATACGTGGCCAATTTGCGATCGGCTAACTTTTTACGTAACTGTTTCAAATGGCGTTCATATTGTGCCGACTGAATAAAATCGGCGATAGCAAGCTGCATGGGCGCGCTGGTCGATAGTGTCGACATAACTTGCAAGCGTTGCAGCTGCGGCGCATGCAGTCCCGCCGCCACCCAGCCGACACGATAACCTGCAATCAAAGACTTAGAAAATGAGCCACAGTGCAACACCCGTCCTTCGGTATCGAAGGCTTTTACAGGCCTTGGCGCACTGGAGTCGACATAGAGTTCTTGATAAACATCATCCTCAATTAAACTGACTTTATGCTCGTTTAGTAACTGATAAAGTGCCTGTTTTTTAGTATCCGACAAGCTACAGCCTAGGGGATTTTGATGTTGACTCATCAACCAGCAGGCTTTCACTGGGTAGGTTTTTAACACTTCCGCTAGCGCCTCGAGATCAATCCCCAGTTGTGGATCCGTCGCGACCGCAATGGCCTTAAGCTTAAGCCGTTCGATCGCCTGCATCGCGCCATAAAAGGTCGGTGATTCAATGACTACCCAATCCCCCGCTTGAGTCAGGGTCGCTAAACTCAAGTTCAGTGCCTCCATGGCGCCCGAGGTAATGATGATTTCATCGGGTGAAATGCTCATACCCAATTTGGCATAACGTTGGGAAATCGCCTTACGCAGCCCCGCATTCCCCGGCGGTAAATTATCGGCGGCAAAAGACGGTGACATGTGCCGAGTGACCTTGACTAACGAGCGCGCCAACGCTTGCTGCGGGAATAAACTGGGATCGGGAAAACCTGAGCCAAAGGGCACTATCCCCGCCTGTTTTGATGCCTGCAAAACAGAGAAGACAAACTCGTTAATATCAACTTTATCAGAGAGATAAATCTGCCGCTGACGGTCGGGATAGCGAAAGGTTTCTGGCTGCGGCGCCACTAAATAACCCGATTTTGCCTGCGCCGTAATCACGCCTTGGCTTTCCAATAGCTGATAGGCATTAAGCACTGTCATCAAACTCAAACCCGAATCAGCCACAGTTTGGCGCAGCGACGGCAACTTGTCCCCCGCCTGCCAGACGCCTTGGGCTATTCGTGTCTTTAATTCCTGCGCTAACTGCTCGTACTTCGCCATCTGTTATAGCTCAATCAATATATCCTGTGTCTGTTATAGCCAGCTTATCCCATGCTCTAATGGCACACAAGCTTTCACCGCTGGGCCAATATTAGGCTCAGTGGACACTGCATTAATGAATGCCTTTGTAACGAGACTATTATCTCTCGAGGAAATTATGTTTGATTTTGATGCCACTGTACTTGCTAGGATCCAATTCGCTTTTACTATCTCTTTTCACATTATTTTCCCCGCCATCACTATCGGCCTCGCCACTTATTTAGCGGTATTAGAAGGCTTATGGTTGAAAACGGCGAATCAGGTGTACCAACAACTCTATCAATTTTGGTCGAAGATTTTTGCTATTAACTTCGGCATGGGCGTGGTATCTGGCATTGTTATGGCCTACCAATTTGGTACCCATTGGAGCGCGTTTTCCGCCTTCGCGGGCAGCGTAACTGGGCCGCTACTCACCTATGAAGTGCTTACCGCCTTCTTCCTCGAAGCGGGTTTTCTGGGGGTCATGCTATTTGGTCAGCAGAAGGTAGGCAAAAACCTGCATTTCTTCGCCACTTGCATGGTTGCCACGGGCACGATTATCTCGACCTTCTGGATCTTAGCTTCAAACAGCTGGATGCAGACGCCCCAAGGTTTTGAAATCGTGAACAATCGCGTCATTCCTGTGGATTGGTTTCAGATAGTGTTTAACCCTTCATTCCCCTATCGTTTAGCCCACATGACAGTAGCGGCATTTATTTCGTCGGCTTTCTTTGTGGGCGCATCGGCGGCTTGGCATTTACTCAAAGGTAACGACACGCCCGCAATCCGTAAGATGTTGTCTATGGCGATGTGGATGGCGTTAATTGTCGCGCCGCTGCAAGCTGTGATTGGTGATTTCCATGGTTTAAATACCCTTGAATATCAGCCTGTAAAAGTCGCGGCGATGGAAGGCCATTGGCGTAATGAGGGCGATAAACCCACTCCATTAGTCTTATTTGCCATTCCTGATATGGACGCAGAGAAAAACCACTTCAGCCTTGAAATCCCTGGGCTGGCGAGCCTGATTTTAAAGCACGATTTAAACAAACAAGTGCCAGCCTTGACTGAGTATCCCGCCGAGGACAGACCCAATGTGTTGTTAGTGTTTTGGAGTTTTAGGGTCATGGTCGGCTTAGGCCTATTGATGATTTTTGCCGGACTGTGGAGCGCTTATCTCAGACGCAAAGACAAACTCTACAGCAATAAACACTTTCTGCGTTTTGTGTTGCTGCTCGGCCCCGCAGGACTGCTCGCGACACTAGCGGGCTGGTTTACGACCGAACTTGGCCGCCAACCTTGGGTGATCCAAGGATTGATGCGCACTCAGGATGCCGTGTCTTCCCACAGCGTTACCCACCTGAGTATCAGCCTAGGGATTTTCATCGTCAGTTACTGCGGCATCTTCGGCGTGGGTTATAGCTATATGATGCGACTCATCCGCAAAGGGCCAGATATCGCGACAACAAGCCATTAATTTTAAAGTAAATAAATCTAGTTTTACTTATTCAATCTTAAACATATTTAAGGGCTCACCATGGAATTCGATTTACCCTTGATTTGGTTCGGGATCATCATTTTTGCCACCTTAATGTATATCGTGATGGATGGTTTTGATCTCGGCATCGGCATACTGTTTCCCTTTATTCACGACGAGGACGACAGGGACATTATGGTCAATACCGTCGCCCCCGTTTGGGATGGTAACGAAACCTGGTTAGTGCTCGGCGGCGCTAGTCTGCTCGGTGCCTTTCCCCTCGCCTATGCCATAGTGCTCGAAGCGCTAACCATACCGCTGCTCATCATGCTGCTGGCACTGATTTTTCGCGGCGTGGCATTTGAGTTTAGATTTAAGTCGGGTGCTGAAGCTAAGCCATTTTGGGATAAAGCGTTTATGTTCGGATCTATCACAGCCACGTTTTCACAGGGCGTAGTGCTGGGGGCGTTTATCTCAGGCATTTCGGTCAGCGAGCAGCAATTTAGCGGAGGTAGTTTCGATTGGTTAACGCCCTTCTCACTCTTCTGTGGATTTGGCCTTATGCTGGCCTATGCTTTGCTAGGCGCGACTTGGCTGGTAAAAAAATGCCAAGGCGAGCTTAAAACGACCATGCAACAACTCGGCAGAGCACTGACCTTATGCTTACTTATGACCATAGGTTTAGTCAGTTTATGGACGCCTTTTGTGCAGCCCAATATTGCCCTGCGCTGGTTTAGTTTGCCGAATTTATTCTATTTCGCCCCAGTGCCCATACTGGTATTAGCCTGTGGCTGGGCCTTGATGAAATCCTTGCGCCGCGATGATAACTATCAGCCATTTCTACTCACCTTATGCCTAGTTTTTTTAGGTTTTAGTGGACTCGGGATCAGTATCTGGCCGCACATTATTCCCCCCAACATCAGCCTTTGGCAGGCGGCAGCCCCCGATAGCAGCTTAAGCTTTATGCTCGTCGGCGCGCTGATGATCATCCCGCTGATTTTGGTTTATACCTTTTGGAGCTACTACGTGTTCCGCGGCAAAGTCACTAAAGATGCAGGCTATCACTAACGATTTTTCTGGTAAGACATGACCTCAAAATGCTGCCGAAGCGACTTTGCCTAGGCAGCGGACTCTATTTAAACGGCGAGTTCACTTTAGGCAATAAATTCGATTAAGACTTCAATTCAAACACTGGTTCAATTCAGACACAGGTTGAATTGAGACACTGGCTAACACCTAGGAGATAAACATGACGACCCCAACTAAATCTCTCAGCTATCGACTCGGCTGGTTAGTGCTCATTTGGTGCACGAGCGTCAGCTGCCTGTTCCTCGTCTCCATGTGCATTAAAATACTGTTGAAAGGCGCGGGATTAACCACCTAAGTGGATACTCAGTACTTTACAACTTTAAACGCGAATATTAAGGCTTAATTCAGTTAGCTTGCATAGCATAGCGTTAAAATATACTTAAGCATCACAATCACCGAGCTAAGGTATTATTCGAGCGTACATTGTGAGTGAGTGCATTATTTGAGTTAGCTATTTAAGTGAATTAGTGTGCTATTTACTTAATGCGTATTTTATCGCTAAGCTCACAGTGCTCGATTTATTTTACGCGTGCTAGGATTAAATTGACTAAGGTTAGCGTTAACATCAACAAAGTTAATTTAGTGTTAAATCCGAATTTTACTGTGGATAAGTATATTCAGCAATATAAGCTTGGTCATGCTTGCATTATTTTTTTACTTGACCTATGGTATCAACCAAGCATGGCTTATTTAGTTAACACTTTACTTAGTTAGCACTTTACATTATTCGCCATATTGAACGCTTAAAAAAGCAACCCATAACACACACTTTTGACTGGAGATGTAAAACTATGTTTAGCACTGCATTTTCATCACTATTTCCCCATGTATTAGCGAGCACTCTTAGTTTAACCTGCTGTTTGGCTAAATCATTCCGCTTCTCTCTCAAATTCCCAGTCTAAGCCGAGCGTCACTCGCGCTCGGCAGAACTTTAATACTCTGGTTAAATAAGCACTGAATACAGTGATTCCTCTTTTTAAATTCTTTGCTTGTACTTTTACTTGGTTATTTCAGAGGCGGGAATGGCATATTCATTTTTTAGCGGTCTATTTCAGAATTTTATTCTAAAAACCGAAACCTATTATTTACAGAACAGTTTTAATGCCTCACTGCGCCCAACCGCTTTGGCTGGGGTGATTAGCAAGCTTGAGCAGCTCAAGCATGATACGGCGAATGATAAAGTGACTGTAGGGCGGGAGATCCACTTAGTTAATCTGCAGGATCAGCAAGAGTATCAAATTGAACTCGTGTATCCACCAAAGCATAAACCCAGTGCAGGACGCTTCTCTGTTATATCCGATTTAGGCGTCAGCTTGCTTGGGCGGTCTAAGGGCGAACTGGCTGAAGTGAGTATTTTAGGCAAGCCGGTGCTATTTATGATTAAAGATGTCTGCCTAGCGAAAAAGCAACCGAAAAAAGCTAAGTAGCCAGTTGATTCAAGCAGCGTTATTTTTAGTGGCCATTTAGCAGCTTATGCCCGAATTCAACTCCGAAGTTCGTTCAAGTGTTAAGCCATTTTTAGATGACGTATTTTAAAGATAAAGTGTGTTCAACTCCGTGACAACATGCTTCAACTCGCTATTAGCGGCGGCTTCTAGCGGTACTTTCAACATAATAGGATAAGAAGGAATGTTATTTTGAAGTCATTAACTGGCCGCGTTATTTATTAAAGACAGGTATTAAATGAATTTAGCACTGTAATTAACGCCTTTTTCCACTATTTACACTAAGTCATGGCAGCGCTTTAAGGTAAAACAGCAAAAGGGTTAAGAGGTTTAGGTTCGGCGCCTCAATCGTTAAATTCATTTTTATGTGTCCTTTATAAATAAACCGACTCAATTTAAGCCTGAAATAAAAATTGAGCCCAACTATCGAAACCGAATTGCGGCGCGGATTCGGATAGTGACCTTCACTTTGGAGTCTATATCTATGAGTAAAGAAAAAAACAAAAAACCGCCAATGAAAACCTTAAAAGAGAAGCGTCAGGATAAACGGAACCGCCAAAAAGCATCCGACTAATTTATCCAACAATGTAAAAATCCCTTAAATCCTCTCTTTAAATAGGCCGAAAATAGGGTGCTAAATGCTTTGGCACCCTATTTTATTTCACGGTTTTATCAGCTTATCGCTTCACAACACATACTAGCGTTTGACTTAACACACTGTCATTTTTCAACACACTAAGCTTATATGTCATCACAATCGACGGCGATACTGCTCTGGCGAGCACTGGGCATACTTTTTAAACATCACAATATAAGGTGAGGTTTGGTTGTAGCCGAGCGTTAATGCTACCTCTTTGATCGCTAATCCCTGACGCAGCAATTGTAATGAATAGATAAACTTATGCCTTTGCCTTAACTCGGTAAAACTCATCCCCAGCGCTTCTTGGCAACGACGGGCTAAGGTACGCTCTGTGGTATGTAATTCACTTGCCCAAGATTTAAAGGTCTTAGGACTCGCGGGATCGGCTTCGAGTGCCAGCAACAGCGGCTGTAACAGTTTATCTGAAACGGTGGGCAAAAATTGCGGCAGGGCTTGGCCGATAGTGAGCTGATCGAGCAAAACCTCAACGAGGCGCTTATCCGCCGCCGAATTTGCCACTCGGACTTGCCGCTCCCGCAGATAGTTCACGATCGATTGGGCAATAGGAGTCACAGCTAACAAACAGGTCTCTTGGGGAAACGCCGCAGCCCGCTCGACAACTATGTTCATCGAACAATAATGGATACTGCGCCGAGTATAACTTTCATGCTCTATCCCCGCAGGAACCCAAATCGCATATTGCGACGGCGATAGAAACCGTTGCCCAGCGGCATGTAATTCCATGATGCCACCGCTGATTAACTGCAATTGTCCCCATGTGTGTTGATGCTTAGGCGTCACCGTATTAGGCAGGAAAGCTTCATAGTTAAAGAAGATATCCGCAACTGGCCCTTGCTCTGCCGTGAGGGGATGGTAAACCGTACGCATTTTGTCTGTCCTCAAAGCCTTCTAGCTCAATACATTCTCTCGTTTAATAGTGCTCAACTGGTTTAATCGCGCTCAAGCTATTTTGCTATGCCATAGCACTCTGTCCGCCGGGGAACTGACCTTGTCTGATAAGCGATATCTATATCATAACCGACCATGGATAATTGCCAGCAATTATTATCTGGATGCATAAGTGCTAGGTCATAAGCAGAGTCTCTCATTCTCAGTCACTAATTCTCAGTCACTCATGCTCAGTCATTTAGAGTTAGCCATGTAGACTCAGTCGCTTATGTTCAGTCATTCATGCCCAGCCACGTAAGCCAGTATCGAAAGGCAAGATCATGTTGTATTTGTTCCCCCTGTTGGCCGTATTAATTTGGGCAGGTAACTCGATAGTTAACAAGCTCTCATTTGGGATTATCGATCCTGAAGCCATAGCGTTTTATCGTTGGTTTTTCGCTATGTTGCTGTTAACGCCCTTTGTCGCGGGTCGTGTGTGGCAAAAGCGCCAAGTGATACTGCCGCTGTTACCTAAGTTCGCGACTTTGGCCATGCTAGGTATGGTGCTCAACCAGAGTCTGGCTTATTTTGCGGCGGCCACCACCACGGCGACAAATATGGCATTGATCACCTCACTCGTGCCCATGATCAGCCTGTTTTTAGCCGTGCCCTTACTCAAACAGAAGCTGTCGCCATTAGCCTTTGGTGGCACGCTGATCTCCCTCGTTGGCTTAATTTTTATGCTGAGTCACGGCGATATGATGAATCTTGCCATCGGCGTCACCCAAGGTGATTTGCTGCTGCTGATCAGCGCCTTTGTATATGCACTCTATGGCGTATTACTGAAACGCTGGCAATTACCACTGCCCACTTGGGAATCGGTTTATATTCAAGGACTCATAGCTGTATTTATGCTGACTCCGCTGCTGTTCAGTAGCCCGAGTATGGCGATCAGCACGCAATCGGCACCACTGATACTGTATGCGGCAGTTGCGGCCTCGCTGCTCGCGCCATGGGCTTGGATCAATGGCATCAGCAAACTCGGTGCCGATCGCACCAGCGTGTTCTTTAATTTAATGCCGATTATTGCGGCGATATTGGCGGCCATTATCCTAGATGAAACCTTGGCCATTTATCATTACATTGGCGGCTCTATGGTCATCATGGGCGTCATGCTAGTGCAGATAAAGCCTAAGCCTAAAGCCATACCCACCTTAGCTTGCCCCGAATAACATAAGCTAAAATATCAATGCCCTGGCTGCACAGTCGGGGCTATTCACCTTCGTTCAATGGACACAAAACTTCTCACCGAATCCCATCGCAATTTACTGCATGTAAAAGCAATTTCATAAATAACGGCTAAGCTATTTATTAAGTTATTAATGGAGATGTTCCTATGTTTAACAGTATTCGCGTTAAGTTTTCGCTGATGTTTGCCATTATGGCGACAGCGCTCATTGTTATGGCCGTCACAGACGCCATGCAAAGCCGTGCGACGGTAAAGCAGATGCAAGAATTCAGTCAGTTATTTAATCCAGCGATTTCGGCAATTCTCAATGCAGACCGCGATCTTTACCAAGCACAGCTCAGTGAAGAGGTGTTATTGAGGGAAGAATTATCAGCCGAGAATCGCAAGAGTGAAATTGATAACTGGCAAGAAAACGTCGACCAAGCCCGTGACCGAATGGGCGAGTTTAAAAAAATCCTTAAAGACCATCTGCTGGTACTGCAATCCACCAATGGCTTTGAAGCGCAATTTTCCCTTTGGTATCAAGCCTCATCTGAAGTCATTAATGCCGTCAAAAGTAATGACTTTGAACGCGCGAAACAACTCCACGAAACCAAATCCAAACAAGAATTTAAAGCCTTAAGAAGCATCTATAATGCCGCAGGGGAAGCGGCCGATAACCGCGTAAAAGAGCTGGACTTGCAAGCAACTGAACAGGCAACCACCCAAACCCAAATTTCCCTCACCATAGCCAGCTTAGTGGCCATAGTCGCTCTGTTGATTGCCTACTTCGGCCCTAAAATCATCGTTAATGCCATTAAAGATATCACCAGCAGGATCAATGACATTGTTGATGGTGACGGTAACTTAACTCAGCGGATCCCCATCAAACGTCAGGATGAAATCGGTGAGCTTGCCCATGCCTTTAACTTATTTGTAGAACAACTGCAGCAGATGGTTATCTCGATTATTGGTCAAACCAAGGATGTAAGCCACACCGTTGAAAGCCTTGCGACTAAGTCCACCACCACAATCAACATCAGCCATGAACAAGAGCAGTTTGTGGATACCATAGTCACAGCAGTCAATGAAATGAGTGCGGCCGTAAGAGAAGTCGCCAGCAATGCCCTACACACAGCGACCGAAATCACTAAGGTGAACGACCAAACGGTGGAAGGTAAAAATATCCTCGCCCAGTCCGTTAATCATATTCAGCAACTATCTGAATCGGTTAAGAATGCCGTGTCAGTTATTGAAAAACTCTCAGTCAATTCAGCCAATATTGCCTCAGTGCTCGATGTGATCCGCTCTATTGCTGAGCAAACTAACCTCCTTGCCCTTAACGCGGCCATTGAAGCGGCGCGCGCTGGCGAACAGGGCCGCGGCTTTGCCGTAGTCGCCGACGAAGTGCGTACACTGGCGAGTCGCACCGAAACCTCGACCCAAGATATTCAACGCATGATTGAAGAGTTACAACGCGGCGTAAATGATGCGGTTAAAAGCATTGAATCGGGCGCCAGCCTGACCACATCAACTGTCACCCTCGCCAGCCAAACCCAAGATGCATTGGATGAAATCCTAAACTCCACCTCTAAGGTCAGCGAGATGTCCACTCAAACGGCAACGGCGACCGAAGAACAGACCCATGTAACCGAAGAAATTAACCGTAACTTGACTGAATTATCCGATAAAACAAGATACTGCAACTTAGTCATTCAAGAGACCCAACAAATCGTGGTCAACACTAAGGCAATTTGCAGCAACCTACAAAAAGAAGTGGCGCGATTTAAAGTCGCCTAAGCTGACAGATTGCTAACGACACATAGTTAGCAACAAGCGGTTAGTGGCAAGCGGTTAATAGCCAGACCGCTCGTGACAAACAGCTAAAACGAAAAGAGTGCCAATTAGGCACTCTTTTTAATGTGTTTTAACATGGGATTTTTAATCGAATGCTTTTGAATTGGGTTTCAAATTGGGCTTTGATGCAAAACTTATCAGCTACGGTGACGCCTAAGGGATTGAACGCGAATTTTACGGCCATGGTAATAATGCCAAACAAAACCTGAAAACAATAACATCCCCAAAAACATATGCAATAAACTGGCAAACAGCTGGGCTGATTCTGAGCTCAAGTAATACAGTCCCACACCCGTTAACGCTAAGGTGATAAGACTGAGTGACATCACTAAGCCACTCCAATGGTTCAATTTTTTACGCCATCCTGCCCGAATATGACTGTGCCAAAGTGCACCAAGTAGCATCAACAGCAACCAACCTAACAACACATGCATCACCACTGCGGGTAACCGTAGTTCACCGCTGAGGCCAAAATCCACTTCCCACTGCAACTTAAACTCCATCACCCAAGGCAGCATAAACAAGCCTGTGAGCGTGGTGACGCTAATGGTAAGAATGATTAGCCAAAAAAACCAATTTGGATAGCCAGTTAATTTCTTCATAGGAAAATGTTATACACTCAGCACGCAGCTTTTCCTTAGTAAATTCAGTAAGGAAAACTGCAAATAGTACCAAAGGAATGATTATTCAAAACTGACTAATCGACCACCTAAGTGAGCAATTTTGTCAGCGGCGGAGTCAGAGCTTAGGTAACCCGCAACCTTAGTCAAGGCATCGGCGCGCCAAGCAAAGGGCGCACTCACACTGACAATACGTTCACTTTCAAGATCGATATTCACATCAGTAACATTGCCCGTGGGCAGTAATAACGCAGGATAATCATGGCTTAAGGTTTGTGACACCCGCGAACTTGCCAGCGCCATATTGCTCACGCAGATCTTTTGGCTCAATCCCTTTGGGCCGCGGCAGAGTACATTTAAAGAGGCACTGCCAAAGACTCTTAAATCGCCACCGGCATTCACCCAACCACCGCCAACGCCCGCACGGCGCAGCTCACTAACCGCCATATCAACCGCATAACCTTTGGCTATGCCATCTAAGGTTAAAATGAGTGGCCTAGCTAATCGTACTTGATTATCTTTTATTTCAATATCTTGCCACTCACCTTGCAATAACAAAGGCATACCAAGATAGGCAGGCAAAGCACCGCGGGACATCATTTCCCCGCCGACAGTACAATTGAACAAGTTGTTGCTCGCCTTGCCTAGCCACTTAGCTAACTTGAGCACTCGTAAACTGTCTTGGCTTACACGAATCCATGTCCCTGGCTGGCGATTTAGCTGATTTAACTCACTGTCTTGCTGATGAAAACTCAGTAACCGACCAATATGCGTCACACGCGAAAAAGCCGCTGTCATCGCGGCTTCTAAGGCTTTATCCTCAAGTGGGATCTCACTGCCAGAATGTGGCAGTGACTCGGCGGCAATTTCCACCAAAGTCCCGAGTAAGGGTTTAGCGCGACGTATCACGATAATGCCGTCTGTGACAGGAAGAGTTGATGAATAACCAACAGACGCTTCACACCATCGAGTAAATTACGACAACTCAAGGTCGCGCCGCTGATATTGGTGACATCCTCATCCAGTTTAAAGGGATCGTTCAGTGTTTTACCGTGGAACTGTTGGCGCCAACTGGCCTCGCGCACTTGACCGCCATGGGTCTCGCGGTAACTCAACACTTCTAAACCTAACACTTCACCTTGCGGGCTAATCCCCACGGCATAAGTAATGTATTCATGTTTACCGACCACATCATCAACCATAAACCAACCGAGAAATTGCCCGTCTTTCTCCACTTTCCAAATCGGCTGTTGATCTTGACGCTGACGCACGCCAGACAAATCTTTGATCTGATCTTTCGCATCTGAGCTCAATAAAGTTGGCCGCTCGCTAAATACGGCCGCTTGATCAAAAATCAATGCCTGCGCCTGTGCAACCGTTAAATAGTCAGCAGCAAAAGCAGGCGCGGTCACCACGACCATGGGCATAAACCACAAGCTATTCCAATATGTCTGCGCCATTTCAATACCTAATGTTAGTGAATATGGAATAAAAACGAGCCATCCTTGGCACTCACTCTGGCGGTGCAGCCTATTACATTCGCTGCAACAGCCTGATTGAACCTAGATTAAAAGTTAAATGCGACCTTCAATCTGATTTCTTGTTCTGTTTTTTCAATCAGATGCAAACTAGTATCGCGCTGACCTTGGTACTGCTCACCACCGCCACTTAACTGTGGTAACCAAGTCAGCGTCGCCCACCAATCGGCACTGCCATAATGCAATGAAGGGCCAGCAAAGAAGGACCATCGTTCTTGACCAATTTCAGTTTCAAATTCAGTTTCAAAAAGCACTTCGGCGCTAACGAACCAATTAGGGGCGAAACGATAGCTTAAGCCTGTGCCCATTTTCAATTCCAGTTCCATCTCTGGATCCGTCGACCATTCGAAATCTTCTGGTAGATTAGCGATAGGGGCGCGGTCGGCATAGGTTGATTCCATGCCTAAGTTCCCCACCCAAATTAACTCACCTTCGAGCATGTATTTTTGGGTTTGCAGACCAAGATCTAACGACAAGGTGTCTTTGTCTTGGCCAGAATGCACATCAATCCAGTCGTAGTCGAGGGAGGCTGTCATCGACAAACCTATGTCATCCTTGGCTGGGCTTAAAAACATATAGCTTAGGCCAACTTCGGCGCCAGAGGATTGAAAACCAATTTTTTTCTCTGCCGGCAAATAACCATCGATGATAAGCCCACTGGTGTCTAAGGACATAAACTTAGCAGAAGCTGACACCGCCAGTTTATTCGTTAGGCCATACTCGAATTCAGTTTCGTAGTTAATACCTCTGTAGGTGCCTTGACCCTTATCATTACGCAGGGTGACCTTTTGGTACAGTTCGATGGCGTCTTTAGGCATAGCTTCAGCGCCTTTGACATAACCGAATAAATCTTCACCGGCGATCGCAGTATGGTTCAACCCTAAAGTCAGTAAAGAGACGGCTACGAGACTCAAGCCATGGCGAGAAGATGTATGCATTTAAACAAAGCCCCAAAGAGTTATTAACATAATTTGTGCGGATTCTATTAAACTCTCCAGTACAACGCAAATCGTTATCATTAGTGTTTTATAGTTTTTTATGCGGCTAACACTTTTTTACATTTGAAAACAATGAATTGATTGTTAAGGTTTAATTAATATTATTTTGTTATGTGAACCTGATCAGGCCGCTAAACGAGCGCTGCAAGCTAATAAGCAATAAAAATGAACTTAACTCGATGGATCCAGCTCATCTACTTCGCCTTCTAAACTCATATCGACACTCGCTCAGTGCATCAAAGCTTCAAGGGAAATAAGGGCGATAAATAGCCAACTTATCCCATCACCCCGGGCCACAGCTTTAATTTTACGCTATTCCATTCAGTTGCAATACACTCTAAATCAGATAAAAAACCTCTAACTTAACCTGAATGCAAACTGATAACACATTGATTATAAATTAAAATGTAGACTGAGCTTCATCTTATACAACCTATTAATAACCTAGCGATCACAACGGAAGTAAAAACATCTAGACGTCTAAATTGACAGGTTAGCGGGGATCAAATATGCTTTGCCTCAAGTTGCTAGGATACGATGCCGAAGTGACACTAAATTTAAGCGAGTTTGACTGCTAAGGAACCTGCGGAAAGAACTCTAAGCGAAAGAGAGATAACATTTGAGCAATCCAACACCAGCAACACAGCACAGCCCGGCATCTTTCATTGCCCTGTTGCCATTATTTGTTTTCCTTGGTCTTTTCATTGGCGCGGGTGTGTATTTCCAAAGCCAAGGTGTCGACTTCGCCTTCTATCAATTACCGAGTGTTATCGCCATTTTACCTGCGATTATTCTGGCGTTGATTTTATCAAAACAGAAATTGAATCAATCGATTGATACCTTCATTGGCGGTATTGGTCACAGCAACATTATTGCTATGTGTTTGATTTATTTATTAGCAGGCGCCTTCGCAGCGGTCGCTAAAGCCACAGGCGGTGTCGATGCCACTGTTGCTCTGGGTTTATCACTGATCCCATCAAACTTGTTGTTACCCGGTTTCTTCGTGATTGCGGCCTTTATCGCAACAGCCATGGGAACCTCAATGGGCACCATAGCTGCTGTCGCACCCATCGCCCTCGGCGTGGCCGACCAAGCGCAAATCGACTATGCCCTGATGGCAGGTGCTGTGATGTCTGGCGCCCTATTCGGTGACAACTTATCGATTATTTCCGATACCACGATTGCAGCTACGCGCACTCAAGGCTGTGATATGAAAGATAAATTCCGTGAAAACCTGATTTTCGCTATTCCCGCATCACTGCTAACCTTGATTGCCTTTGTATTTGCAGGCCAAGGCCAAGCAGAATTAGCGTCGCAGAACATAGATCTCATTAAGGTCATTCCTTATCTGACCATTTTGATCTTAGCTGTGGCGGGTCTGAACGTATTTGTGGTCTTGACCTTAGGTATCTTATTAGCGGGCGCTACGGGTCTGTTTACCATGGATTACGGCGTAATCCAATTTGGTAAAGATATTTATGCTGGCTTTAGCAATATGCAGGAGATTTTCATTCTGTCTATGCTGGTCGGTGGTTTAGCGGCACTTATGCAGCAACAAGGTGGTCTTGCCTTTGTGAGCAAACAGATTGAAAAGCTGATCACGCGTTTTTCAAAGGCACAAGGTGAAGCATCATGCCGCGCCGCAGAACTGGGTATGGCTGGCATAGTCGCAGTGACTAACACTTGTGTGGCCAACAATACGGTTTCTATCGTGGTGACCGGTGATATTGCCAAAGACTTAGCCGAGAAACATGGCGTGAGCCCAAAACGTGCCGCCAGCGTCCTCGATATTTTCGCCTGTATTATCCAAGGTTTGATCCCGTATGGCGCACAAGCCTTGCTGATCGCCTCGACCTTTAGCATCACCCCATTGGCTGCGGTATCACACGCTTGGTACTGTATGATTTTAGCCGTAGTGGCCGTTGCGATTGTGATTTTCCGCAAACGTCATTGATAAGTCGCACTGTATTTATCGCTTGTTAAACAGCAGGTTGAAATAGCTAATTAAGATGCTGATAAGTACAATTGAAGGAGCCGAATTCGGCTCCTTTTTTATGTTTAAATTCATCAACCTTGGATTGATATGCGCCTCGCAAAATACCTCGCCCAATGTGGCATAGGCTCACGCCGTGAAGCCTGCCGTTTAATTGAGGCAGGGCGCATCACACTCAATGGCCATATCGCCCGCCACACAGATCCCATCCGTTTGGACGAATTATTAAACTGCCTCGACCGTATTGAGCTTGATGGCGCACCTATCACTCAAACCGAAACCCTCGCCTACTGGGTATTTAACAAAGCCGTAGGCACAGATTGCCGCCTGCTGGAGCAGGATGAAACGAGTCTTGTACACTTGCTCCCCAAAGCGCCAAGACTCTATCCCGTCGGCAGGCTCGATAAGGATTCCCGCGGCCTACTGCTGTTAACTAATGATGGTGAGCTAACCCATAAACTCATGCACCCCAGTTTTGCCCACAGTAAAACCTACCATGTGCACCTCAACCGGCCATTCACTGATGATTTTGTTGAACAGATGGCCAGTGGAGTACGTTATAAAAACCTACAAACCCTGCCCTGCCAAGTCCGCCGTCTCAGTTCGGACAGCTTTGAAATCGTACTGATACAGGGCTTAAATCGCCAAATTCGTAGGATGTCCAAGGCGCTCGGATATCACGTTATCGATCTTGAGCGCGTCGCCATAATGACACTAAATTTACGCGAATTAGCATTGGGTGAGTTACAAGAAGGTCAAATGCGGCGATTAACAGAATCGGAAGTTGCAGAGCTAAAAGCAGTACTGGCGATGAAATAAATAGATGGTTTGGATTTAAAATTGAGCTAATAGCAGACAATCGTTTAACCCTTTTACTTGTTAGGATAACGCTAGAACGAAACAATAGTTATTAAGAGATGGAGCATAATGTCAAAAATATGTTTTGAAACGGGAATAGATAGACTTAATTGGACTGTCGATACGCGTATTGATGATGCGCTAGAGTTTATTCTGACGAATACTGGATCACGGCAAGGTTGCTTATTAGCATTAAAGTCTCACTATTATGCTAAATCCTTGTTGTCTTGGTTTAAGGATGGGGATTTAGAGCAACTTCGCCAACATGCTTATACGTCGGCTAAGTTAGATAGGCTCTATACTCAGAGGGCTAGCAGCGAGTGGCAAGGTGCATTTTGTCACTTTATGGCACTGATAAGTGATCATGAGCCTTTAATAAGCTGGCACAGCCAGTTTATCTCTCCTCTTTACCGAGTAACAGGCGGGAAAGCAGTGCGCAACCGTGTGGGTTGCCCTGAATATCATGCGTTCCAAGCGATTTTAGCGCTGCAAGGTAAATGGGATTTGTTGGGGGAGCGTGCTGAATATATTTTAGCCAACCCACCGGGTCAGAAAATGGCAAAGTATCAAATTGACCAAGAGTTTTATCTTGCGCTGGCAAAAGGGGATGTACCTGCCATGGAACAGGTATTAAACAGTCTTACGGGCCCGAAAGCTAAAAAATGCGGGGACCAAA
>NZ_JAUOEU010000016.1:0-109410 GCF_031932105.1 Shewanella sp. SP1S1-7
CAGAGTGTACAATAATTCTGGAGTTGTATCGCAAAACGAACCTAACATGCTTATGAACATTTGCGATTTAGTTTCAAGTTCTTTTTCTTTTGACTCATCGAGCCACAAAGAACAATCCATACTAAACGATCTCAAAGGGAGACCAGTAGCTGAATAAACAGATAAATAACTATCAGCTTGCCAACGCGTCGACATACCGACAAGATACTTACCATTTGTCGTCCATGTTAACGTGAGGAAACGTGGCGAATTTTCTTTATAAGAAAGAGTAAATCCCACATTATTGTTATCATATAACTCAAGATATGATACATCCTTTAATTCTTTCAACTCTTTATCATAATATCTATAGTGACTATGCAAGGCTAGTTTATTCTGGCTCTTGGCAAACACAGATACTTTGCCTTGATAATCTACCAATTGACTTGCCTCAGAAACTAAAGCCGTTAGACCAATTAATAATATAAGTAATTTTCTTTTCATTTTAGTACTATTGCTCCTTCTGGTAAGTCATATATACCTTTATATGAACTTCTCGCACCAACATTAGGCAACCCACTTTGCTTCATAATAACATTTTCAAATTTTGAGGCTGTTTTTTCATTAGTTACATTCTGTAAGCTATTGCCAATTTTATGATTTTTAAAGGCATGAACTAATTCATGGGCTAGTAATCTTGAACCTGTAATAGCTACATAAGAGTTCCCGCCCTCAGCTCGTGAGTACACATTTACACTAAGATTCAGTCTAATAACATTCACTCCTTGTGAATTTCTATCTTGGCTCTGGCTAAAGCAATTTGTGCAAATATTTATATGGATCCCCTTGCCATCATACAATTGAGAAAACTCATAAAATTGGTCAGTCATCGCGATCGCATCTAAATCTTCATAAAACTGCTTTTGTTTACCTAAAGGATCATGACCTGCCATTTTTGAAAAACTGATACCTTTAATTATGCTACGTGCTTTTTCCTGCCTACTTTTAATTTGTTCAGGACTCAATTTTGTTAGAAAAATCTGGCCATCCATTTTAGATCAACAACATAATGCACTTTTGGTTTGTCTACAACTTGTACGAGCTAAAATTGCTTAAATGAGATTCATCAAAAGTTGAAGGGCTAAAGCTAAGGCATAAAAATGAGCTAACTCATTAAAAATAGTGTATTTAAGACATGCTAACCCACCCAATAAAACACATGGGCAGTGATTGGTTTGGTTAAGCAGGATTACAGTTAGTGAAAAATCTGGCCATCCATTTTAGATCAACAACATAATGCACTTTTGGTTTGTCTACAACTTGTACGAGCTAAAATTGCTTAAATGAGAGTCATCAACAGTTGAAGGGCTAAAGCTAAAGCATAAAAATGAGCTAACTCATTAAAAAATGGTGTATTTAAGACATGCTAACCCACCCAATAAAACAAATGGGCAGTGATTGGTTTGGTTAAGCAGTATTACATTTAGTTGCTGTGAAAGTGCTGACAGCTTGCCGCAAAGTGCCGTCGTCGCTTTTCTAGATGTTCGCAGTAATCAGTGAGTGCTTGCAGCGTACCCACCGGACCATGAAATAGCTTGCCAAACTCAGTGGTGAGCTTGAGCCAATTGTCATGTGGGATATTTAATCTTGCCAGTAACTTAGCGCTATTTATACTGATTGCCCCACGTTTATCACTTCGAATTATTCGACCTGTATCATCGACCAATTCAAGGTAATCCGATAATAAAAACGCAATGCCATTGGGCTGGTTGTCGCGCTCATTACCGATAAAAGGCAGTAGATTTTCAGGTTGCTCACCTTTTAATGCGGCCCGAATACGCAGCTGAATACTGGTATGGTCGGATTGTTCTGGTGTATCAGCCAGTTGCGCTCTAATCGGATTCAAATCAACATAGGCCATACAAGTTAACACAGCGGCTTCATCGAGCAGGGCTTGCGATTTAAAGCGACCTTCCCAGAAACGACCTGTACAGTTATCTTCTTGATTTGCTTGTCTTGCTATCGGTTCATTAAGGCAGCGCATAAACCATGAAATATCGCATAATCGGCTGCGGTAAATTGCGATTGAATGCTTTAATCTGTGAACTTCATGCGCCTCAACTAACTCACCTTTGGCGAATTTTTGCGTTAATTCATCGCCTTTAAACAGCTTATGCCACTGCTCAAGTACTTCGCGGTCAGTCCAACGATTGGCGCTGTCGATATCGACCCGCAGCACCACATGCAGATGATTGGACATCACAGCAAAGGCCGCCACATCAATAGCAAAAACCGCTTCGAGTTCAAACAGTAGCAATTCTACCCAAGCGCGGCGATGGTCATAATTTTTTCCCGAATAGGCATCATCACCACACAAAAACGCACGCCGCACAACGCGACTACAGCAATGGTAATAGGATGTGTCTTCAACACTTATCTGAGTTCTACGTGGGCGCGGCATACAAACCTCCTTGTTTAATGCTTAACCCAAGCATAGTAGGAGGTTAACAACTGCGCTATTTAGGCTGGGTGTCCACTTTTATATTTATGGCAAAAACGGCTTCGAGTTCAAACAGTAGTGATTCTACCCAAGCGCGGCGATGGTCATAATTTTTCCCCGAATAGGCATCATCACCACACAAAAACGCACGCCGCACCACGCGGCTACAGCAATGGTAATAAGGCGTGTCTTCAACACTTATCTGAGTTCTGCGTGGGCGCGGCATACAAACCTCCTTGTTTAATGCTTAACCCAAGCATAGTCGGAGGTTAACAACTGCGCTATTTAGGCTGGGTGTCCTCTTTTACTCTTTTACTGCCTGTTTAATGCTTAACCCAAGCATAGTCGGAGGATAACAACTGCGCTATTAACGCTGGGTGTCCACTTTTATTATTGCATCCACTTTTATTGCATTTTTACGGTAGCAGTTTTTTATACAGTTTGATGGGTAATCACTTGATATCGTTTTACCTTTCTCATTGGCTCACATGATTGCGGTTGGATAAAACTGATAAGGCCAGAGCTCTGTAGTATTACTAAAATTGGATCAATGTTTTGATGTTGGAGTTAGCTAGAGGTCATTGTGCTAACGAGGAATGGGGCAGCTTAGAATCAAAGATAGCGACTAGCATCCAGCTAAAACCGCCATATCAATGTGATACTTTATTACTCTTCGACAATAATGTGTCCCCCATATGAGCACCAATGATAAAGCTGTCTAAAGATTGGTAGATGCTATCCATACGTTAGTTACCTAGCTAAAAGAAGTGGTCATTTATCCCAAAACTTGCCACTTTGATAGTCAGATCGTGCCTGACTCTCGCTATAGCTTTTATTGTCAATTTTGACACCGCCAATACCATTCGAGTGTTTGCTAATAAATTCATCTTCATCATCGTCATCTGACTGGCCAGAGCTAGACATTGCAATTAACGTCCCTAGCACCATGAAAACAGAGACTAATATCTCAACTGAAATCTTGAGAACGGCTATTAAAAAATTAAAAGACCATGTAGCTATAATCGGAATTGCTTTTAATAATCTATCTCTGAAATTCATAGTGCCCCTACCTTGGAATCCAATTCCCACGCAATCATAGATGATTGTATTGTATAGCCCGACAATGAAACTTTATACGTATCACAATTAAGGTAGTTCAATAGTGAACGGCTTTTAACGTATACGTTTGCCAATCCCAAGCTTGTTCGCCATTTAACACCAAGTACATTAATACACTGGTTTACTTAATCTTCTGAATGCCACAGAAATCGTAAAAACTTTGTAGCATTACTAAAATTGAGTCAACAGGCCAGTACCAAGCAGAGCTAGTTCAGTCATGCGAAACAGGGAATGGTGCAATAGCTTTTTAGCTAAACGAACTGCAGAAGTGTTAATTAAGATTGGCATTATTGCAACTGTGACCGTTGGCGGCATGAATGCCGTCGTCGACCCCTCAGGGACGCTTGTTGTTAAATGCAAGGGCGGCGAGTCACAGGGGAAACAATGACAATTCATGCTGCAAACTAACTGTCGGTTCTAATTGCATCCTGATGTGAATCTTGACAGGTTCAGTCCAAGTTAATCCACCTTTTGTCATCTGCATGTCATCTAAACTTCATCATTCAGTCAAAGCCCCTCACTAAGCTCATATTCGTTAACAGCCTAACGGGGTGAATACGAGATGACAGGATTTAATTTCAAGGAATTTGAAACAACAGCGCAGGGACAGATAAATGACCCCAGCCTTTCACCTCCTATCTTTAACCGCTCGACGCAATCACCTACATCAGTTCCGACATCTGCACCAACACCCTCAAATCGATTCAATTCAGCTTCTTTTACCCCATCCGCATTAACTTCAGACCAGACGGCATCGCCCCATACACCAAGCATCACAGTTAACGCCCTCTGGCTGTCGGATATCCATTTAGGTTGTAAAGATTGCAAGGCCGACTACCTGCTCAGTTTGCTTGAAACCGTGCGTTGTCAGCACTTGTATCTGGTCGGTGACATAGTCGATTTATGGGCGCTGAAACGTAAGCTGCATTGGCCTGATAGCCACAATAAGGTGCTACAAAAATTCATCGAGCTGGCACAAAACGGCACCCAAGTGATTTATCTGCCGGGCAACCACGACGAACCGATCAAACCCTATGCCGAACTAAGCCTGTGGAATATTAAAATTGCCCGCCAACATATTCACCACGGAATTGGCGGCCATAAATTGTTGATGCTCCACGGGGATCAGTTTGATGCCGATGTGTGTGTCGGCCGTTTCTACGCCATATTGGGCGACCATTTATATGACTTATTGCTGTTCCTTAATCGCAATCTCCACAGCCTGCGGGAACGCTTAGGTTATCCCTATTGGTCACTGGCAAGTTACATCAAATCCAAAGTGGGTAAAGCTCAAGCCGCTATCGGACATTATCGCCAAGCGGTGCTCAACTATGCCCAGCATTTCGATGTTGACGGCGTGATCTGCGGCCATATCCATCAGCCAGAACTCTCAACTCACCCCAGAGCAGCACAATACTGCACGCCCCAAAGTACGCCTGAGCAGCGGCAGATCATCTACGCCAACGACGGTGACTGGGTTGAAAACTGCAGCTTAATCACCGAAACCCTTAACGGTGAATTACAGCTGTGTCGCTGGAATGAACAAACGCTCAATCTCGATATTCTCAGCAGCATAGCGTTAGTGCAACAGCCACCTGAGACGCACAAAAACAAACAACAAAAAACGGCAGCGCAGCAAATGCCAAACACAAATACCGGCGAAACTCGCCCAAGGGATGTTGCCTAACACTATGAATCAACTAAATAACATGACTCATCAATCAGATAACGCTATGGAACAAAATGACCAGACGCTAAACAGTAACCTTAACCATAATAACCAGACGCTAAACAGTAACCTTAACCATAATAACCATGCCGTGCAGCCACCTGCGCTTAAGGCGAAGAGCATGATTTTTACCGTTGATAATATGGTTGAACAAAATCTGCCTTCTATCAACGACAAACCTTGGCTCGCTAAACCCGCCAAGGCCATGCTGCGTTACCTGCTCAATGAAAAACAATGCAATGATATCGCCAATCAATATGCCTATTTACAGGGCGTGGACTTTGTCGAGCAAGTGCTGGCGAGTTTCGACTTTAGCTTTACCGTGCCCGCCAACGAGATAGCAAACATTCCCTGTGAAGGCCGAGTGGTGATCTTCGCGAACCATCCCATAGGTTCGCTCGATGGCTTAGCGCTGATCAAACTGATCAGTGAAATTCGCCCTGATATCAAAGTCGTCGCCAATGAACTCTTGATGGCACTGGAACCGCTGCACTCAATCTTACTGCCAGTGCGCAATATGACGGGCGGCACACCGAAACAGCATTTAGAAAAAATCCACCAGCACCTGCGTAACGAAGGCGCAGTGCTGATTTTCCCGTCGGGCGAAGTTTCGCGCCTTCGCCCTAACGGCGTGCGTGATACCCAGTGGCACTCTGGCTTTTTAAAAATGGCGATTTCCTGTAATGCGCCCTTACTGCCGATATTTTTAGATGCCAAAAACTCTGCGACCTTCTACGGCGCATCTATGATTTACAAGCCACTCGCCACACTGCTGCTGGTGAAGGAAATGTTCAAACAGGCCAAACGTAATATGCCGATCCGCATTGGCGAGCTTATTCCCAATGAAGCCCTGCGCACGATGGACTTTCCACTCAAGACCAAGATAAAACTACTTAAAAATCACTTGTATCGTATCGGCAAAGATAAAGATCCGCTGTTTATCACCCAAAGTGCTATCGCCCACCCTGAATCGCGCCGTGAACTGCAAGCGGCGCTGCAGCAATGCGAACTGCTAGGTGAAACGCAAGATAACAAGTTGATTTACCTGTACCAGCACCACGACAGCAATCCCATCATGCGGGAAATCGGTCGCCTGAGGGAAATCGCCTTTCGCGCCGTAGGTGAGGGTTCGGGCAAACGCCGCGATATCGACAAATACGACTCCTACTACCAGCACTTAGTCCTGTGGGATAAGGAGCAGTTTGAAATTGTCGGCGCCTACCGTTTTGCCAGTGGCGACAAAGTCTTAGAAAAATACGGTGATAACGCCCTCTACAGCCAATCGCTGTTTCAATACGCCGACAGCTTTATGCCCTTCGTGAAGCAAGGCTTAGAACTTGGCCGTAGTTTTGTGCAGCCTAAATATTGGGGTAAACGCAGCTTAGATTATCTGTGGTTTGGCATAGGCGCTTATCTCGCCAAACACCCTGAATACCGCTACCTATTTGGCCCAGTGTCTATCAGCAATCAATTGCCCGGCAGCGCCAGAGAAATGCTCGTACACTTTTACTCGCGGGAATTTGCGCCTGCGCAGCAGATGGCGGTTTCCATGTCGCCCTTTGGTTTATCCAAATCCCAAAAAGCCAAGTTAGATGATTTGTATTTCTCCGAGGATTATCAGAGCAACTTCAAGCAACTCAAACAAGTACTCGCGAGTATGGGCGCCGCCGTGCCGACGCTCTACAAGCAATATGGTGAGCTGTGTAAGGCTGATGGGGTTAAGTTTCTCGCCTTTGGTATCGACGCAGACTTTGGCGATTGTATCGATGGTTTAGTGCTGGTGGACACCCACAAACTGAAAGGCAAAAAGTATCAACGCTACATAGGCGCGCACTTGCCCGAATCGGAGCGGATGCCAATCACCGCCGATGATGAGCCAGAGGTTCAAGATCTTTGAGTTAAAACTTTGTAATGGGTGTTGGCTAAACATGCACCACTCTGTTATAAGTAACTGTAATGCAGCGCATTAACAGAGCGCATCCTAGGATGCGCAAGCTTATCAGGGGATCATCATGCCGATCATTATCGCCGATATTATGAGTACCCGAGTCGTCACGGTTGAAATGGACGACCGATTAACTGTGGCGAAGGAAATCTTCGACCAAGCGAGCTTTCATCACTTGTTGGTCGTCGATGAGTATCAACTTGAAGGCGTGTTATCGGAGCGGGATCTGCTGCGTGCCATTAGCCCCAACTTGGGCAGTAGCGCCGAAACCGCAAGAGATTTAGAAACCCTGCAAAAACGTGTGCATCAAGTGATGACCCGTAATCCGGTTACCGTTGCGCCCCACATCAATTTAGACACGGCAACCCGTATTTTGTTAGACAATGATATAGGCTGCTTGCCGGTGTTAGAAGACGGTAAGTTGGTTGGAATTGTCACTTGGAAAGACTTACTGCGGGCCTATTGTGAATACCGGGCACAAAATCAAAGCGAGTGCTAATCCTAAGACCGCACTCGCTTCTGTTTTCAATAACTCAGTTCAAATCACTCAGTTTGCCTAACTTAAATCGCCCAACCACCCATATAGAACACCACTAAACCTAAGGTAATGGCGAGCACGCCTACTTTCAGTTTGCGCCATTCGCCGCTACAGATACGGCCAACAACCAGAGTCACGAAGCCCAGCATAATACCAGTGACGATATTACAACTTAAGATGATAAACACAGCGCAGGTTAAGCCTGCCATGGCATCGACTTTATCGTCAAAGTCGAGTTTTGCTACGTTACTCAGCATCAACAAACCTACGTACATCAAAGCAGGTGCTGTCGCATAGGCTGGCACTAAATAGCTTAATGGCGCTAAAAACATCATCAATAAAAACAGTACGCCAACGATAGTCGCAGTTAAACCTGTCTTACCGCCCGCCGCAGTCCCCGCCGCCGACTCGATATACACAGCCGCTGGTGCGCCGCCCACGAAACCCGCCACCATGCTGCTAACGGAGTCTGAGGTTAAGGCTTTGCCGCCGCCGACAATATTGTCGTCTTTATCGAGCAAATTCGCTTGGCCAGCCACAGCACGGATGGTGCCGGTCGCATCGAAAATCGCCGTCATCACTAACGCTAATACGATAGGCAAGACCACAGGATTAAAGGCGCCCATAATATCAAGTTGGCCTATGAGCGAATGCTCAGAGGTGAAATCGGGGAAGGCGAATAAGCCTTGGTATTTCACGCTCGGATCGAATATTAAACCAAATACAGATAACGCGATAATCACCAACAGAATACCGCCAGGTACACCGCGGCGCTCTAAACCGATAGTTGCCGCTAAACCTATAACGGTCGCAATAACAGGCAAGCTGTTAATATCGCCCAACTTCACCGGTAAGCCTGCGCTATTGGCCACAATCAACTGCACACTGTTAGTCGCAATCAAAAGTAAAAACAAGCCGATACCTATGCCTGTACCGTGGGCTATGCCCTTAGGTAAATTAGCCAGTACCCACTGACGAACACCTGTCACGCTCACAAGTGTGAACGTCACGCCCATTAGGAAAATCGCGCCTAAGGTGACCGGAATCGACATGCCCTGACCTAGCACTAAGCTAAAGGCCGTAAAGGCTGTGAGCGAAATCGCGCAGCCAATCGCCATAGGTAAGTTTGCCCATAAACCCATGAGCAAAGAACCAAATGATGCAATTAAACAGGTGGCGATAAACACGGCGCCGGGATCAAATCCCGCTTGGCCTAACATGTTAGGCACCACAATCACTGAGTAGACCATAGCGAGGAAAGTCGTTAATCCCGCAATCACTTCTTGGCGAACTGTGCTGCCACGTTGTTGAATAGAAAAATAACGGTCCAGAAACGAACCAGAGGGTACGGCTGTTGAACTCAATTGCTCAGACATAATGTTGTTATACCTTGTGATCTCTTAAAATGGGGTCGGTACCAATTACCTAAAACGCAATTGGCGACGCTGGCTGCGGCAGATTAGAGCCCCAAATCCATCAGACTTGGGTGAGAGATCCACATCATTTTCCTACTGTGGGAAAAATCCATGATCTGCAAGCAGTGATGCTTCGCGATGATTAAAAAGCCATTAATCATGTAGACGCAGCCGTTGTTGGCCGCGGATGATACTGGAATCTCCCAAAGATAGCTAAGACATCACCTGCACTTCGATAAAAAATTAGCGGCAAAAGCCGAAATCAGTTGTTCAAAAAACAGCCCAACCCTAGGCAATAACTGCCCATTGAACTAACATTAATCACCACCAAAGTCTGCCAGAGCAGCGCTAAGCTTACGCCCTTAAAAAGTTTTCATAATCTTTCATATATTGTCAAACCCCATTCATCACAGCAAGCAAGTCCATTCATATCTCCCCTCTATAGTGCTCCTATCAAAAATCGCTTTCGATCGGAGTCGACCCCAATGACAAAGCCAAACATACAAACACCTACATCAGAGAAATCCACGCGCAAAAATGAATTAAAAGCGCTCGGGTTCATCATCTTTTTACTCTTCCCCGCGCTCACTATCGCAGGGATCAGTATTTACGGCTTCATCATTTGGATGATCCAAGCCTTCGGCGGCGTTGTCGGCCACTAATTTATATCTATTAAACATATAGTTACTTTTTGAGGACGCGATTATGAAGTGGTTAACCAACCTCTGGTGTACACTGAACAAACCCACCAAAGCACTGACATTAGGCGCCGTCAGCATCAGCGCTTTTATCATGGGTATCATCTTCTGGGGCGGATTTAACACTGCACTCGAAGCCACCAATACCGAAGCTTTTTGTATTAGCTGCCACAGTATGGAAAGCAAACCCTACCAAGAGCTGCAGGAAACTGTGCATTGGTCGAATCATTCTGGCGTGCGCGCCACCTGCCCCGATTGCCACGTGCCCCATAACTGGAGCCGTAAAATCGCCCGTAAGATGGAAGCCTCCCACGACGTCTGGGGCTGGTTATTTAACACAGTCAACACCCCTGAAAAATTCGAAGCCAAACGCTTAGAAATGGCGAGCCGTGAATGGAAACGTTTCGACCGCGACAACTCCTTAGCCTGCAAAAACTGCCACAACTACAACTCGATGAAATGGGAAGCCATGTCACCGCTGGCACAAAAACAGATGAAACGCGCTGCAGAAATCGACCAAAGCTGTATCGATTGCCATAAAGGTATTGCGCACCACTTACCAGAAATGGGCACGGCCCGTGCACCAGAACTGATTGCAGAAGTCGGATCAGGCGTCAGCTCAGTTGAAACGAATCAAACTTACTATAGCGCCCTGACTAAACCCTTATTCTTCACTGATAAAGGCGACGTTGAAGCTGGCACGCTCAACGTAGCAACGAAAGTCAAAGTGCTCGAAACCCAAGGCAAACGCATCAAGATCGGCATCGATGGCTGGCGTAAAAAGATTGGTGCTGGCCGCGTGATCTACATGGACTTTGGCGTGAACATTCTGTCGGCACAGTTAACCAAAGACGCAGCCGAAACCGAAGGTGTTATCCAAACCTTTGAAGAAAAAGAAGATCCTATGACAGGCCTTAAATGGCAGCGTATCGAAGCACAAATCTGGACCGATAAGGATTATCTGCTGACCGAGCTGCAACCACTTTGGGGTTATGCCCGCGATACCTTCCGCTCCAGCTGCAGTGTTTGCCATACCCAACCCGATGAGGCGCACTTTGACGCCAATACTTGGCCGGGAATGTTCCAAGGCATGTTGGCCTTCGTGAATATGGACCAAGACACCCAAGCACTAGTGCAGAAATATCTGCAGGAACATTCGTCAACTTTTGTGAAAAAAGAGCACTAATTCGGGAGTAATACCATGAACAGAAGAGACTTTTTAAAGGGTATCGCCTCATCCTCTTTCGTTGTCTTAGGTGGCAGCTCAGTGTTAGCGCCCTTAAATGCCTTAGCCAAAGCGGGCATCAATGAAGATGAATGGCTAACCACAGGTTCACACTTCGGCGCCTTTAAAATGAAGCGCAAAAACGGCGTCATTGCCGAAGTGAAACCCTTCGACTTAGATAAGTATCCAACGGATATGATTAACGGCATCCGCGGCATGGTCTACAATCCATCCCGTGTACGTTACCCTATGGTGCGCTTAGATTTTTTACTCAAAGGTCATAAGAGTAATACCCATCAACGAGGTGATTTCCGCTTTGTTCGTGTAACGTGGGACAAGGCATTAACACTGTTTAAGCATTCATTAGATGAAGTCCAAACCCAATACGGTCCATCAGGTCTGCATGCGGGTCAAACCGGTTGGCGCGCCACGGGTCAACTGCATTCCAGCACGAGTCATATGCAACGTGCGGTGGGGATGCACGGCAACTATGTGAAGAAAATCGGCGACTACTCCACAGGTGCAGGCCAAACGATTCTGCCCTACGTGTTAGGTTCAACCGAAGTGTATGCCCAAGGCACTTCATGGCCGCTGATCTTAGAACACAGCGACACTATCGTGCTCTGGTCGAACGATCCGTACAAGAACCTGCAAGTGGGTTGGAATGCGGAAACCCATGAATCTTTTGCCTATCTTGCGCAGTTAAAAGAGAAAGTGAAGCAAGGCAAGATCCGCGTTATCAGTATCGACCCTGTGGTGACTAAGACCCAAGCCTATTTGGGCTGTGAGCAACTCTACGTTAACCCACAGACAGATGTGACCTTAATGCTGGCCATCGCCCACGAGATGATTAGCCAAAAACTTTACGACGATAAATTTATCCAAGGCTACAGCCTAGGCTTTGAAGAGTTTGTGCCCTATGTGATGGGCACTAAAGATGGCGTCGCCAAAACCCCAGAGTGGGCCGCGCCTATCTGTGGTGTTGAAGCCCATGTTATCCGCGATTTAGCCAAAACCTTAGTCAAGGGTCGCACTCAGTTCATGATGGGTTGGTGCATCCAGCGCCAGCAACACGGCGAACAACCCTATTGGATGGCGGCGGTACTGGCGACCATGATCGGCCAAATCGGGCTACCCGGTGGTGGCATCAGTTATGGTCACCACTACTCGAGTATCGGCGTGCCTTCATCGGGTGCCGCGGCGCCAGGTGCTTTCCCCCGTAACTTGGACGAAAATCAAAAGCCACTATTTGATAGCTCAGACTTCAAGGGCGCGAGTAGCACAATTCCGGTTGCCCGCTGGATTGATGCGATTCTCGAACCCGGAAAAACCATTGATGCTAACGGCTCGAAAGTGGTTTATCCCGATATCAAGATGATGATTTTCTCGGGTAATAATCCTTGGAACCATCACCAAGACAGAAACCGTATGAAGCAAGCCTTCCATAAGCTTGAGTGTGTGGTCACTGTTGATGTGAACTGGACGGCAACTTGCCGCTTCTCGGATATCGTACTGCCCGCTTGTACTACCTATGAGCGCAACGATATCGACGTTTACGGCGCTTATGCTAACCGCGGTATTTTAGCCATGCAAAAGATGGTTGAGCCACTGTTTGATAGCTTGTCGGATTTTGAAATTTTCACTCGCTTTGCCGCCGTACTCGGCAAAGAGAAAGAATACACCCGTAACATGGGCGAAATGGAGTGGTTAGAAACCCTCTATAACGAATGTAAAGCCGCCAACGCGGGCAAGTTTGAGATGCCTGACTTTGCGACTTTCTGGAAACAAGGTTATGTGCATTTTGGTGACGGTGAAGTCTGGACGCGCCATGCAGACTTTAGAAACGATCCTGAAATCAATCCACTAGGCACGCCTTCAGGTTTGATTGAAATCTTTAGCCGTAAGATTGATCAATTCGGTTACGATGACTGTAAAGGTCACCCAACTTGGATGGAGAAAACCGAGCGTAGCCATGGCGGCCCTGGCTCTGACAAGCATCCGATTTGGTTGCAGTCATGCCACCCAGACAAGCGCTTACACTCGCAAATGTGTGAGTCGCGAGAATACCGCGAGACCTACGCAGTCAATGGCCGTGAGCCTGTGTATATCAGCCCTGTCGACGCAAAAGCGCGCGGCATCAAAGATGGCGATATAGTGCGAGTCTTTAACGACCGTGGCCAACTGTTGGCAGGTGCTGTGATATCGGACAACTTCCCTACTGGTATTGTGCGGATTCACGAAGGCGCATGGTATGGGCCAGTAGGTAAAGATGGTAGCACTGAAGGTGGGGCAGAAGTCGGCGCCCTGTGCAGTTATGGCGATCCTAACACCCTCACTTTAGACATAGGCACCTCTAAACTTGCCCAAGCTTGCTCAGCCTATACTTGCTTAGTCGAGTTTGAGAAATACCAAGGCAAAGTGCCTAAGGTCAGCTCCTTCGATGGCCCTATCGAAGTCGAAATCTAACTTTAGAACCGAAACGCTGGATGCGCCGAACGCGGCGCGTCTCAGCATCCAATCTTAGCGCCAAAACTAGGGCGTGTTGAGGAATATACAATGAGTCAAGTCGATATCAACCACGCCAGAGCCTTGGTTTATCAGCTGTTATCATCACTGTTTGCCCGCGAAGTTGACGAGCAAAGACTTAAGGAACTCACCAGCGAAGCGGCGCAGCAATTCTGGGAACAGCTTAGCCTAGAGGCTAAGCTCACTCAGTCAGTGGATAAAATTCGCTGCACGCTCAATGGGATAAAAAGCGATGAGACGTTACTCGAACTCGCGGCGGATTACTGCGGCTTATTTCTCGTTGGCACCAAACACAGCGCTTCACCCTATGCTAGCCTGTATTTAAATGGTGAGGATGAACCTCTGCTATTTGGTCAGCAACATCAGCAGATGAGTGAATTTTTACACCAGAGTAAACTGCAAGTGCAGAGTCATTTCCCTGAGCCCGCCGACCATTTGGCCGTGATGCTCGCCTATATGGCGCACTTATGTTGTCACAGTGAAGACAGTGTCCAATTAAGCTTTTTGCAAACCTGCGTCGACTCCTGGTTAGCAAAATTTATTAACCAACTCACTCAATGCGACAAAAACGGTTTTTATAGTGCAGTTGCCACACTCACCCTAGCGTGGGTGAAGCAAGATATCGCACAGCTTGAACCCGCTGAGGCGGTGATTAGCTAAACGTTCTAGAGCGACTTATCTTTAGACTAACGCTATCCAATGGGTTTATGAGCAGGCAAGTTCAGTCGTTTTGTGCAGCTAACCATTGGCTCAAGGCGACAATAGATGCCTGCCGGCAAGACTCAAGCCGCTGAAATTCACTAAGCTCCAACGCGTTATTTGCACTGGCTTTTAGCGCCAGCTCTAACTCCTTACATAATTTAGCTAACGCTATCAATCCCATACTGGCACTGCTGCCCTTAAGCCCGTGCAGCAATTTGGCTACCTCTTCCTTGGGATTAGCTAGAGACAGTTTGGCAAGCTGCTCACGACTCGAATCACTAAAAAGATCGAGCATAGACATCATAGCTTCGCTGCCGAGTACGTCCTTATCCTGCGCTAACTGCTTGAGATCTAATAACGGCTCATCATCGACATCCGCTATTGTCGTTGCAATCTTAGCTTCCGTTGTGACTTGAGGCGGCGCAGACAACAGGTCATTAACAGTCGATGATGAAATGGATGCCGACAAGGGAGAAACCGCAACACCAAGCCATTCTGTAAGGGTTTGTAGACTTAGGGGCTTAGCCAATACAGCATCAAATCCTGCCTCGCGGTAATGCTGTAAATCCTCGCTCTGCATTTGGGCGGTAAAGGCTGCAAATTTCACACTAGGATTGGCAATCAACATTTTTAACTGCGGCAATAAATCGATTCCAGTGCCATCACTGAGCTGAATATCCAGCATCACAGCATCGAAAACCACGCCGCTAGACTCAACAAATTCAAGCGCCTGTTGGCAACTGACAGCAAGAACTGACTTGTGACCTAAGTGCGCTAAAAATCCCTGCGCCACCATAGCATTCACTTTATTGTCTTCTACCACCAGCACTTGGCGAGTAGGCACTAATACCCTCTCTGTTACCGCTTTGACATAGGTCATATCGCATTCATTAAAGGCCAGTTCAAAACCAAACTCACTGCCTTTTCCTGGCTGACTTTTAACCCAAATCCCGCGGCCGCTAGCATCCATTAACTCA
This sequence comes from Shewanella sp. SP1S1-7, assembly GCF_031932105.1. NCBI lineage: Bacteria > Pseudomonadati > Pseudomonadota > Gammaproteobacteria > Alteromonadales > Shewanellaceae > Shewanella > Shewanella sp. SP1S1-7. Next base: position 15,354 of record NZ_JAUOEU010000016.1, read on the forward strand.
ACCAATTGCTTACAAATGGCGAGCCCTAAACCCGTGCCGCGACTGCGACCTTGATTAGGTAAAGCACTGTAGGGCATAAACAATTTATCGAGTGCCGCAGGCACAATACCAACGCCCGTGTCCTGCACGACGAAGGACAATTGGGTGCCTTGCAGACTAACAGTTAGCGTCACGCAGCCCTCTTGCGTAAATTTAATGCCATTGCCGATTAGGTTGAACAATACTTGGCGCAACTTAGGCCCATCGATATTGATGCAGCTTGGTAACTTAGGCTTGTTCATTTTGAGGCTGAGCCCAGCTAAATTTGCACCCGCAACCATGATCGCCAGCACTTCATCGAGCAAGCTATTGATATCGGTTGGCCTTGGCTCGTGGCTGAGTTTCCCTTGTTCAAGGCGCGAAAAATCCAAAATGTCGTTCAACACGGTTTGTAATAAAGTGCCGCTATATTGCGATAGCGCTAACATTTGCTGCTGCGCTGGCGGTAGATCACTGTGACCGAGCAAGGTTAATGTACCGAGTAAACCATTGAGCGGCGTACGAATTTCGTGGCTCATGGTCGCAAGGAATTGGGATTTTGCCTGACTCGCCTCTTCAGCTATTTGCCTTGCTTTAGCATGGCCCTTGGCTTCGGCATCGAGGCGATTATTGGTATCGGCCAGCTCTTGCGTACGGGCAGCAACCGTTTGCTCCAACGCCTTTTTATGCTCGGTCAACTCATCTGCCACCTGACGTAAATCAGCCTGTAATTTAAGATTATGGGCAGTTTTACGCTTGAAGGCTTCGATAGCATTTGCCATCGCAGTCAGTTCATCATCCCCGTGGGCCTCTAAACTCACGTCCGTGTCACCTAAACTCAAGCGGGACATGGCTTCGGTCGCCTGATTTAACCTAAGGGCGATACCGCGATAAATCACTCGATAGATCACAAAGCCAATCACCACAAACATCAAGGCACCTGTGCCCCAAAGCCCAAGCCTAGCAAGGGACAATTGGTGTAGATAATCACTACGTGCTAATTCAGCCTGTTGTTGCTGTTGATTTAGAGCTCTATCCACCAGCGTATTAAGTCCATAGAGTTTTTCGGCTAACTCTTGCTGCTGACGCTGTTGCTGCTGCAGTGTTTGGCTTAATTCCCGCTGTAATTTAATGATTTGTGGTGTGTGCGCTAACACTGCTAATTCGGTTTTTAACGCCTGCAAACGCCCCGGATCGCGAATTATCTCGGGCACATTATCGAGTGCCATCAAATCGATATTGATGTCACTCGAAGCAAGCGCTGAATCCGTCTTATGGGCAAGCGCCCTGTCCATTGCCGTCGCTATCTCAGGCTCAGGAAGCGTAAAACTCGGGGAAGGATTCGTGCTTGCAAACGTCGCCAGCAAATTCGGCACACTTAATTGCAATTCTGACTGCAATTCGGAGGATTCAAATAACTGACTTAACAAGGCAATTTGATGAACTAACTTAAGGGCACGATTGAGCTGCTCTTGAATATCAAGTTCGCCCTCAATCACATCGTCGAGCAATCGGCCGCTGCGCTTCGCCCCTGCCATATCTGGATAGGCCTGACTCAACTTCGCCAAAATGGCAGAATTCACCACGGCGAGCTCAGATTGAAGTAATTCGGAGGCATGTCCTGCTGCAATGGACAATTCATGGGCCTTCAGCTGCAATTCATCGCCCATGGTCAAACGCCGACCCACACTTTTGCCAAGTAAAGTTAATTGGCTGATGATTTGTTCGGCCAGCAGGTTCAGATTTTGGCCTTCGTCGACATCCAATATGGTTAAGGTTTTGATGCCATTAAACATATTGACACTTTCAAGGCTCAGTTTACGACCAATAAACTCCCGTTGTCGTTCATCTTCTACCCGCCCTAACTGCTGCACACCATCGGACAAAGCATTAGAAGCTTGTACTAGCTGCCTTGCCGCTTGGGATGCGGGGAGCGACTCTTCGTACAAGTAACTGTCGGCCTGTTTTAACCAATGCAGACTTAAGCTGCCTAAGCTAACAAGCAGCATCAACAATACGCCTAACACACTGAAGGCGAGCATTAATCGACCGGTTAAACTGGTTCGCGATAAAGATAAAGGAGCCACACATCTTCCTTAAACTGTTACAATGCCACCCAAGATTATGCTTAGCGGATAATACGGGATGATGCGAAAATATTGGCAACGATGGTTCACACTCGCCACATTTGGCCTCGTGTTTTCAGGCTATGCGACAAGTGACCCCCTCACTTGGCCATTAGAGCAGCGCACGCCATTCAATGTCAAAATCCAGCAATCCCAAACATTAAACTACTTACCGCTGACAAAAGCCCAACAGCCTTGGCGGATTTGCGCCCTAGTGCCACACCTCAAAGATGCCTACTGGATTGGCATTGATTATGGACTGATCCAACATGCGAAAACCCTTGGCGTCTCACTCGATCTCTTCGAAGCTGGCAGTTATTACCATATAGATAAGCAACTGGCTCAGCTGCAAAGCTGTATGCAAGGCGACTATGATGCCATCTTACTGGGCTCAGTCAGCCCTAATTTACTTGCCCAATTTACCGCGCCACTGACTAAACCCGTGCTAGCCCTAGTCAATAAACTTAATAGCGACCAAGTCAAAACTCATATTGGCGTCAACTGGTATCAAATGGGGCTACTGGCGGGTAACTTCATCAAAGCCGATGCATCATCACAACATCCGCAACAAACGGCAAATTTGGCACTCTTAGCCGGACCGGAAAACCTAGGTGGCACAGATTTAGTTGAGCAAGGTATACGTCAGGCGCTTGAAGGGAGCCAAGTCAAGATTAGTGCCATTCAGCACGCCGATAATAATCGCAATTTGTATCGTGACCAGTTGCAGATGCTGCTTAAAGCTCAGCAGCCAGATTATATTCTCGGCAGCGCAGTGGCGATTGAGGCCGCCATTAGTACCTTGAAACAAAAGGGATTAAGTAACAGAGTCAAGCTAGTAAGCAGTTACTTATCCCCCGCCATTGTGCGTGGGCTCAAACGGGAAAAAGTCATCTACAGTAATGATGATCTAGTCGTATTACAGGGAAAACTCGCCATTGATGTTACAGTGAAACAACTCGAAGGCGCTCAGCCATTTGGCGATATAGGCCCTGCGATCATCAAGCGAACATCATCCTCTAACACTTTGTCTCAATTAGATTTCAGTCTAGCGGAGGCCGACTTTTACCCTCTGTACCAAGTGCGACCTCACTCGCATTAATCGTCCACTTTAGCGGCAAATAAATAACCTTCCCCATGAACAGTGACAAACAATTCAGTGTCGAGTTTATTGCGAAGACGGCGAATGATCACATCTATGGTTCTGTCATTGACATCCAGATTACGGTGACTGGTTTGCTGCATTAAACGCTCACGGGATAAGACTTGCTGCGGATGCAGAGCAAATGCGACCAGTAACTCAAATTCCGCTTTGGTGAGTTTGATCAACACATCGCCATGGCGTAATTTACGGCTGTTGAGTTCGAGTTGATAACCTTCGAAACTTAACACATCGTCCGGTTGGGATAATTCTTCGGCGACCGCCAGCTCGGCTTGCTTCACAAGGGAAATCCGCCATAGAAGGTTTTTAACCCTAACCAGCAACTCCCTCAGCTCGAAAGGTTTAGTCACATAATCATCGGCGCCCATTTCGAGACCAACGATTTTGTCGATAGATTCATCCCGCCCTGAGACCAGAATGATGCCCACATGGGAGCGGCTGCGTAGCTCACGGGTCAAGCTCAAACCATCGACACCGGGCAAATTGATATCTAGCATGATCAAATCGATATGTTGGCGATTAAACTCGTACCACATTTGCTCGCCATCGGCCGCCTCAACGACGCGATAACCTTCCTTTTCAAAATATCCCTTTAATCGCGCACGGATAACCGCTTCATCGTCGACAACCAGCACACTGTAAGCCATTTTCAATTTCTCTTATTTTACTTACGTGAATTATTCATACTTTTTCATATTTGCATATGCGTGAAAGGTTAAATATGCGATCTCGGTAGCTTTATTGAACAAAAAATTGCTCTGCTTTTACAGTCACATCAATATGACATATGCTTAGGGACACTGATGGGACTACACTTAGCTCACTATGAAAGAAAAAGGATTGGGTATGGACGAAAGGCGCAAGTTTTCGCGGATTCTATTTGCCACGAATGCACATCTACAACAAGGTGTCGCACAGTGGGAGACAACCATTCTCGATTTGAGTCTAAATGGTGCCCTGGTCGAAGAGCCGCAAAATTTTATTCACTCGGGTGATGCTATTACCCTCAGCTTTATCTTGCCCGAATCTGACATCGAGATCCGTATGGAAACTGAGTTGGTCCATCAAAAAAATGCCCAATTAGGCTTGAAGTGTAACTTTATCGACGTCGACAGTATCAGCCACCTAAAACGTATGGTGGAGCTTAACTTAGGCGATGCTTCCTTGCTGAATCGCGAACTTATGTTGTTTATCGAAAAACACAATATCACAGATTAAAACACTCGCTCATAAACACAAACAGCGCCTAATGGCGCTGTTTTGCTTGCTGACATTAATCTCACTCGCGAGCATTTGATGTTAAATCGCTTCTAGCGCTTCGGATAACTTAGACACACCCACGACCTCCATTCCCGCAGGAGGCTTTTTCGGCACATTGGCCTTTGGCACTATGGCGCGCTTAAAACCATGTTTAGCGGCTTCAACTAATCGCTCTTGGCCATTGGGCACAGGCCGAATTTCGCCAGATAGCCCCACTTCACCAAAGGCGACTAAATCGCTGGGCAAAATATCCCCGCGAAAACTCGATACCATAGCCAAGAGTAACGTTAAGTCGGCACTGGTTTCTGTCACTTTCACGCCGCCCACCACGTTCACAAATACATCCTGATCCGACATCTGTAAACCACCGTGGCGGTGCATCACGGCAAGCAACATAGCTAAACGGTTGGCATCCATACCCACAGCTACGCGCCGGGGGTTAGACATGGCCGAGTTATCCACCAACACTTGCAGTTCCACCAGTAGCGGCCGCGTACCTTCCCAGACCACCATAACAAGCGAGCCAGAAGATTCTTCTTCACCACGGGAAAGGAAAATTGCCGAAGGATTGGCGACTTCTTTTAAGCCGCGCTCTGTCATGGCAAATACGCCTAACTCGTTGATCGCACCGAAACGGTTTTTGTGGGAACGCAAGGTGCGGTAACGACTATCACTATCGCCTTCGAACATCACTGAACAGTCAATACAATGCTCCAATACCTTGGGCCCAGCCAGACTACCATCTTTGGTCACATGGCCGACCATAATCACGGCAATGCCATTTTCTTTCGCAAAACGCGTTAAGTAAGAAGCGGATTCACGGACCTGCGACACACTGCCTGGGCTCGATGCCACATCGCTCATGTGCATCACTTGAATCGAATCGACCACTATGACTTTGGGTAATTCTTTTAGGGCAACTTCGCAAATTTGCTCAACGCTGGTTTCAGACAACATCCGCAGTTTATTGGTTGGTAAACCAAGGCGATGGGCACGCATGGCCACTTGCTGCAAGGACTCTTCACCCGTGACATACAGTGCAGGCATTTGCTCGGCCAGATGACACAAGGTTTGCAATAAAAGCGTACTCTTACCCGCGCCTGGATGACCGCCAATCAAAATGGCAGAACCTGGCACTATCCCGCCACCGAGCACTCGATCTAACTCCCCGAAATGACTCAATATTCGCGGCAGAGCATTGAGATCGATTTGATCTAATGTCTTCACTTCATTGCTGCTCGCACCAGCGTAACCGACAAACTTAGTGCTGCGCCCAGGAGAAGCCGCACCGAGCCTGACCTCAGTAATCGTATTCCATTCCTGACAAGCACTACATTGACCTTGCCAACGGGGAAAGTCTTGTCCACACTCATTACATACGTACGCTGTTTTATTCTTTGCCATAACTTATTAAAATCTGTATAAAATCAATTTAAGTAACGATGAATACTGCCGACATAAGACTAACACAGCACGGCATAAAATCAGCATTAGAAAAGAACCCTACATGAGTCTAGATAACCACAGTGCACTCATCGAACAGCTCAAGCCGTTACTCATGGAACCTAACTTCCAAGAGATTTTTCAGCAGCTGACGATAGATGAAACCAATTCGACCCGTTTTCTTGTGAAAATGGAATTGAGTCGTTTGGCTTCGCCTTGCACCCGAATTATCGATCTCAGGGATAAATCAGAGCTTCCTTGTACTGAAGTCATGTTAGGTCAACAGCGACATTTTTTAGATGAGCCAGCCAAAAGCAGTATGCATGAGGCCATGTCACTGTTTCGCAACCAATATACCTTAGGTGTGTATGAATATGTGCTCAATGCCCATCAACAGCGTCGGGTAAAATTACGCCAAGGTGTGACTCAGATTGAAGCCGCCGAGCCAGAACCTTTTATGGTGCCAGGCGTAGTATTAGGCAGCTATTTCAACCGCGCCGAAGAACGGATGAATTACAGTATTCGCATTGCGGCATCACAAACGGGTCGCGGTGAAGTGCCAGGGATCACGGCAGATTTATCTATCGGCGGCGCCCGTATTCGTCTTGCAGCCAATCATCCCTTCGATCTCGACCAACCACTCAAAGTTAAGTTACTGGAACTCAGTGAAGAGTTTTACTATCCAGATCTCCAGCTAGGAGTGGATTATCAGATTGTCGATAGCCAAACCAATGGCGAATATATTTGGCTAAGACTCAAACGCCTTGGTGGCAGCGAAGCCTTAAGTGAAATGCTCGGCAATTTAATCCGCGGCTATAAACTGCGTTACAAGGTAGATGTCAATGATGTGATAGTTAGTGCAACAGGACTAGGATTTGAACGCCATTATTTACCCCACCTGCCTCACTTACCTTTGTATTTCAATACTCAAACCCAAGGTTTGAGTCACATGCTACTCAGCCGTGACAACCAACAGATAGTGCATTATTTTCAAGATGAGAATGATGTCAGCCAGTTACCAGCCATGTTGACGCCAACCCGAGTATCGGCACTACTGAGTCATCCAGAGAATCCCGATCACGGGCTATTTTTTAGTTTTACCTATAACGCCCAAGGCTGCTTATATTTTTACTCTGCCACCTTAGCCGAGCTTAAAGCTAAGGGCATGATGCCTTTATTTTTAGGCTTTGCGTCGACCAAACCTAGCTGGCGGATCTTTAAAGTCACCCAAGATAAAATTTATCATGATAAAGGCTATGGCCGCGCAACCCTGCCGGGCGATGAGGCTAAATTCAGCCCGCTGGTCGAACAGCAGTTATCGCAGTTTAGTCATTTACTGCAGCTCATTGATATCAGCAATGAAGATGCCAGAGGGCATTACAAAGCTTGGCAAGACAGCAGTAATGCCAATGCCCTTAAAACCTTTGGTCAACAACGATTAACCACCAATCAAATTAAGTTAGTTTCCATGCAATTTAGCGAGCGACGCCAAGAGGCTCGTTTCGCCTTTAAAACCTTAGTCAACGTGACGCAAGACAAGCTAAAAGCAACGGGCATTACCTTAGATATTTCTAGCCGCGGCATGCAATTAACCTTAGATAATCCGACAGATTTCTCATCGAATAAACCACTACTATTAAGCTTTCCCAAACTACAAACTATTGCAGGAAAAACACAGCTAGATAACCTCCCCTACCGTTTAGTGCGCACCCGCAAGAATGGCGTGACACTGCATTTAACCGCAGTCATGGGCCATACCCCCCATGTGGGGGTGGAGTTTTTAAATAAACTCATTGCCCATAATAAGGAAAAGCTAGAACAACTGACCGAGAACAATAGTGAGGCTAATGAACTTGCCGATGGTTTAAAAAACATTTTGATGCATGATCTGCATTCTGTGCCCTACTTTGTTGAAAAAACGACAAAATCGGCCCAAGTCGCGTGTTTAGGCGTCGGTACGCGACAAGATGAGATCAGCGATATTTTTGCTGCGGGCACCTCAGATACCCTGCAATATAATTTAGCGCCGCTGCTAAAAGACGGTTTCTTTAAACGGGATATTCTCGAACCTATTCGCCAGATGAAACCCCAGCAAGATATGGATTTTATTGAAGTGTTTGTTCAATTGATCCGTCAATCACGTGGCAAAATCTTTTTAAAGTGTACTCCCGCCACGGAAGTCGGTGAAGTTGATGCTCAGATAACCTTTATCAATCAGAGCAAAGCAGTAGGCCGATTCCTCGCCCTACGCATTTACCGTGGCGCAACAGAGAAGCCAGATATGAGTTACCTGCGCCGCGAGTTGGAATACATTAATATTCATGCAAACCATAAAGCCAAACAGTTAGAAGAACAACTATGGCGAGTGATTGGCGTCGGTGAACTCTTGGATATCACCCAAGAGGTTGAATTAAGATACCCAGTACTCCACAAAAAACAGTCTTAACCATTTAACACCGCCAAATCAAAACTTAAATACCAATCACTAATTTTGGGAAAATGATCGCTGGTGGCATCTAAATGCGTCAGCATATCGGCATGACCATAGTCATGCTTAAAGCCATTCTCCTTAGAAAGAAGCGTTGATTTAACTCGTTTAAAGCCACACTCTGCGACCATATCCGCCACATCTTCAGGATGCCCAAGCACAGTATCGTTTAGCCCTGAGATAAACCAAGCCGGTGGCCAATCAGCGCGCTTTGCCGCTTTCGCATAATCAAATCCATCGTCGTGATCGATCCAATCACCCTGCACCCAATCGATACTTTGAACTAAAGAGGCGCGGCTCTCATTATCCATACCGATGCGCAGCTTATCGGCAGCAAGATAACCTTGGCCCATCGCTAAGCCTGGCGCTAGACGGTTCCAAAAGACATCGACCATCAACCACTTTTTGAAGGACTTAACCCGAATCGTCCGCTTGCTACCGAAGGTGACTAACGAACGAACGCTTTGTTGTAACTCAGGATAACGGACCAGACTGCTCGCCATTAATACCCCGCCCCATGAATGGGCGCACCAATGCACCTGCGAAGGCGCCACGGCTTTGCGATCATCTTGAGCCGTCTGTTCTTGGCAGGCTTTTTGATGTAAATAGAGAATGGCCTGCTGCACTAAAGGTAATTGCTCGCGGATCACTTCACCTTGCCCTAAGGTAAAATCACGATCGATTTTCGGCAAGCTGAGCCCTCTGCCAGCAGTATCCAGCACATACACCACAAATCCCGCCTTAGCCAAAAAACAACCTAGGCCACGGCCACTTTGGCTATAGAACACCCGACCATTAGACATGGCGCCATGGAGCATGAGAATAGGTGTCTTTGAAAAGTCAGGCGCCGACGGTAATAACTGCCGTAGATGCAGCTGTCCATCGCGGTACGGCAGGTAGATTGAAGACTGTGAAATGGTCGAAATTGAGCCTTGGGCGAGCTGAGTCAAAATGAGTCACTGGTAGTTTATCAATCTCCCTAAACTACCAGTTCATCGATAAAAGACAAGAGTCATTACTCTAACTCTGTCCTTACTTAGATTTTCATCTCGACTCAAATTTCAAATAAATGAATAACCTAGATTTGCAACAGATAAGGTAAAACGCGCAGGTCAAGATGGCGAATATTCGCATCCGCCACAGCTGCCAGCTTAGGTTTGGCATGGAAAGCGATACCAAAATCCGCCGCCATAACCATAGGGATATCATTCGCACCATCACCGATAGCAACTCTTTGGCCTTTTGGAATGTCCCACTGCTCACTGCAACGCTCAACCACATCCGCCTTAAACTGCGCGTCCACCACTTTACCCGTCACTTCACCCGCGAGTTTGCCATCAGTGATGACTAACTCATTAGCAAAGGCCGCATCTAGGCTTAACAGCTGCTTTAAATGGCCCACAAAAGGGGTAAAACCGCCAGATGCCACCACTAAGCGCCAGCCATGGGATTTAAGCTCCAAAAGCATGGACTCAAGCCCTGGCATTAAAGGCAAGTTATCGCACAAAGTCGTGATAATACTGGCATCAGCGCCCTTAAGCTGCGCCACGCGCTGACGCAGACTCTGTTCAAAATCCAGCTCGCCTTGCATAGCACGTTCAGTAATCGCCGCCACGCGCTCGCCAACGCCCGCCATGGCCGCTAATTCATCAATGCATTCAATCTGAATCGCCGTGGAATCCATGTCCATCACTAATAAGCCGGGATGATGCAAGCGAGGCAAATCAACATGGAGCACATGCAGTTCAGCCAAAGACTGAGGGAACGCCGCTAACTGTGCCTGAGAAGGCACATTCACCAGCGCCAACTCGATGCAATGTAAGCCAACTTGGCGTTTGATATGGGCAATACCGATAACATCAGACGAAGGTAATGCCGCAATCCAGGCCGATATCGCTGCCTGCGCTAACGTATCTTGATAGATAACCCGCAAACGCAAAACACCAGCGGGGTTTGCTGACTCTTGATAACGTTCAAACACTTGCCCTTGGCGTTCAAACCTTGGGGAATGGTCAGAGACTAACCACAAAAAAAGCGCATCTTGGTTCAAGCTTTCCATCGGACTTAAATTCTCCAACTATCGGGCTCACTCAGAATCAATTATGATTAGGCAAGCGCTCTACATTTTAAGGGTCAAAGTGTTATATCTTAAAGGGCTAAAGAAAAGCCATAAAATCAGTAGACTGATCCAAATTGCCGCCGCCTTCGCCTTGATATTCGGCTTAGTACAATTGTGGCAGACAAGCCTACTACAAGGTCAGCTGCTTCTAAAGTCCCAAACTCAAAAGATGGCCAGATTACTGGTACAGCAAACCGCTTATGGTGCAGCGCCCGCGCTACAACTGCAAAATGATGAGCAGTTGCAATGGCTCGCCAGTGCTTTAGTGGAAGATCCTAAGGTGATGTCTGCGGCTATCTTCAGCGACCAAGGCATGCGGTTATCTTTCGCCCAAAGTATCACTAAGGATGTTGTCGATCCTGACTCGGAAGAAATGAATTTGCTACTAAGCAAATATCCTCCCTATGTTGAGCCTGTGATCCAAGAAGGGAAAAATCTAGGTTATGTCGAAGTCAGGCTCGATACCAAGCTGTTTTTCAACGAAATCAAAGAAGCCCACAACTTAAACATGGAACAACAACATATCATGCTGCTGGTTGCAGGCTTGATTGGTATGTTGCTTTCGCGCTCTTTGTCTTTCAAACGCGCCGATTTTGACCGCCGCCGCTTTCGGGTTAAATTGCGTCAATCTCCGAAAAAATCTAAGAAAAAATCCTCAGCTGAAGAGCCATCTGCAAGTGCGAGTGATGGATCAGCGCAAGTGATAACCGAAGATCAACCAGTGTCGACCACTGATCACCCACAAGAGAAAGCGGCTAAATCCACTAAGGCGCCAAAAGCAGTAACAGAGACAAATGTCGATAAGCTCACTCAGACCAGCGTGCAAACTAAGGCCGAAAAAACGTCAGAAAAATTATTAGAGTTACAGGATAGTACTGCAGTTGAAAACGCGACAAACGATGCGGAACAAGCAACACCTGCAAAGGTTAAACCTAAAGTGAAAAGTGTCCGCCGAGTAAAACAGGCGACGAAAGCAACAGCCGTGGTAGCCGAACCCTCAACACCAAAAACCCCTAGTGAACCAAGCGACCTCGACACAGATTCCACAGGTTAATAGTTATCCCAATAGATAGGATAAATCGCTAATCTATTGAAAGCTTGGCTTTAGATAAGCAATAAACAATTTCAAATAACCAAGCCATAAATAACAAAGTCGAATAGAAAAGCCGCTAAAAATTGACATAAAAAAAGGTTCGCATTGCGAACCCTTTTTTCAGTAGCACACTCTTACAGAATAACAGTTACAGTGTAATAGCTGCTTCTAATGTCATGATGATCATGTCATTGAATGTGGTTTGACGTTCTTCTGCAGAAGTCTTTTCACCGGTGCGGATGTGGTCAGATACAGTCACAACGCACAGGGCACGTGCACCAAACTCATGGGCAACGCCATACAAACCAGCCGCTTCCATTTCTACGCCTAATACGCCCATTTTCTCCATCACGTCGAACATTTGTGGATCAGGAGTGTAGAACAGGTCCGCAGAGAAAATGTTACCTACGCGAATTTTAGTACCACGAACTTTCGCAGACTCGATAACCGCATTCATCAGCTCATAGTTAGCGATAGCGGCGAAATCTTGGCCTTTGAAACGTAAACGGTTAACCGCTGAGTCAGTACATGCACCCATACCGATGATCACGTCACGTACTTTAACGTCAGTGCTGATCGCACCACAAGTACCCACACGGATTAGGTTTTTAACGCCGTAATCACGAATTAATTCAGTTGCATAGATAGAGCATGAAGGAATACCCATGCCAGAACCCATAACTGAAATACGCTTACCTTTGTAAGTACCAGTAAAACCTAGCATGTTTCGAACATCAGTCACTTGCTCAACATTTTCTAAGAATGTTTCAGCAATATATTTTGCACGTAATGGATCGCCTGGAAACAGCATTGTCTCAGCGAATGCGCCCTCTACAGCATTAATGTGTGGTGTTGCCATCGAAATAACCCCTGTTTATTTTATTAAGACTTAAGTCTTTGTTTACTGGCGGCAAATGTCAGCCGCCAAATCGAAATAAATGCTAATTTGCCTAAAGGAACGATTCGCCATAGGCCATAGGTTCAAGCTTAAAGTGGCTTGCAATAGATTGGCCGATATCGGCAAAGCTATTACGGCGCCCCAGAGAACCGGCTTTCAATCCAGCGCCAAAAGCTAATACTGGCACATATTCACGGGTATGATCTGTGCCTTGCCATGTTGGGTCGCAGCCGTGATCCGCGGTTAAAATCAGCAGATCATCTTCACCCAATAATACGAGCATTTCAGGTAAACGGGCATCGAAATATTCTAACCCTTTGGCATAACCTGCCACATCACGGCGATGACCGTAGTGCGAGTCGAAATCCACGAAGTTAGTAAACACTATAGTGTTATCACCCGCAGATTTCACTTCGGCTAAGGTCGCATCGAAAAGTGCTTCTAAGCCGTTCGCCTTCACTTTTTTAGTGATACCACAGTAAGCATAAATGTCGGCAATCTTGCCTACACTCACCACTTCACCGCCAGCCTCTTTCAGCTTATCGAGTACAGTTTTTGCAGGTGGCGCGAGCGAATAATCCTTACGATTGCCGGTACGGGCAAAATCACTTGGACCAGTACCATCAAATGGACGGGCAATGACGCGACCTATGTTGTAAGGCTCTAACTCTTCACGGGTTATTTCGCAAAGACGATAGAGATTGTCTAAACCGAAGGTTTCTTCATGACAAGCGATTTGGAATACTGAATCAGCAGAGGTGTAGAAAATAGGCTTGCCAGAGCGCATGTGCTCTTCGCCTAACTCTTCTAAAATGGTTGTACCTGAGGCATGGCAATTACCTAAGAATCCATCCAGACCCGCACGAGCTAAAATCTTATCCGTCAGTTCTTTAGGGAAAGAATTTTGGTGTTCGCTGAAATAACCCCACTCGAATAGTACGGGTACGCCCGCCATTTCCCAGTGACCGCTCGGCGTATCTTTACCCGAACTTAACTCTTGCGCATGACCATAAGCACCAATCAGCTCAACATTATCGCCAAAACCGGGTGCAAAGGCGCCCGTGCTTTCCATCGCCGCATGACCCAAACCTAAGCGCGCTAAGTTAGGTAATTTCAGCGGACCTTCACGGCCAATATCGGCTTTACCTTCGGCGCATGCTTTAGCAATATGACCAAAAGTATCGGAACCGACATCACCAAAGCTTGCTGCATCAGCAGAAGCACCGACTCCAAAGGAGTCCAACATCATAATAATGGTACGTTTCATAATTCTTCCTTAAAGATCCGATGCACGAATATAGGCATAGATCTCAGGTGTTTTTTCTGGAGCGGTTTCACCAATGTGAATCGCTTTTTTCACCGCAAGTTCCGCTTCCGCGAAGGCGGCTTCAGACTGTGCATGGATAACGGCAATTGGCGTCGATGAATCCACTTTATCGCCTAGGGCACACACTTGGGTTAAGCCAACACTATAGTCTAGTGCATCACCGGGCTTACGGCGGCCGCCACCTAAGGTCACAACCGCTAAACCTAATTCACGGGTATCCATGCTATAGGCATAACCTTGCATATCGGCAAAAACCGGGCGAATAATTTGCGATTGCGGTAGGTATTTACTGTAGTTTTCAACAAAATCGACCGGACCACCAAGACCCGACACCATCTTGCCAAAGAGTTCTGCGGCGCGGCCATTATCGAGTACACGATTCAGTTTAGCGCGAGCGTCGGCCTCATTGCTTGCAAGACCGCCAAGAAGCAGCATCTCAGCGCAAAGACCCATAGTGACTTCATATAAACGCGGATTACGGTAAGCCCCCGTTAAAAAGTCGATGGCTTCTTTCACTTCAACCGCGTTACCAGCACAAGATGCAAGCACTTGATTCATATCGGTAAGCAAAGCCGTCGTTTTAGTACCCGCGCCATTTGCAACGGCGGCGATACTGCGAGCTAATTCTTCCGATGCCTCATAGGTTGGCATAAAGGCGCCGCTACCAACTTTTACGTCCATCGCTAGCGCATCTAAATTACAGGCTAATTTCTTAGACAGAATCGATGCTGTGATGAGGGAAATAGATTCAACGGTGGCGGTATTATCGCGGATAGAATAGAAACGTTTGTCGGCAGGAACGAGATCGCCTGTTTGGCCAATAATCGCCACACCGACGTCTTTAACCACTTTGCGGAACAATTCACTTGAAGGCTCAGTTTGGTAACCAGGAATGGCATCAAACTTATCGAGCGTGCCGCCAGTATGACCTAGGCCGCGCCCAGAAATCATAGGCACATAACCGCCACAAGCCGCAGCCATAGGGCCAAGCATGAGACTAATCACATCGCCGACACCACCAGTGCTGTGTTTGTCGATGACAGGACCGTTGAGTCCCAATGATTGCCAATTAAGCACAGTGCCAGAATCACGCATCGCTGTCGTTAAAGCGATTCTTTCATCCATATTCATGTCATTAAAATACACCGCCATGCCTAATGCGGCGATCTGACCTTCAGATACGGAGTTGGTAGTGATACCTTGAACAAAGAACTGTATTTCTTCGGAACTTAGCGCTAAACCATTACGTTTTTTACGAATAATCTCTTGAGCTAGAAACATGATACTGCCTCCAAGATAGGCACTAACAACTCTGTTGCTAGTGCTTATCTTTGCAATGAAACATCAAAACTGTAGCAATATTACAAGTTCATACTATCGAAGTTTTGAGTTTACCAAATAGATTTAGGTCACACTTAATTAGGCTCGCTATACGCAGATAGTATTAATCAGCGATAGTTTGCAATTAATAGCCTTGAGTCGGCTTAGGCGCATCTGCCAGTTCTAATGTGTGCAGCAAGCTGTTGAGTAAGCTTGAAGCACCAAATCTAAAGGTACGCGGTGAAACCCAGTCAGCACCTAAAATACGCTCTGCAACACCTAGGAACTCAGCAGCTTGGGCAGCATCACGCACACCACCGGCAGGCTTGAAGCCTACTTGGGTATTCTTTTCGCTGATCACAGTTAACATGATCTCAGCCGCTTCGAGTGTGGCGTTTACAGGCACTTTACCCGTAGAAGTTTTGATAAAGTCAGCACCCGCATCGATTGAAAGCTCAGATGCACGGCGGATAAGCGCAGGATCAGCTAACACGCCAGATTCGATGATGACTTTTAACAAGACTTCACCACAGGCTTCTTTACAGGCTTTAACTAATTCAAAACCAATCGTTTCATTGCCTTCCATCAGTGCGCGGTATGGGAATACCACGTCAACTTCGTCTGCACCATAGGCAACGGCAGCACGAGTTTCTAGCACGGCAATAGCGATGTCATCGTTGCCATGGGGGAAGTTAGTCACTGTGGCGATTTGGATATCTTCAGCACCGATTTCATCGAGTGTCTTACGTGCAATCGGGATGAAACGTGGGTAAATGCAGATAGCGGCAGTATTGCCTGCAGCCGTTTTCGCTTTGTGGCACAGGTCGATCACTTTTTGATCTGTGTCATCATCATTCAAAGTCGTTAAGTCCATTAACTCGATGGCGCGTTGTGCTGCTTTTTTTAAATCAGTCATAATAGCTCTCCAAAATAAAAATTAAATGAATAGAAATCAGTCGCATAAAAGCAACGCTTAAGAGGTGGCATTATTTTGATTATTTTTATGGCCGGGCCTTCAGGCGATGCCGAGTAATTTGCTTGTACAAACTACCTTGTTGTAGGTATTCAATCTTGCCTAAGTCATAAAGAGCAATAGGCATCCTGACACTTAAAATAACTTATAAGTGACCACGACTTGAATCCTTGAAGACCGGAAGAGAGGATACGAATAAAATCTTGCTCCTACTTTTCCGCGAAAAATCCATTTTAGCGCGAGAAAAACACAAACCTTTATATAAACCCACTTGTTAGCCTAATAGGCTTAGATAAAGACTCATGGTAAAACAAAGATGGAGCCGCATAATGCGGCTCCAACAAGCAACTAGTATTACAAGAAATTAGAACTTGTAAGTAGCGGTGAAGTAATGCGCCCAACCAGTCGTATCTAGACCAAAAGTGCCACCGTCTTTAAGCAGGTAAACATCTTTAAAGCCTTTCAGACCATAACCTAGAGCATAGTTATCTGAATGCCAGTATAGGCCAAAGAACACGTTACCACCGTTAGAGGTAAAAGTCGTATTCTGATAAACACCATTTGTGTCATAGGCATTTACTTCATCAGCGCCAAATTGATAATCAACATAGCCTTGGAATGACAGGAAGCTCTTGTTATCAAAGAAGTAGAAAGGTTTGAACCAGTTAGCAGAAAACTGGTAACCATTCCAATCCTTAGCATTGATATCGTAAGTAGCATATAAGTTCATGCCAGTTTTACCTAACCAAGGCACCATAACGTCAGCACCAATACCCCAGAACGACATGTTTACATCGCCTGCGTTATTGATTTTTTGTGGACCAGGATGATCCTCGACATCAAAAGAAATGCTTTGACCTTTAATTGCACCACCACCCCAGTTAAATAGAGTAGAGAAGTACACTTCTTGAATTGGACCCACAGAAAGATCTAATCCTGTGATTGCATCCAGTGAAAAACGTGGAGCAAATTTCATGAACATTTTGCTTGCACCAGCAACTTTGTCGCCAGAACCGCTGTTTGCTAAGTTGAAAACATCAACATAACCATATAGGTCAACAACACCTTTACGGCCACCAAACTCCATTTCAAGGTAGTTATGTTCTGCATCGGCACCTGGAGCAATTGGGTGTTCATCAATTGCATACATAGCGTTGAACTGCATCCACTTGTAATCTGTTGCGTAGATATCAGAACGATCAGCGGCAAATGCGTTGCCAGAGATTGCAGCTACTGCTGTAGCAGCTAAAGCTAAAGTTTTAACGTTTTTCATCATCAACCCCATTTATCTTGTTTACTACCATCGAGGGTAGCGTTCTTTTTGTGGCGCTCGCATTCTACCTAGATTAAATAAAATCTCAATAATCTAGCGTAAAATCACAAACACAAAATTCTTAATTGTGAACAAAGTCGCGACTTCTGCATTACGATTAATTAACTTAACCTTGTTCCCGCGACATTTAAGACAGAATAACAGCGACATTTCGGTTGCATTCTGTATCTTTCAATTGGAGAAACTATTCACTACAGGAATCACTACTGGCACTACTGGAAAATGGTTGAATTAACTTAGGTCCTGCCCTGCATGGTCAGGACCCAGTTAGTGGGGTTTCCCCCGACTGCCGCTCAATAACTTACATAGCTAAGAACAGACCAGCAAGTGTCGCACTCATTAAGTTAGCTAAAGAGCCGGCGATAACCGCACGAATACCCATTGTAGCTAAATCATGGCGACGAGTAGGAGCCATAGCACCTAAACCACCAAGCAGAATCGCGATTGAAGACAAGTTAGCGAAACCACACAGAGCAAAGGAGATAATCGCTTTGGTTCTGTCAGTCATTGCTAGACCCGTTTCAGCTACTACCATACCGCCATCAGCGATGTCTTTCAGGTATGGAGCAAAGTTTAAGTAAGCAACAAATTCGTTAACTACGATCTTTTGACCGATGAAAGAACCTGCTACTAATGCTTCATTCCAAGGTACGCCGATAAGGAATGCTAAAGGCATAAACACATAACCGAGGATCAGTTCAAGTGTTAACTGAGGCATGCCCACCCAACCACCGATACCACCGATGATACCGTTGATCATAGCGATCAAACCAACGAAGGCTAACAACATAGCGCCAACGTTTAACGCTAAATGCATACCAGATGAAGCACCTGCTGCAGCTGCGTCTAACACGTTAGCTGGTTTGTCAGGATCTTCTGGCAAATCGCTCATGTCATTTTTAGCAACTTCAGTTTCAGGGTGCATCAGTTTAGCCATTAATAGACCACCTGGTGCTGCCATGAATGATGCGGCAACTAAGTACTCGATAGGTACACCCATCTGCGCGTAACCAGCCAATACTGAACCCGCGATTGACGCCAAACCACCGACCATGATCGCAAACAGTTCAGACTGCGTCATAGTTGGGATGAATGGACGAACAACCAGAGGAGCTTCAGTTTGACCCACGAAGATGTTAGCTGTTGCTGACATTGATTCTGTACGGCTTGTGCCCAATGCTTTTTGTAAACCACCACCGATGATACGGATGATCCACTGCATAACGCCTAAGTAATATAGAACCGCGATCAGAGAAGAGAAGAACACGATAACGGGTAACACGTTTACTGCGAAGATGAAGCCAAGTTTGAAGTTAGCTAAATCACCAAACAGGAAACCGATACCGTTTTGTGCGTAACCAATAACGCTAGAAACCGCATCAGACATACCTTTCAGAATGTCTTTACCAACAGGAACGTACAGTACAAAACCACCGAAAGCAGCTTGGATAGCTAACGCGCCACCCACTGTACGCAAATTAATTGCTTTTTTGTTATTCGATAGGAGGAAACCTATCGCAAGTAGGGTGACCACCCCTACTAAACTCATCAATATATTCATTAACCATCACCCTATTGTTAACACTTTTTAATTATGTTGTTAATCAACCTATTTCCGAGTCAGATTATACCCGAGCCTAAGTCGAAAATCGTCGTTTTGATCATATTTTTGGAGTTTAATTTCAATCGCTTAGTGGAGAATGCTAGTGCGACCTACACCTGTTTATTTAAAAACAACTAAAGGTCAAACAGTTGCATAGCATTCGACATCAAGTGTTCTGATATTAGAACACTTGATTTTTTTTGCAAAGTAGCGATTTTGTCTATAAAAAGAACAAGGTTAGCGGGTTGGTTACGTTTTTCAGTAACATTTATCGGCGTCATTGCCGGAGAGTCAGTCTCAAGTATGAGGTGTTCGAGTGGGAGTTCAGTGACTGTTTTGAGTAATTTTTTGGCATTGGGATTCATAATCAAACCACCAATTCCCAACTTAAAACCTAACTTAATATATTCCTGTGCTATCTCAACACTGCCAGAAAAAGCATGTATCACACCGCCTCTAGGCAATTGATACTTTTTTAAACAGGCCAAAACCTCGGGATGCGCTTTAACACTATGAATAATCACCGGCAGATTAACGGATTTAGCTAACGTCAATTGCGCCTCAAAAAACGCTAACTGCTGCGGCCAAGTAGCGGAATAAAGTTTATCTAAGCCACATTCACCAATAGCAACAAAACGAGGACATTCGAGCAACGCGGCAACTTTAGATGTTAATGCTAAGATCCCTGCATCAACATTCTCTGGGCAAAACCAAGGATGGATGCCAAGGGCAAAATAGGTTTGATATTGTGCGGCAACAGCGAGCTGTTTGTGCCAGTGTTGCGGGGACACGCCAGGAATAATCAGATTATTAACCCCAACACTGTGCATTCGCTGCACTACAGTATCGCGGTCAAGATCAAACTCGGCAAAATCTAGATGTGCGTGGGTATCAATCACTGCAAATACCTCACTCTGCGGTCGATTGACCGTTTGAATGCGCTTCAGGCGGCAATGCCGTTTCATCAGCTGCTGTCGTTTTAGCGCATTTTATCGCTAATGGCGGATCTTCAAGGCGTGGCATACAACAACGACGATTTTCAGGTGTCAGCCCCATGCGGTCGCACCACTGAATATAAACCTGCCATGTTTTTGTGATCCAATTCGCCATCATTCACATCCAGAACCGTTTTTAGATTTCATTAGATACAAAAATGGCGGTGAATTCACCGCCATTTCAACCACTATTTTGAACCTGACCTAATTAGTGCTCGCGGGTTTTCGCAAACTCAATATCAGGATATCTTTCCATCGAAAGATTCAGGTTGACCATAGTTGGCGCAATATAGGTTAAGTTATCACCACCATCGAGTGCTAAGTTTTGGCTACACTTGCGGCGGAACTCTTCAAGCTTACGCTCATCCTTGCAATAAACCCAGCGAGCGGTCGAAACGCTGATACCTTCGTAAATGGCTTCAACGTTGTATTCGCTCTTAAGACGTCCAACAACCACTTCAAACTGCAGCACACCCACGGCGCCAACAATTAAATCGTTAGTATCGATTGGGCGGAATACTTGCACAGCACCTTCTTCAGACAACTGTACTAAGCCTTTTAACAGTTGCTTTTGCTTGAGTGGATCGCGCAGACGGATACGGCGGAACATTTCAGGCGCAAAGTTAGGCACGCCAGTGAAGCGGAACTTTTCACCTTGGGTAAAAGTATCGCCAATACGAATAGTGCCATGGTTATGCAAACCAATGATATCGCCTGGGTAAGCCTCTTCAGCACGCTCACGATCGCCCGCCATAAAGGTCAATGCATCGCTGACGTTAACATCTTTACCGATACGCACATGGTGCATTTTCATGCCCTGCTCGTAACGGCCAGAACAAACACGCATAAAGGCGACACGGTCACGGTGTTTTGGATCCATATTTGCTTGGATCTTGAACACGAAACCAGTGAATTTCTCTTCTTCAGGCATAACTACGCGTGCATCGCTTTCACGCGGTAATGGCTTAGGTGCCCACTCAACGATACCGTCAAGAATATGATCCACACCAAAGTTACCTAACGCGGTACCAAAGAACACTGGCGTCAGCTCACCTTTCAAGAAAGCCGCATGATCAAATTCATTCGACGCGCCACGCACTAATTCCATCTCATCACGTAAATCAGCGGCATAACTACCTATCGCTTTATCAAGATCAGGATTATTAATACCCTTCACCACGCGACGCTCTTGGATAGTATGCCCCATACCACTTTGATACAGCACGACTTCATCACGCAGTATGTGGTAAATACCTTTGAATTCTTTACCGCTGCCAATAGGCCAAGTAATAGGTGCGCAGGCAATATTCAGTACGTTTTCGACTTCATCCATCAAATCGATAGGATCACGGATATCACGGTCGAGTTTGTTCATAAAGGTCACGATCGGCGTATCACGCAGACGGGTCACTTCCATCAACTTAATGGTACGGTCTTCTACACCCTTTGCAGAGTCAATGACCATCAAACAAGAGTCAACAGCGGTCAGTGTACGATAGGTATCTTCAGAGAAGTCTTCGTGACCAGGCGTGTCGAGTAGGTTAACGAGGGCGCCACCATAGGGGAACTGCATCACAGACGTAGTAATAGAAATACCACGGTCCTTCTCCATTTCCATCCAGTCAGACTTAGCATGCTGACCCGATTTTTTGCCTTTAACCGTACCCGCTTTTTGCAAAGCGTTTCCGAATAACAGCACTTTTTCGGTAATGGTTGTTTTACCCGCGTCGGGGTGCGATATGATCGCGAAGGTGCGACGTTTATCGACCTCTACTTTATTGCCTGACATGTTAACCTATGCACTAGTATCGCTAAAAAGGCGCAAATTATAGCGCCTCAGTTCGAGCTTGGCTAGGCAAAGCCCGAGAAGAGCTCGGGCTGATGAGGGTTATTTTGTAGCTTCGAGCAAACCTTTGACTTTAGCGAGCTCAATCCGCGCATATCTATGTTCAACAAAATCATAAATATTGGTCGCCAGTGCGAGGCGGAAATAGTTAGCAGCATCTTGATATTGCTTGTTTTCTATTGCCATTTTCGCCAGGTAAAAATAAGCCTCACATAAACGTTCGGCATATTCTTTTGGATGAGTTAAGCCAACTTTCGCAGCAGCAAACACCTCATCATGGCTCTTTGTTCCTAAATAATAATCAACGATAACGGTCGCCCAAGCATCATTGTCTAAATTCTTACGGTTTTCAGCTAACTGTTTTTTAGCTTCAACTGCATCATCTTTAAAATCAATCAAATACAGCCACAATGCGCGATAACCATCTTTATTATCACCAGCATAAAATGCCTGCATATCTTTAGTGGCTAAATCGTTACGGTCGCCATAGTACAAGGCAATACCGCGATTCAAATAGGCATAATCGTAATTAGGGGCGAGTTCTAACACGCCATCGAATGCTTCATAGGCGCTAGCGTATTCGCCTTCTTGGGTGTAATAAATCCCAAGAAAATTATAGGCATCGGCGAGATCGGGTTGCAGCTTCAGCGCTTGCATAAAATCGATGCGCGCGAGCAGTCTTAAGCCCACACTGTCGTAAATCACACCGCGATCGTAATGAAATCTGGCTCTTTGCTCATTGGTTAATTCGACCGTAGCCAAAATCTCGTTGAGCTTCGCTAACGTCACTTCCACTTTATAATCGGGCATGACAGGTGCGATAACCAATTTACCTTCAACATCATTATGGTTATCTAAAGGAGACTGGGTGGTAGCGCATCCGGCTAACAACAGACTGGCGCCCGCCAGCACAGCAACGACAGCGGTTCTAATTTTAAGACTCATCCATTTCTACCTTTTTAGATTCCCAACATACGCAGAAGAATCTTCATGATAGCAATCCCACCACAGGACTGCTATTGGGGAATCAAGATTAATACTGACTTTCTTAATGCCAAAAACAAAAAAGGAGATCATTTGATCTCCTTTTGATGCAATCACTTAGAAAGTGTGTGCCTATAATAAGTCAAAGACTCATTATTCAGCAGCTGCAGCTTCTTTAGTTTGTGCTTCTTTGATTGACAGACGTACGCGGCCTTGACGATCCACTTCCATTACTTTAACAGCAACTTCTTGGTTCAGTTCAAGGTGATCAGACACGTTAGCAACACGCTCATCACTGATTTGTGAAATGTGTACTAAACCGTCTTTGCCCGGCAGAATGTTCACGAACGCACCGAAATCAACGATACGGATAACTTTACCGTTGTAGATACGACCCACTTCAACTTCTGAAGTGATTTCTTCGATACGACGGATAGCTTCTTTGGTTGCTTCACCATTTGAAGAAGCAATTTTCACAGTACCATCATCTTCCAGCTCAATCGTAGTGCCGGTTTCTTCGGTCAGAGCACGGATAACTGCGCCGCCTTTACCGATAACGTCACGGATTTTTTCTGGGTTGATCTTGATAACAGTGATACGTGGAGCGTGATCAGAAATATCATCACGGTGTGAACCAATCGCTTGATCCATCACGTTCAGGATATGTACACGCGCGCCATAGGCTTGTTGCAGTGCGATATCCATGATTTCTTTAGTGATACCTTCGATCTTGATATCCATCTGCAATGCAGTAATACCATCACGTGTACCCGCCACTTTAAAGTCCATGTCACCTAAATGATCTTCATCACCTAAGATGTCAGAAAGAACAACGAAATCATCGCCTTCTTTCACTAGACCCATAGCGATACCCGCTACAGAAGTTTTGATAGGCACACCGGCATCCATCAGCGCTAGTGAAGTACCACATACTGACGCCATAGAGCTTGAACCGTTAGATTCAGTGATTTCAGATACAACGCGCACGCTGTATGGGAATTCAGCAGCTGAAGGCATAACAGCATTGATACCGCGCCATGCTAACTTACCATGACCGATTTCGCGGCGCTTAGGTGAACCCACCATGCCTGTTTCACCAACAGAGTATGGAGGGAAGTTATAGTGCAGCATGAAACGGTTAGTGCGCTCGCCCATGATGCTGTCAATCTTCTGTGCATCACGTTCAGTACCTAAAGTACAAGTGACTAACGCTTGAGTTTCACCACGAGTGAACAATGCGCTACCGTGAGTACGTGGCAATACGCCCGCTAACACACTTAAGGCACGGATCATGTCTGGTTCACGACCATCGATACGTGGCTCACCACGGATGATGCGACCACGAACCACTTTCTTCTCTAAGCTACCCAGCAAGTTGTCTACTTCACGTAAATCAATGCTTGGATTGCTGGCTAACAAGGCTTCTTTTGTTGCTGCTTTAACAACAGAAACTTGAGCATAACGATCTTGTTTAACTTGGATTTTATACGCATCACCTAAACCCGCTTCTGCAAGCTCTTTGATTTGGGCAACTAAATCGGCATCTTGCGTTGGTGCAGTCCAATCCCAAGTTGGTTTACCAGCTTCTGCTTTAAATTCAGCAATCGCTTTGATAACCACTTGTTGTTGATCGTGACCGTAAACAACAGAACCTAACATCACTTCTTCTGGTAAGGCTTGGGCTTCTGATTCCACCATTAATACTGCACCAGCAGTACCAGCAACCACTAAATTCAGTTGGCTGGTTGCAAGTTGCGCAACACTTGGGTTCAACACGTATTCGCCATCAATGTAACCCACACGTGCAGCACCTAAAGGACCGCTGAATGGAATACCAGAAATAGCCAGTGCCGCAGAAGTACCGATCATAGAGATGATATCTGGCTCGATTTGTGGATCGACAGAGACTACAGTAATGATAACTTGAACTTCGTTTTTGAAACCATTAGGGAAAAGAGGGCGAATTGGACGGTCAATCAGACGAGCAATTAAAGTCTCATCTTCTGAAGGACGGCCTTCACGCTTAAAGAAACCACCAGGAATTTTACCTGCTGCGTAGGTTTTTTCTTGATAGTTAACAGTCAGAGGGAAAAAGTCACGACCAGCTTCTGCTTCTTTTTTACCGACAACAGTGACCAACACAGTCGTGTCACCCATGCTCGCTAAAACGGCTGCATCTGCTTGACGCGCTATAACACCTGTTTCCAGGGTGACTGTATGTTGACCATACTCAAAACTCTTTACAATAGGATTCACGTGACCCATTCCTTAATTAATGACCTTGAATTACGCGCGTAAGTATACTGCAAATCGGATCAATAGATAAAGAGCAGATAATGATGACAAATACGTAACTTTTCACTAAAGTGGTTAAATCAACAAAGAGTTGCGGTTTACATTGATACGGAAATTCTCGCAGATGGTGAATAATTATCATAAAGGATGCGCCCGATGACAGGCCGTTTTAAGTCACTGACGTGGAAACAAACTAATCTAGTCGTATTTACCGCCCTCTTTTTTGCCATTGCAATTTTTATTGTTGAAATCGCTTTAGTCGTCGTATCAACCAAACAACAGCTCACAACTACCCAGCAAGAACTCCTTGATTCAGTTGAACAACCAGCAGCAAATGCCGTCTGGGCTTTGGATGATAATTTAGCTCGCCAAACATTAGAAGGGGCCATTAAGGTTGAACATGTCGGCTCAGCAGTGATTGAGCTCGACGATGGTTCCATGTTTGTTTCAGTCAGCAATAATAAAAAGAACAACTCGCAGACTTTTATCAGCTTAAGTAACAAATTATTTGATGATCTCAAGGAAATATCTCGCCCGCTGTACCGCCCTTTTTATTTTGAAGGCACCCAACAGCAACAACTTATTGGCACATTAACAGTTTTCTACGACACCCAAGAGCTGACAAATACCCTTTTCTCACAGTTAAGATTTAGTTTTTTCGCCACACTTGCCCGCGCTCTCTTGCTCACCTTAGTATTATCTGTCGTCTTCCATCGCTTCTTAACTCAGCCTATCGCACGCATCAGCGAGGCCATAGATAAGATTGAGCCCGACTCTCCGGACGAAAACCTCTTACCTATGTCCAATGCGCACAAGGATGATGAACTCGGTCTAGTGACCTCTAAATTCAACCAAATTCTTATCCAATTTAGCCAGACCCAATCCAAACTGCGCAAGATGGCGACCCGAGATCCGCTAACAGGCTTACCCAACCGCACGCTATTGCTTGAAACCATCGCAGTCACAATCCAACGTTCGCGAGTACACAAACGCAGCTTTGCCTTGATGTTTATCGACTTAGACCGCTTTAAGAATATCAACGATTCCCTTGGCCACGCATTAGGCGATCAATTTCTTGCCCGTATTGCCCGCATCCTTGAACGCTTCGTTGGCGATAAAGGCACAGTTTCCCGCTTAGGAGGCGATGAATTTGTTATTCTGGCTGATACAGTTCACACCCCAGACCAAGCGGCAGATTTTGTAGATAAGCTACTGATCCAGCTCAATGTCCCGATTCAATTAAATGAACATGCAATTCATCCTGCGGCATCAATTGGGATTTCTATTTATCCCGAAGACGGTAACAGTGCTGAAGATTTGATCCGTCACGCTGACATTGCCATGTACAGCGCGAAAGCTGCAGGCTCGAATCAATGGGCCTTCTTTAAACAGCAGATGACAGAGCGCGCAGCTGTGCGTTTACGCACCGAAGCATCTTTGCATGATGCGTTAAAAAACAACGAATTTTTACTGTATTTTCAGCCAAAACTCGACCTACAAACGGGCAAAGTGATCGCCTGTGAAGCCCTGATCCGCTGGCAAAAAGACGGCCGACTCATCAGTCCGGTTTCTTTTATTCCCGTCGCGGAAGAAACAGGGATCATCATTCCAATTGGACGCTGGGTAATAGAACAAAGCTGC
Source organism: Shewanella sp. SP1S1-7 (assembly GCF_031932105.1). NCBI lineage: Bacteria > Pseudomonadati > Pseudomonadota > Gammaproteobacteria > Alteromonadales > Shewanellaceae > Shewanella > Shewanella sp. SP1S1-7. The sequence goes on from NZ_JAUOEU010000016.1 coordinate 42,275, forward strand.
AAGGTCTTGAGGGAGTGGCAGAAAAAATATAACTATGCCATCCCAATTGCGATTAATGTTGCCTCACAACAATTTGCCGATGCTAGTTTAGTTCCCGATATCAAGCAGATGGCATTACGCTATCAAATCCAACCCGAGTTGCTGGAAATTGAAATCACTGAAACCTCGTTGATGAACGACATTGAACTGGCTATCGCTAAACTTGAGCAACTAAAATCTGCAGGATTTGGTATTGCCGTCGATGACTTCGGCACTGGGTATTCATCACTTTCTTACCTACGCCATTTACCCATCACCACCATGAAAATTGACCGCTGTTTCGTGTCCGATTTACCAGGGGATAGTGCAATCGCATCGACCATTTTGATGTTGGGTAAGCAGCTTAATTTGACCATTGTGGCCGAAGGAATTGAAAACGAGCAGCAGTTGGATTGGTTGAAGCAGAATCAGTGCCAAGTTGGCCAAGGTTTCTATTTTAGCCAACCCTTGCCCCAAGCGGAATTTGAAGCCCTGTATATAGCGACACAGACAGCAACGATAAGCACTTTAGATGGACTACGTGGTGCTTAGAGTTCTTTAATCAGACCAATGATTTATGCGGCGTTAAGGCCAGCGTAAAGACATAATATCGACATGCTCTGGCCTAAATCCTACACAGCTTGATTTAATCATCTACTGAATTTTAGGCAATAAAAAAGGAGGCTTAAGCCTCCTTTTTCACGCTAGTCAACGCGAGATTAACGACGTAGACCTAACTTTTGGATCAGTGCAGTGTAACGTGCTAAATCAGTACGTTTCAGGTAAGCAGTTAACTTACGACGTGAGCTAACCATACGTAACAGACCACGACGTGAGTGGTGATCGTGAATGTGCTCTTTGAAGTGATCTTGCAAATGGTTGATTTGCGCAGTTAACAAAGCAACTTGAACTTCAGTTGAACCAGTGTCGTTTTCGCCACGGCCAAATTCAGCCAAAATTTTTGCTTTTGCTTCAGTACTTAGTGACATGTATATCTCCAAATAAATAATTATGAATCTCTAGCCGATCACTAACTCAGCCAGAGGGCGCGCTATTCTACCCAGAAACCCACCCTAGCGCAATAAAAGGTGGAGACTAATCCATGAACAAATTAATTAATTTGTTCATGGATAGCAGACTAATGCGATTCTACAGGCTCGTCATGGATTACTATGAGTCGTTTCGGCGCAAGTAAGCCGTCTTCGTTCATAGTACCAATCCCCACAAATCGGCGGATGTCACCTAAAGTGATACGCACCAGTTCATCGGTTTTCAAGTCTGCATTAACGGGCACCCGAACAGCCTGACCTTGCATTAAATAAGGGGCGATTGCATCTGGCACATTCACCTCAGGAAAATCGGCCACGGCCGTGTCCATAGGTAACAACAGCGGATCAAGTAAAACACTCGGATCTATCTGTTGTTCATGTGCTTGGGCAACAAGCGCTTCAAGTTGTTCTAAGGTAACCATTCTTGCATAGGGATATTGTGCAACTTGAGTGCGACGCAACATGATCACATGGGCGCCACATCCGAGCATTTCGCCGAGATCGTCTATGATAGTGCGAATATAAGTGCCCTTAGAACAATGAATATCTAAGGTCAGCTCATCGCCTTCAAGACCGATGAAATTAAGCTCAAATACCGTAATAGGGCGAGATTCGCGCGGCACTTCAATGCCTTCACGGGCATATTTATACAGGGGCTGGCCCTGATATTTTAGCGCGGAATACATAGAAGGCACTTGCTGAGTCTCGCCGCGGAAGAAATCAAGCGCGGTTAATAACTGCGCCTCAGTAAAATCAATGGCGCGGGTTTGCACCACTTCGCCATCGGAATCACTGGTATCCGTACGCTCACCCAGTTTTGCGGTAACTAAATAACGTTTATCAGCATCTAACAGATGCTGGGAAAACTTAGTCCCTTCGCCTAAGCACACAGGTAACATACCTGTTGCTAACGGATCGAGTGCGCCCGTATGCCCTGCTTTGTTCGCATTAAAAAAGCGCTTTACCCTTTGCAATGCAAAGTTAGAACTCATGCCCGTGGATTTATCCAGCAGCACTATTCCATCAATAAAACGACCTTTTGGACGACGAGCCATTAATCTTTACCTTCCGTTTCATCTGCATCATCGGCAATATCATCACCTAAGACTTCATCTTCAACCGATGCGTCTTCGCTGCCAAATTGCTGCTGCTTCGCTTTGTCTTGGTTGATCACTTGGCTAACTAAGTTAGACATGCGCATACCTTCAACCAGCGAGCTATCATAGATAAAACGCAGTTCAGGCATCACACGCAGCTTCATACGGCCAGCCACTAAAGTGCGGATATAAGGAGCGGCGCTGATCAAAGCATTTAGCTTTTCTTGAACAACGGCTTTGTCTTCTTCAAAGAAAGTCACGAAGACTTTTGCATAACTAAGGTCGCGTGAGACATCGACGTCATTCACGGTTACAAAGCCAATACGAGGATCTTTCATGTCGCGCTGTAGCACTTGAGCCAGTTCTTGCTGAAGCTGCTGAGCGATTCGACGAGTACGACTGAATTCTTTTGCCATAATATTTCTTACCATAGCTTAAATTGATAAGGGCGGCTAAAGCCGCCCTTATTATCGTTACAGAGTACGAGCAATCTCGACGGTTTCGAATACTTCGATTTGGTCGCCTACGCGAACATCGTTGTAGTTCTTAACGCCAATACCACATTCCATACCATTGCGAACTTCAGCAACGTCGTCTTTAAAGCGACGTAGAGATTCAAGTTCACCTTCGTAGATAACCACGTTATCACGTAGTACGCGAATTGGTGCGCTACGCTTGATGGTACCTTCGGTAACCATACAGCCAGCAATTGCGCCCAGCTTAGGTGATTTGAACACGTCACGCACTTCAGCCAGACCAATAATTTGTTGTTTGAATTCAGGAGACAGCATACCTGTCATCGCTGCACGAACTTCATCAATCAAATTATAGATTACGCTGTAGTAACGTAAATCAACACTTTCGCTGTCGATTGTCTTACGCGCTTGTGCATCGGCACGCACGTTAAAGCCAACGAGGATAGCGTTAGATGCTGCCGCTAAGGTTGCATCCGTTTCAGTCAGTGCACCCACACCGCGAGCGATGATGTTCACTTTCACTTCATCGGTAGACAGACCTGTTAACGAGTCAGTAATCGCTTCGAGTGAACCTTGTACGTCTGCTTTAAGAACGATGTTCAGTTCTTTCACTTCGCCGTCTGTCATGTTCGCGAACATGTTTTCTAGCTTAGATTTTTGCTGGCGTGCCAGTTTCACATCACGGAATTTGCCTTGACGATACAGGGCAACTTCACGCGCTTTACGCTCGTCACGTACTACTGTTGCCTCATCACCTGCAGACGGAACGCCTGACAGACCCAGAATTTCAACAGGAATAGATGGACCCGCTTCAGTAATTGAACGACCGTTCTCGTCTTTCATTGCACGGATTTTACCGTACTCAAGACCACACAGAACGATATCACCTTGGCGCAAAGTACCTTCTTGAACCAGAATCGTTGCCACTGGGCCGCGACCTTTGTCCAATTGTGATTCAATGACCACACCGGCAGCCATACCATCACGTACCGCTTTCAGTTCGAGAACTTCAGCTTGCAACAAAATGCCTTCTAACAGTTCATCTACGCCTTCACCTGTCTTAGCTGAAACGAAGGCAAACATGTTGTCTCCACCCCAATCTTCAGACATGACGCCGTGTTGTGACAATTCGCTCTTAACGCGATCGATATCCGCTTCCGGCTTATCCATCTTGTTCACAGCCACGATTAATGGCACGTTACCGGCTTTAGCATGTTGAATAGCTTCGATAGTTTGCGGCATTACACCGTCATCGGCAGCAACAACTAATACAACGATATCCGTTGCCTTGGCACCACGGGCACGCATTGCAGTAAACGCGGCGTGACCAGGAGTATCAAGGAAAGTGATCATGCCGTTTTCAGTTTCAACATGGTATGCACCGATATGCTGAGTAATACCACCGGCTTCGCCAGCAGCCACTTTAGCGCGGCGAATATAGTCGAGTAGTGACGTCTTACCGTGGTCAACGTGACCCATGATAGTCACAACTGGTGCACGAGATTCTAGCTTGATGCCATCTTCATCGTCACGGTCTTGCATCACTTGGTGCTCAAGTTCGTTTTCACGGATAAGCACAACTTTGTGACCCATTTCTTCAGCAACTAACTGGGCGGTCTCTTGATCTAACACTTGGTTGATCGTAACCATAGAACCCATTTTCATCATTTGCTTGATGATTTCAGTCGCTTTCACTGCCATTAAATGCGCAAGTTCAGAAACAGTCACAGTTTCACCGATACGCACATCACGGCTTACCGCTGCAACTGGCTTATTAAAGCCGTGCGCCATAGACTCAGGTGCAGTACTGCGGTTACGCATGTGTTTTTCACGGCCGTCACGGGCATCTTTGCCACCACGTTTTTTGGCATTACTCTTGTTACGAGCACGACGTCCGCGTTTTTCTTCATCCAGATCAGAGGTATCTTCAGCAGCACGCGCTACTTTAGAGGTGGTGATGTGGTGATCGCCGTTTTTCTCAGCTTCTAAACGTTGACGTTCTTCTTCAGCCCAACGCTTAGAGTTTTCTTCTGCAAGTAAACGCGCTTTTTCAGCGGCTTTTGCAGCTTCTTCATCTTGCTTACGCTTAGTTGCCGCTTCTTGTGCCGCTTTTAAACGCTCAGCTTCTAAACGTGCCGCTTCAGCTTCTGGTGAAGTATCTTTGGTCACTTTCACTTCGGCTGCTGCTTTGGCTTTCGCCTTGGCTTCTGCATCCGCTTTTGCCTTCGCATCAGCTTCTGCTTTCGCTTTTGCCGCAGCAGCATCTGCTTCAGCCTTTGCTTTTGCCAAAGCTTCTGCTTCGGCCTTCGCTTCTTCTTCAGCCTTCAGAGTAGCCTCATTAGCATCACGCTTGACGAAAGTTCGTGTTTTACGAACTTCAACTTTAACATCTTTAGATTGACCACCATTACCAGCCACACTCAGGGTCGATACGGTTTTACGCTGCAACGTCATTTTCGTTGGCGCATTTTCGCCACCGTGCTGCTTTTTCAGATAATCCAGTAACTGCTGCTTTTCAGCTTCAGTCACGTTATCAGCTTGGCCTTTCTTAATTCCAGCCTGAGAGAATTGCTCAATCAGACGTTCAACACTTTTACCCACTTCCGTGGCCAATTTCTCTACGGTAGTATCTGCCATCAGTTAAATCCCCCTGTTGATCGACTTATGCTTCTTCGCCAAACCAACAGATATTGCGGGCTGCCATGATGAGCTCACCTGCTTTTTCTTCTGTCAATTCTTCAATTTCGATCAAATCATCAATGCCTTGTTCAGCCAAGTCTTCTAGAGTCACAATACCTTTGCTAGCGAAAACATAGGCTAAGTGTCTGTCAACACCTTCAAGTGCTAGCAACTCTTCACTTGGCTCCACACCATCCAGTGCTTCTTCAGTAGCGAGAGCTCGAGTTGAGATCGCCGCTTTTGCACGTTCACGTAAGGCTTCAACGAGATCTTCGTCAAAACCGTCAATCGCCAATAGTTCAGACACAGGCACATAGGCAACTTCTTCGAGCGACGTAAAGCCCTCGTCCGCCAGTACTTGTGCAAAATCTTCATCGACATCCAGTGAGTTAACGAATAAATCAACCACCTTGGCACTTTCTGCCTGGTGTTTCTTATTCATATCGTCCACTGTCATAACGTTCAGAACCCAACCTGTCAGCTGTGTTGCTAAACGTACGTTCTGGCCATTACGTCCAATGGCTTGTGCCAAACTATCTGCTTCAACAGCGATATCCATTGAATGGTTATCTTCGTCAACTATGATAGAGGCCACATCGGCTGGCGCCATGGCATTGATCACGTATTGTGCTGGATTATCATCCCACAACACGATATCAACACGTTCGCCACCCAGTTCATTCGACACAGCTTGTACACGTGCACCACGCATACCCACACACGCACCGATAGGATCGATACGACGGTCATTTGACTTAACGGCGATTTTAGCGCGCGCGCCTGGATCACGGGCTGCGCCCATAATCTCAATCAGTTCATCAGCAATTTCAGGTACTTCTACACGGAAAAGCTCGATTAGCATTTCAGGTTTAGTACGGCTTAAAAATAACTGTGCGCCGCGAGCTTCTGGACGTACTGAGTACAGTAATGCACGTACGCGGTCGCCTGGGCGGAAAGATTCACGTGAAATTAAATCTTCACGGAACAACACGCCATCAGCGTTATTACCTAAGTCAACCACTACGCTTTCACGAGTTGCTTTTTTGACTATACCAGTGATTAACTCACCTTCTTGGTCTTGGAACTGTTCAACCACTTGAGCACGTTCAGCTTCACGTACTTTCTGTACGATCACTTGCTTAGCGGTTTGAGTGGTAATACGGTCAAACACCACTGACTCGATATCGTCTTCGATAAACTCGCCAGGTTGGATATCTGGATTTTCGTATCGTGCCGCTTCTAACGTGATTTCGCGGTAAGGATTTTCTAACGCGGCACCGTTGTCATCAACCACCATCCAACGACGGAAAGTATCATAACCACCGGTTTTACGGTCGATAGCAACACGAACGTCAATATCACCTTCGTATTTTTTCTTGGTTGCTGTGGCCAGAGCAATCTCTAGCGCTTCAAAAATTTTCTCGCGTGGAACGGCCTTTTCATTTGAAACCGCCTCAGCGACTAGCAGAATCTCTTTATTCATCTCGTCTTGCCTCGTTCACCTTGAAACCATCAAAACTTAGCGATTAAGTTGCCTTTGCGGATATTATCCAAGGCGACAACTAACTCTTTACCATTCACTTTCAGCGAGAGCATTTGCCCGTCGACCGCAGTGATGGCGCCTTTTAAATTACGACTGCCGTCAACCGGCATAGTCAATTGAAGCTTTACATCCTCGCCCACATAGCCCGCATACTGCTCAGCAGTAAATAAGGGTCTATCAACACCTGGCGAAGAAACCTCTAGGGTATATTCTGTAGAAATAGGATCTTCAACATCGAGTACAGCACTGACTTGGCGACTTGCATTGGCACAATCTTCAATATTGATACCATTCTCACCATCAATGAACACTCGCAGTGTGGAATGCTTACCCGCTTGAACATATTCAATGCCCCATAGCTGAAAGCCTAATGCTTCCACAGGTACTTTGAGCATTTCTGCCAGTCTGAATTCTAACGTTGCCAAGATTGACCCCCGAAAAAACAAAAAAGGGCTTAATAGCCCTAGTACAACGCCACATACGAAGCATGCGACAAATTTAAAAGTCCCAGATAACAAAAAACCCCGTAATCACGAGGTCATTAATTTCAAGAACCTGTAAACCATAACGAATTCAAACACTATTCGTTACTAGGAGCTGGTTGCGGGGGCCGGATTTGAACCGACGACCTTCGGGTTATGAGCCCGACGAGCTACCATGCTGCTCCACCCCGCGTCAACTGTGTGCAAGTATATTGACTATCGTCTTTGCTTGCAATAACTAAGAGAGAACTTATCTCGCCTATCTTAGTTATATTTGGTGCCGAGAGCGGGACTTGAACCCGCACGACCGTTAGGTCACAGCCACCTCAAGGCTGCGCGTCTACCAATTTCGCCACCTCGGCGACACCTTTTACTAGTCAGGAATTTTCGTTTCTGACTTTTGGGTTCCTTGCTCAACAGGTTGGGTGACCTGTTCAGTGTCTGAACCTAAATTTTTCCATGAATCTTCATTTTTTGCGTGGTTTGCACTTAAGTTGCCAATCAGCAGACTTAGAGTGAAAAACGCAATGGCAAGAATCGCAGTAGTGCGTGTCAGGAAGTTACCTGAACCGCTTGAACCAAACAGAGTACCTGATGCACCGGCGCCAAAAGAGGCCCCCATGTCAGCTCCCTTACCTTGCTGAATTAATACTAGGCCAATCAGACCTAATGCAACCAACAAGTAAATAACTACTAGAACTTCATACATATTATGCGCTCATCGCTATGGTACATAGACTTAAAAACTCGCTAGAGTTTAAGCTAGCACCGCCAATCAGTCCACCATCAACATCAGGTTGGGCAAATAAATCTGCAGCATTACTCGGTGTGACACTACCACCGTAGAGAATCCTGATATTTTCTCCGATAAACGGAGATACTTCAGAGAGGCGTTTGCGAATAAACGCATGAACTTCTTGTGCCTGCTCTGGTGTAGCGCTTTTACCAGTCCCTACAGCCCAAAGTGGCTCGTAGGCGATAATGGCGTTATCAAAAGCCATAGTGCCATTTTTCTGGATCACTATGTCCAACTCTTCAGCAATCACCTCAAAGGTACGTCTTGCTTCACGCGCTGGACCCGACTCACCCACACATAAAATGGGAGTTAAGCCATGCTTTTGTGCAGCGGCGAATTTCTCCGCTACGATATTACTCGTCTCTCCGTACATACGGCGACGTTCTGAATGCCCGATAATCACATATCGACATCCTGAATCTTTGAGCATCTGACCTGAAACTTCTCCGGTATAAGCGCCAAAGTCATGTTGACTCAGGTTTTGTGCGCCCATCCTAACAAGTGAACCGTCTAACGCTTCCTTGTTTGCTTCTAGCAGTTGCCTGACGCTCTCTAGATAGATAGAAGGCGGGCATAAAACCACTTCAGCTGAATCATTTTGGAGCTTAGAGGCAAATTTCTTGAACAACTCTTGGGCTAATGCCGCACTGCCGTTCATCTTCCAATTGCCAGCTACCATAGGACGTCTGAGTGCCATCACTGTCTCCTCTGAAAGCGGCGTGAATAATAGCGAACCACTTATTAAGTTACAATAGCAAAATTCGAATTTTTTCAGATATCAGGTTGGAGTGCTTGTTTTTTAGACTCAAAAGCTGATTTCTGTTCATTTGTGCAGCTAACACCTTAATTTTAAATTGGTATCAGCCGCACTCATTATTAAATAGGCAAAGATTAGCTTGCCGATTTTACCGCATCCGCAATCAAATTTGCGTGCGCCAATACTGTACTATGATCGTCACCTTCTACCATGACACGGATCAAAGGTTCAGTACCTGACTTACGTAATAGCACTCGACCACGAACACCAAGCTCTGACTCAACCTGTGCCTGTGCCGCTTTTACTTTATCTGATTGAAGCGGGTCATGCTCGCCCTCAAAGCGCACATTGACTAATACCTGTGGCAACATTTCCATCGCAGAAGTCAGTTGTTCTAGCGTGGCATTTTGGCGGCGCATGGCCGCTAACACTAAAATCCCAGCGACAATACCATCACCGGTTGTGCCGTGGTCAAGATTAAGGATATGCCCAGAGTTTTCACCGCCGATGCGCCAATCGAGTTCCTTCAGCAATTCCATCACATAGCGGTCACCCACTTTTGAACGCGCAAAGGGAATATCTAAGGCTTGCAAAGCTAAATCAAGCCCAAGATTTGACATTAACGTACCAACTACACCACCGCGTAATACGCCGCGGGATTTCGCATCACAGGCCAAAATATATAAAATCTGGTCGCCGTCAATGACTTCGCCTTTACTATTGACCATCATAATACGATCGCCATCGCCGTCGAGCGCAATACCTAAATCGGCACTTTCGGCGAGCACAGTTTCACAAATCTTACCCATGGACGTAGCGCCCACTTTGTCATTGATGTTAACCCCATTAGGTTTATCACCAATGGCAATCACCTCGGCACCTAACTCACGAAATACTGCGGGGGCTATGTGATAGGTTGCACCATGGGCACAATCGACCACAATTTTTAACCCAGTTAACGTGTGTTCTGCGGGGAAATTACCTTTGCAATACTCGATATAACGACCACGAGCATCTTCAATGCGCGACACTTTGCCAAGCAGATGTGATTCAACGCAAACGAGGGGCTTTTCAAGTTCGGCTTCGATTTCTAGCTCTAAGTTATCGTCTAACTTACTGCCGTCGGTCGAAAAAAATTTAATGCCGTTATCGTAATAAGGATTGTGTGATGCGCTGATCACCACCCCAGCTTCTGCGCGAAACGTACGCGTTAAATAGGCGACTGCGGGCGTGGGCATGGGTCCCATTAACATCACATTAAGACCAGCAGCAGAAAGACCCGCTTCTAATGCCGATTCGAACATATAACCTGAAATACGGGTATCTTTACCTATGATCACCTTTTTGGTACCACTGCGGGACAATACACGACCCGCTGCCCAACCTAATTTTAGCGCAAGCTCAGGTGTCATTTGACCTGAACCGACCTTTCCCCGAATACCGTCAGTTCCAAAAAATTTACGTTCTTTCATATCGCCCCACAAACTCAAATGTGTCCCAATAATTTGGGATCATAATATTAATTAAATGCTTAACGAGAGCATAACGATGCTTAAAAATACGCTTGTGTCGCTTGTAACACCTTGAGCATATCCACAGTTTCAGCAACATCATGCACGCGAATGATATGAGCCCCCTTTTGGGCCGCTATCATTGCGCCAGCAAGGCTTCCAGCAAGACGATCTGAGGTCGGTTTTGCTAAGAGGTTCCCTATCATGCTCTTACGGGACAATCCTATCAATAAGGGCAAATCAAACTTGGCAAAAGAATCGAGTTTTGCCAGTAATTCATAGTTATGTTCTAAGCTTTTGCCAAAACCAAAGCCAGGATCGAGTATAAGTAATTCACGGGGGATCCCAGCTTGTAAGCAAGCGTTAACCCGCTCGGTCAAAAAAGTAGACACTTCTTCAATAACATCATAATACGTCGGCGAAGACTGCATATTCTTCGGCTCGCCCTGCATATGCATTAAACAGATAGGAACGTGCAACTCCACGGCGGCTTGGAGCGCACCGGGTTCCATCAAAGCACGGACATCATTAATTAGGTGTGCACCCGCGGCAACGGCTTGACGCATGACTTCAGCTTTACTGGTATCGACAGAAATCCATACATCATGGTGCGCCGCCACATATTTTACTAACGGGATCACCCGCGCAAGTTCATCGGCTAAACTCACTTCGGCGGCGCCTGGCCTTGTCGACTCTCCACCAATGTCGATCACTCCCGCGCCTTGAGCCACCATATCATCGGCATGCTGACAGGCAAGTTCATAGGAAGAATATTGACCACCGTCGGAAAAGGAATCGGGAGTGACATTCAAAATGCCCATCACAATGGGCGAAGATAACGCGAGGCGTTTAGTGCCAGCAATCAGTTCAAACACGCATTTACTCCAGTAATACGAACACTTACGATTTTACCAATAGGCATAACTTGCGTCATTAGTTTTAGCCTTCACTTTCTATCCAAGGTAATGATGTCAGAGGATAAATATTAGTAATGGCAAAGTGGATAAATGACAGCGCAGTCAAATTGCTAACAAGATAAAACAAGAAAACCCCTTTACGGGGTTTTCTTTTATCTCACAACAAATTACTTAGCAGGTGATTCATCAGGCTCTTTCAAGTCTGGTTCAGCAGACGTTGTAGTCACTGTATCTTCAGCTTTCTCAGCTGGTTCACCATGACCGCTGCCTTTGTCGTTAGAACCATGGTCATCCACTTGCCAATCGGCAGGTTGACGCACTTCACGACGCTTCATTAAATCATCAATTTGAAGTGAATCAATAGTTTCGTATTTCATTAAAGCTTCTTTCATCGAGTGCAGAATATCGAGGTTATCGGTCAATATCTGTCTCGCTCTCGCGTAATTCTTGTCAATAAAGACTTTCACTTCAGCGTCAATGATAGTCGCAGTTTCATCGGACATGGCTTTGGCTTTACCCATGCTGCGACCTAAGAACACTTCACCGTCTTCTTCGGCATACAGTAATGGACCTAGTTTGTCCGAGAAGCCCCACTGAGTCACCATGTTACGCGCAATAGAGGTCGCGTATTTGATGTCCTGTGATGCGCCAGTCGACACTTTTTCGCTGCCGTAAATAAGCTCTTCAGCTAAACGACCACCGTAAGCGACTGAAATTTGGCTTTCTAGCTTACGACGGCTCTGACTGACTGAGTCAGCTTCAGGTAAGAAGAAAGTCACGCCCAGTGCACGGCCGCGAGGAATGATAGTGACCTTATGCACAGGATCGTGCTCAGGTACTAAACAACCCACAATCGCATGGCCAGCTTCATGGTATGCAGTCATTTCTTTTTCGGCTTCAGACATCACCATAGAACGGCGCTCAGCACCCATCATGATTTTATCTTTTGCACGTTCAAATTCTTCCATGCCAACAACTCGGCGATTTCCACGAGCCGCAAACAGGGCTGCTTCGTTCACTAAGTTAGCTAAGTCAGCACCCGAGAAACCTGGGGTACCACGGGCAATTACACTCGCCTTCACATCTTCAGAAAGTGGTACTTTACGCATATGCACTTTCAAAATCTGCTCACGACCACGCACGTCTGGTAAGCCAACGACCACTTGACGGTCAAAACGACCTGGACGCAGCAGTGCAGAATCGAGTACGTCTGGACGGTTAGTTGCCGCGATAACGATAACGCCTTCATTACCTTCGAAGCCGTCCATCTCAACCAGCATTTGGTTCAGTGTTTGCTCACGTTCATCATGACCACCACCTAAACCCGCGCCGCGTTGACGACCGACCGCATCGATTTCATCGATAAAGATGATACAAGGTGCAGACTTTTTCGCTTGTTCGAACATGTCACGCACACGGGATGCACCAACACCAACGAACATTTCAACGAAATCAGAACCCGAGATAGTGAAGAAAGGTACTTTAGATTCACCCGCAATGGCTTTCGCCAGCAAGGTTTTACCTGTACCCGGAGGACCCACCATCAGCACGCCCGTTGGAATACGGCCGCCCAACTTTTGGAATTTAGTTGGGTCACGCAGATAATCAACTAACTCTTTGACTTCTTCTTTTGCTTCGTCACAACCAGCAACATCGGCAAACGTGGTTTTAATCTGATCTTCGCTCATCAGCTTGGCTTTGCTCTTACCAAAGGACATAGCGCCTTTGCCACCGCCGCCTTGCATCTGGCGCATGAAGAAAATCCATACCCCGATAAGCAATAACATGGGGAACCAAGAAATGAAGATTTGGGTTAGGAACCCTGATTCTTCGGCTTCTTGGCCCTTCATGGTGATGCCTTTACGATCAAGATCATTAATTAAATCTTGGTCATATAACGGCATGATAGTCGTGAACTTTTCACCCGTTCGTTTAGCACCCTCGATAGTACGTTGATCGCTTTTCACTTCAACAGTTGCGACCTGCCCATCACGGACATTATCTAAGAAGGTAGAATAATCCATCTTCTGCGATGACGAAGAAGAGGGGGAGTAACCCTGAAACACTGACATCAGCACAACGGCGATGACAACCCAGAGTATTAGATTTTTTGCCATGTCACTCAAATTACTAGACCTCATTAAGTCTTGCGATTATTAACGCTAGGTTACTACAACTTGTACCCTGTCGCCACAAGATAGACTTCACGGGAACGCGCCCGCGAAGAGTCCGGTTTACGTGTTTTAACTACTTTGAACGCCTCTTTTACCGCTTTCATGTATTCGTCAAAGCCCTCCCCCTGAAAGACTTTTACCGCAAAACAGCCGTTAGGTGCCAAAACTTGATGACACATATCTAACGCCAATTCCACTAAATACATGGCGCGCGGCTGGTCTACACCATCTGAACCACTCATGTTGGGCGCCATGTCAGACAACACAACGTCAACCTTAGCGTCACCGACTCGGGTAAGCAATGCTTGAAGGACTTTATCTTCACGAAAATCCCCTTGCAAAAAGTCTACCCCGACGATGGGATCCATAGGCAAAATGTCACAGGCGATGACCTTACCTTTTTCTCCGGCTAATTTAACCGCCACTTGAGACCAGCCTCCCGGCGCAGCCCCTAAGTCAACCACTGTCATGCCTGGGCGGATAAGTTGATCCTTTTGCTGGATCTCCTCAAGCTTAAACGCAGCGCGAGATCGCAATCCCATTTTTTGTGCGAGTTTGACATAATGATCATCAAAGTGTTCTAGCATCCATCGATTGGAACTGGCCGTACGTTTTTTACCTGACATTTAAAATCCGCAACAATTGAGAGTTACACAAAGGCTATATAAGGGTAGAATAGCCGTTTTTCAACAGTAACTCAGCAAAAGTTGGTAGAAATGAACTTAACAACCAAACAAAAACAGCATTTAAAAGGTCTAGCGCATCCGCTAAAGCCAGTGGTGCTGCTTGGTGCCAATGGATTGACTGAAGGTGTACTCGCTGAAATTGAAAGCGCACTCGCTTATCATGAATTGATTAAAGTGAAAGTAGCCTCTGCCGACAGAGAGCTAAAAAATGCCATCGTTGATGCCATAGTACGTGAAACTCAATCCGCAAAAGTGCAACTTATTGGTCATATTCTGGTGATTTATCGTCAATCACCAGAAATGAAAATTGCTTTGCCAAAGGCAAAATAATTTTTCTTGATTTTTATTGTGTTAACAAAGAGGCTACTCAATTGAGTGGCCTCTTTGTTTTTGCTACGAATGAAAATAAAGCACTAAGGCGTATCAGAAATCACTTGTTCCTTATAATGCTCAGGCGTTAAACCTAAAAACTCAGGCAGTGAGGTGCCAACAGAAATAGATGAGAATGTACCGGTTAAAATACCGATAAACATCGCAATCGAGAATCCTTCCAACGGACCACCGCCCATGATCCACAGCGCACCGACCGTCATTAATGTTGTCCCTGACGTCACCATAGTACGGGAGAATGTCGCCACAATCGCTTGGTTATTAATTTCTTGAATGGCAAGCTTTGGCCTAGCAATCAATAATTCACGGATACGGTCAGCAATGATAATCGAGTCATTTAACGAATAGCCTAAAATCGCCAGCACAGCCGCCAGTACCGTTAAATTAAACTCCATCTGCGTCAGCGCGAAAAACGCCAGCACAAACACAACGTCGTGTACTAGCGCAAACAAAGCGCCCGATGCGAGTCGCCACTCGAAGCGATAACTTAAATAGCCTAAAATACACAGCATAGCGACTAACAACGCTAACCCGCCCTGCTCCGCCAGTTCTTGACCAATCTGCGGCCCTACAACGCTGCTGTTAAGGACTTGCACTTCAGAGTTAAGTGGCGCTAATGCCTGCTGAATGTCGACATTGCTTTGCTCAGTATCAGCACTCTTTATATCACCATAGCGTAATACCCAACGGCCCGGCTCACTGGCCGAGATCACAGAGACTTCCTGCTGATAGGCAGCGTTAAGCAAAGGTTGTAACTCACTGCTGGTGATTTTTCTATCGAGCTGAACCTCAGTCACCACACCACCGGTAAAGTCTAATCCCCAGTTAAAACCCTTTACACCTATGATGGCTAATGACGTTATCATCAATAAAATTGAGATAGCACTGGAGACATAACGCCATTTTGTTAGATTGATATTTTTCATGGTTATACCCTCACATGACGACTAACATCACGTCCGTAAACTAAGTTAATCAAGGCTCTTGAAGCAAAGATACCGGTAAACATGCTGGTCAACAGACCTAGACCTAAGGTCAAGGCGAAACCTTGAATGGGGCCATTACCGATGGAATACAGCACGACAGCAGTGATCATAGTGGTGAAGTTAGCGTCGAAAATGGTCGAAAACGCACTATCAAACCCCGTATCAATTGCCAGCGCAAAGCTGCGACCTTCCTTTAACTTGTCTTTTATTCGCTCAAAAATCAGCACGTTGGTATCGACAGCCATACCCACGGTTAACACTAGGCCAGCAATACCGGGTAAGGTCAGCACAGCACCAGGGATAAGCGCCAGTAGGCCAAACAAGATCACCATGTTAGAGATCAGCGCGATATTCGCCACCCAACCGAGACGACGATACCAAAGCGCCATGAACAACAAGGTAATACCCATACCTAGACCAAGCGCAGCAAAACCGTTTTCAATGTTTTCAGCGCCTAACGTCGGGCCAATAGTGCGTTCTTCCACAATCGTCACTGGCGCCGTCATAGAACCCGCTCTTAGTAACAGGGCTAATTGCTGCGCTTCTTGATAGGTGCCAGCGCCAGTAATGCGGAAGCGGTCTCCAAGCTGGGATTGAATGGTCGCGACGCTGATAATCTCTTGAGTTTGCTTAGCCTTACCTTGTTCATCACGGCTGTATTCGCTGTAAGACGTCGCCATAGGTTTGCCAATATTGGTACGGGAAAACTCAGACATTTTCTGCCCGCCGACACGGTCGAGGTTAATGTTTACCTCGGCCATACCCATCTCACCTAAACTCGCTCTGGCATCGACAATGTGATCGCCACCCAGCACTGGCGAGCGGCTCACATAAATAGGCTTACCCGACTTGTCGTTAAGCACCATGGCATTCACAGAACCTGACTCTTTCACCTCAAAGAAAGCCAGACTCGCTGTAGCACCAATGACGTTTTTCGCGGCTGCAGGATCTTGCACGCCAGGCAACTCAATCCGAATTCGATGATCGCCTTGGCGCTGTACTAAGGCTTCTGTGATGCCAAGTTCTTCAATACGACTGCGCATAACTTGCAAGTTTTGCTGCACAGTCAAATTACGCAGTTTAGTTTGTTCCTCTTGACTCAACTTAATCTGTAAACCCGCGCCATCGGTATTGGATAATTGCCAATTTGGATAGGACTGTTTCATCATCTGACGCACGGCGGCGCGGGCGTCATTATCGGGCAGCGTCAGGTTTAACTGGTTAGTTTGATCCAAATAGACGCTGGCGCCACGGATCTTCTGCTCACGGATGAATTGGCGTAGCGAATCAACTAGCGCCTCACCCTGAGTTTGATACACAGGGTCAACATCCACATCGAGTAGAAACTGCACCCCACCACGTAAGTCGAGCCCTAGTTTAATCGGCTGAAAACCTAAGTTTTGCAACCAACTCGGCGCGGCACTGGCAAGGGATAAGGTCAACTCTTTTGGCTCTGTCACCATAGACGAAACCAAGGTTTTGACTAAGGTTTGTTGGTTATCCGCATCGAGGACAATCAGGGTTTCGCCATTCTTTTGGTCGATGCGTTTTACCGTCACGCCTTCAGCTTGCAGCTTATCTCTAAGGGCTACGGGCGTGAGTGTTAACCCAGCCTTAGCGCCCACTTGCACCGCGGCATCCTCACCATAAAATGTCGGCAAGGCACTGAATAACATCACAATGATGGTGACGATAAGAACTATATATTTCCAAGCTGAATAGTGATTTAGCAGCCGTTTATTGGGTTTTCTTTCCATGGGATTAACTCGCTATTTATCACCTAACTTTTAAATCAAAAGCTAAGCGAACATATTGATATCAGTCCGAAACCTATCATTGAGCACCAGCCAATCTAGCCAGTTACACTCAAGTCATCACAGCGAATGTAGCCGCGATAGAGATGGTTTCGGTGAGAACAAAAATGCAATGGCATGCAAGTTCAACGGGAGTGGACTCCTGTCGATAGCACACCTAAATAGGCGGGTTAAACGGCTTGTTGGCTAAATCGATATTGAAGATTTGAGACTTTCCAACCCGAAATTCGGGCGGGGGAAGATACAGCTGAAAGCGTCCAATCTGATGCGATATCCAGATCGGTCGGTTCAACGACATTGGGTGTCGGTTCAGCAGTAAAGTCTAACGCAAGTACATATACCGGCTTCACCTCACGCACATCGTGCTGGGCAAGACTGATAAAGCGCGGCGAATTTATTGGGGCAAAATTTAAGTCGTCCGAATGACTCACGTAATCTGAGCTTGGACAAGGTATTGGCTGGGATGCTGAGTCTGAATTGATGCGATTGGCATCATGACTATGCAATGAGCCGCAACTTTCAACGGTTTGCGCATCAGACTGTACATTAGATTGGGCATTGAGCTGTACATTGTCTTGGGTGATAGCGTCGGCATCGGACAAGCTTTGAGGCTCAGCGCTTGGCATTGCATGGTGAGTCGAGCTATCAAGACTCACAGTGTGCATCTGAGCCGTTTGTTTCAGAGCGGTGTGTTTCTGAGCATAATGGCGAGCGGCATCACTGCGTTGTTCTGAGTTTTTTGGCGTGTAGCTAGCCGAGTGCGCGATCAACATGATCGCCACGCAAACTAACATCAATCCTGTACGCCAATGTTTTACCAAAGCGTGCCCTCTTATAAAACGAAAGATAAACCCAGTCATACTGAGTTTTTGCTACATAAATGTGGGTTTATAAAGCGAAACTCGCGCTAAATCAATTACACAATACCGAGTTAATTCTGATGAAGCTTTATGATAAAGCTAGAGTTGCAGCTTAAGTAAAAGTGCACCAAGAGACAAATTAATCTTTATCCATCTTTCGAGTTCAACCCTGAAGCGCGGTCTCTATCCATAGCTAAATCTTAAATCCATAGCTAAATCTTAAATTCACATGCAAAACTCAATCTCTAAACATGCATGCCAACTGGATTTACAGATAACAAAAAAACCGCCCTAGGGCGGTTTTAGAACGAGCGCAAATCATACTCTCGGCACGATTTAGCAGACTCTATAGCTAAATCGATTCGCTGATTATAAATACTGTACTGAGATGATTTCGTAATCTGTCATGCCACCAGGTGTGGTAATCGACACTTCATCACCTTCATTTTTACCCACTAAGCCACGTGCTATCGGTGAGTTAACTGAAA
Source organism: Shewanella sp. SP1S1-7 (assembly GCF_031932105.1). Taxonomy (NCBI): domain Bacteria; kingdom Pseudomonadati; phylum Pseudomonadota; class Gammaproteobacteria; order Alteromonadales; family Shewanellaceae; genus Shewanella; species Shewanella sp. SP1S1-7. Next base: position 60,998 of record NZ_JAUOEU010000016.1, read on the forward strand.
TCAGGTTTTCTTTAATATTCGCTTCATCATCGCCGACTATGCGATAAGTCACTTCAACGTCAGTATCGAGATTCAAAATAGTCACAGTGGCACCAAAAATGATACGACCGTTGTTCACCATCTTAGTGACATCGATAATTTGCGCGTTAGATAACTTACCCTCAATATCACGGATACGTGCTTCACAAATACCTTGTTCCTCACGAGCCGCATGGTATTCCGCGTTTTCTTTCAGGTCGCCTAACTCTCTCGCTGAAGCAATGGCTTCAGTGATCTTAGGGCGACGGTCAAACTTGAGAATATCTAACTCTTTACGCAGCTGCTCTGCACCGACAACTGTCATAGGAACCTTAGTCATAACTTCTTTCGTCTCCTTTAAAACAAAAGCAACCCGTGCCAACGCTAAGGTCAACACAGTCAAATGAGGGTGGAATTGCGCTATTCTAATCGTTATGCGCCTTTGATGCATCAAGAACAATGCATTGACGCAGCTTACCCAACCTTAAGCGGAGTTACCAGCAATGAAATCTAAATCCGCGAGCCAGATAGGATCATTGTGGTGACATTGATAAAAAGCCGTATCGATAAAGGGAGGCTGAATACAAAAATGCCCACTCAACGTTGCGGCTGTGGGCATTTAACGATAAAGGCTAACTCGTTAATAACACTCAATCATTCATCACACTCAGTCATCTATAACGTTTAGTCACTTAAGCGGAAAATGAATCCTATTCGAGCCCAGCTTCAAACGTAAGGAAAATCTCACTAACGGTTTTATCGGCAAGGGAAGTGTCTGAGTTTGGACGTTCAATCGATGCATGTAAAAGATAACGTCCCGCCGCTGGCAAAGTCATGGCTACTTTACCGTCTTTATCTGAGGTTAAGGCGATTTCTTCAGGCTTGTTTCGGTATAAACTGCCGTCTTTCATAATCGCAACACTGACGCCTGCCACGGGTTTACCATCATAAACAAACTGCAATGTGGCGGGTTCATTTTCAACGATATCGGCAGGATGGGTCACAGGGACTAATTCCAAATACTCACCCTTAGGAGCCAAAACCTTATCTGTCGGCTTATTTCGAGTCACGTAGGTTTCCACTCGCGATACATTTAAAGAACCTTCTAATTCAGAAGCACCTTTAGGCATGACTGCGGCGGTTGCATTTTTATCTAAACGACTACGAACAAAACCTTCTTTGCCTTTTACTTTATAGCGGGAGAAGTAGCGCGGCGTGACTTCTTTCTCGAACTTATAGGTGCCATCTTGCAGCAACTGCACATCAAATACCGACTTACGGCCGCCGGTATAACTTGAGCTTGGAGAGCTTGACTCACCATCAGGCAGTAACACACGTACGTCACTGGCGCTGAAAGGTTTATCCATCATAAACACTTGATTGCTGGCAGACACATCAGAGGTGATCCACACGGCTTCTTGGCTTTCGGCCGAAACGTTAAAGTGGCTAGGTAAAATCCATCTGTCGTGGCTGCTTGCCAACGGGCTAATACAAAGTGTGCTAAGTAATGCAATAAGACGTAATTTCATGCCTTTTCCTTAAGTTTAACGAGTAATGTACTGGCAATATATTCAGTAGCAGGCTCAGCGAGCCATGCCACTTAAGCGTATGTCGATAACGCCGGTTTCAGTGGTGGCGGGTAACTGCACTGAGAAGTCCCCCGCAGCTAAATCGATGTTTTGTCGCACGAGATCGCGGCCGCCATGCTCACGCACCACTTCAATAAACACAGTGTAACGAGCAGGTTCCAGCGCTTTGCCTGCCTCATCTTTTAAATCCCAATCGATTTTGTAATGACCCGCAGGACGTGTGGCAGATGCAATACCATCAACAAAACTCATATCGTCACGACCCGCTTTACGCCACCAACGACGGATGTCTTTAAGCCATTTATGGCCTTCATCCCAAACCCAAAGGCTTAAGGTTTTTACCGGTTGCCCTTGGGTATTTTCAATCCACACGGCCACATAGGGTCTGTGATATTGGCCTTCGGTAATTTCAGGTAAAGTTAAATCAACAGTCATTTGCGGCGCCGCAAACGCAGCAGAACTCACAAACAAAGCACTCACCGCAATGGTACGAATAAGATGACGCATACTCGGTCTACACTCCTTATGGAACGAAATAAACATACACAAGTCCGCAACTACCGCTGACAAGTACCATGTATAACAATGACTTTTTGAGGCGCTTGGTTTGAGGCAATAATAAGTAAGCCCCAGTAAGCGAAAATAAAATAATCAGCACGGCGCTAAGATCGAGTATCCAAGCCCATGCAGTGCCTGTGTTACGGCCCTTATGCAAATCATTCACTACAGCAACAACACCGTACTCTAAAGTTTCGACATAGGCTTGGCCGTCGAGCAAGTCCAACGTCAGGCTGCGGTAAGTGCCGGGCCCTTTGCTGACTAAGCTAATTTCGTCTTCATCTATGTCGGCAGTGGCCATATCCATAGCCCATTCACTTTTCAGCCAATGGCCTGTTGCCAAACGCCACTGTGCATCTTGTGTATCGACGGGTAATAAATAGGCAGGGATGGGCACTTGATCCCGTTTAGGTTCCTGATCTGTTTGAGAAAACCAATTAGGGTGATTTAACGTTATGCCTGTCACCGCAAAAAACAGCATCAGCAGCAACAACGCCATAGACACATAAACATGGATAATTCGAGCAAAGGACAAAGACGACTTACTGACTCTTAATTTCAATGGTGCACTCTCAAAAGCAACCCGAAGAGAAATGCCTCAAGAATCGGCTTTCCCTATGCAGCCTAAGACTGAAATGAGCTGCATTAAACTAATTTAATGTCCGAGATTAAATGAGATCGATTATCAAATAGAACAAAGTTTACAAACTTTACATATTCAATACTGAAAAAGAAGCTGAAATATAGGATTGAAGAATAAGACTGAAAAATAAACCGCTTACAGGCAAATCTGCATTTAACACTCAAAAGCCATTATCTTTGATTAAATTAGCAGCAAGTTATTTACGGTATCATCTGTAAATATTCATTAGATTCATAGAGATAAAATCCAACATTCACGCTAACTTTTTGGCATAAAATTTACTTTACGCCCCCACTCGTTTACCTCATGCCAATCGGCTACAATCCGCCGCCGGCGACTTGCTGGTACTCCCAAGGAAATATTATCTTGAGTAAATCTCTGCTCAAAAAAATGCGCTGCCTGCATATTCTGTGGCTCGCGTTAATGCTCAACGCCTGTGTTGCTCCACTCTTATTAATGTCACCCCAAGGTCAACTAATGTGGGCCTTGCTCAAGCCCCTTGTCGGTTTAGATCCAAATGATGTCGGCTTATTCGAACAGCCACTCATTAAGAACCGTATGCAGGAATTGCTGGGTAAAAATTACGATACCACTCTATCGCTGCTCAAAACGGCCGATAAGATCCAGCAGGAAGGTCCACTTATTTATTTAGTGTCAACTTATACTCCTGTACCTGAAATGGCAGAAAAAGCCGGTCTGGTTTGGAACTCTGACACCAACCAAATGGCAGTCATGCTAATGAAAGGCGGCGCGCCCTCAGTGATCTCTGAGCAATTCAGTAATCAGACAGAAAAACGGGTGCCAAGTTGGCCGAAGGAATTAGCCGACTATACCGATCCACAGAAGTTACAACAAAAAGCCTTAGATGCGGGCGCGAACCAAGTGCAGCAACAGTTAGCAGTGCCTAATGCCGTCAAAACGGTTGCCACGGGTGAGGTTAACTCGGTTCAAAGTGCTGTCACTGAGCATGCTGTATTGCCAGCAAGGATCACTGATGCGGCAGCAAAAGTAGCCACACCTGCAATGCCAGCGGTTCCAGCGGTTCCAGCGGTTCCAGCGGTTCCAGCGGTTCCAGCGGAAATAAAATCGCTGCCTGTCGTGCCAGAAGTCAAAAAGCAATAACACAGATCACCACAGTGCCTAATCAACTGGCACTGTGGTATTCACTGTCGTCTTATAAAGTGCCAATTCCCCAGTTCGACATTCTGATCCAAGCCCAGCTTCTTATGCCTGCTATTATGCTAGTGCTTATGTTGGCTCTTATACTCACTCAAAGATTAGTTGTGCTTGCTAACTCTAAGCTTCACTCCACTCTCTGAATCCCAGAACTAAACAGATAAGGCTTATTCAGCTTGCTGACGACTTAAAATCCAATACATCATTATTGAGTTACCCAACCTATAAACGGCTTGATAAAAACAAACGACAGAAATTCAAGCCAGCTATAGCAAGGACATTGATAGAAAAGGGAAAAGGGAAATGCTAAACGAAGAAAGCGAAAGAAACCAAACTGCGAATAATGCGAAAGCAGATAGAGAGTGAAAACGATTAGTAAGGATATAGTGAAAAACCAGAAAGCAAAAAGCCTGTCCGAAGACAGGCTTTTTAACTTTTGGCTGGGGTACAAGGATTCGAACCTTGGAATGCCGAGATCAAAACCCGGTGCCTTACCACTTGGCGATACCCCAATAAACTGTGTTTAATCTTCTTTCTGAAGATTGCATTTTGATGGTACGGGAAGAGAGACTTGAACTCTCACACCTCGCGGCACCAGAACCTAAATCTGGCGTGTCTACCAATTTCACCATTCCCGCATCAAAATGTACCAAAATTGTTTGTTCAACAGCTTTGGATTTTTCTCTGATAAATCACTTTAACAGAGTTAAATATGGTAGCAATGGCGGGACTTGAACCTGCGACCCCAGCATTATGAGTGCTGTGCTCTAACCAGCTGAGCTACATTGCCATGGCTGGGGTACAAGGATTCGAACCTTGGAATGCCGAGATCAAAACCCGGTGCCTTACCACTTGGCGATACCCCAATCAACTTGGAAACTGAGAAAAAATGGCTGGGGTACAAGGATTCGAACCTTGGAATGCCGAGATCAAAACCCGGTGCCTTACCACTTGGCGATACCCCAACTAACTCTGTTTCAAACATCCGCTATCGCCGATGTTTCTAAAAATGGTACGGGAAGAGAGACTTGAACTCTCACACCTTGCGGCACCAGAACCTAAATCTGGCGTGTCTACCAATTTCACCATTCCCGCACAGCTTCGTGTTTACATCTTGAAGAGATGCTAGCAATCAATGCTAGAGTAAAATCGCCGTCTATTTTATATAAGAATATGCTTCTTAAATAAAATGGTAGCAATGGCGGGACTTGAACCTGCGACCCCAGCATTATGAGTGCTGTGCTCTAACCAGCTGAGCTACATTGCCACTTCGATATTACGCGCCCCTCTCAGCGAGGAACGGGGCGTATTATGCTTATTCGAGGTAGCGAGGTCAACAGCTTTTTTTCGCTATTTCCCTTAGGTTAAGCTGTTCGGCTATTACTTCACCAAACTGAGCAACAGATGTGCTAAATAACACACTGTTACTCGTACTTAGCTTAATTTATCAAGGTTTAGGGCTTGTCTAATCCTAGTTATACGTTAAACAAGAAATGCATCACATCGCCATCTTTAACGATATAGGTTTTGCCTTCCACACGTAACTTACCGGCTTCTTTCGCGCCCGCTTCACCTTTGTGAGCGATAAAGTCATCAAATGCCATCACTTGAGCACGGATAAAACCACGTTCAAAATCGGTGTGAATCACGCCTGCCGCTTGCGGGGCACTCGCACCGACTGGCACAGTCCAAGCACGCACTTCTTTCACGCCTGCGGTGAAATAGGTTTGCAAATTCAGTAATTGATAACCAGCACGGATAACTCGATCTAAACCAGGCTCTTCGATACCCAGATCAGCCATAAACTCATCGCGATCTGAGATGTCCATTTCAGCTAATTCAGATTCAATCGCGGCGCACACAGCAACAACGATAGCGTTTTCTGTGGCAGCAATAGCGCGAACAGCGTCTAAGTGTGGGTTATTCTCAAAACCATCTTCCGCCACGTTAGCAATATACATGGTCGGCTTTAAGGTTAAAAAGTTAAGGTAAGCAACGGCTTCCAGTTCTTCTTTAGATAATTCCATTGAACGCAGCATTTTCGCTTCGTCTAAAATTGGACGCATTTTTTCTAATACTTCCACTTCAAACTTAGCGTCTTTATCACCGCCTTTAGCACGTTTTTGCTGGCGTTGAACCGCGCGCTCTAAGCTGTCTAAGTCAGCTAAGGCTAATTCAGTGTTAATCACTTCGATATCGCCAGCGGGATCAACCTTGTTAGCAACGTGAACAATATTGTCATCATCGAAACAGCGTACTACGTGACCAATGGCATCGGTTTCACGGATGTTAGCAAGGAACTTGTTACCTAAACCTTCGCCTTTAGATGCACCAGCCACAAGACCCGCGATATCCACGAATTCCATAGTGGTCGGTAATATACGTTGTGGATTCACAATCGCAGCTAACGCATCCAGACGTGGATCCGGCACAGGTACAACACCCGTGTTAGGTTCAATGGTACAAAACGGGAAGTTAGCCGCTTCGATGCCAGCCTTAGTTAACGCATTAAAAAGCGTTGATTTACCAACGTTAGGAAGACCAACAATGCCGCATTTAAAACCCATATGCTTACCTTTCTCTCGATTATTGGCTAACGAGTCACACTCATCAGCGAGGTTTAGTCGTCCTGCCCTATGGCAGCACATTACTGAATAATTAAATCACTTTATACTTGGGTCTCGCCAAAGCAAAACCTACTCCGCTTTAAAGGAGTGTAATCTGTTCATGGCTTTCACCATGTCTTGCTTAAACAAAATCTCGGTAGAACGCACGGCTTCATCTATCGCCGCATCGATAAGCTCTTGCTCTTTAGCTGGCGCTTTTCCCAGTACGTAACCACTCACTTGGTTTTTATCACCGGGATGACCGATACCTAAGCGTAAACGGTAGAAATTTTTATCGTTAGCCAGTTTAGCAATAATATCTTTCAAACCATTGTGGCCGCCATGGCCCCCACCGAGCTTGAACTTAGCCACGCCTGGCGGCAAATCGAGTTCATCGTGAGCGACCAGAATCTCTTCCGGTGTGATACGAAAAAAGTTCGCCAAAGCACCCACGGCTTTACCACTTAAATTCATATAAGTCGTCGGGATCAATAAGCGGACATCTTTTCCGTGCAATACGGCTCTGGCGGTCAAACCAAAATACTTACTGTCGGCCACTAAAGTTACGCCGCAAATTCGAGCCAACTCTAATACGTACCAAGCCCCCGCATTATGGCGAGTGTGCGCATATTCAGCACCAGGGTTAGCCAGACCAACTATTAATTTTATTTCGCTCATGACACTCAATATCGTTATTTCGTCGATGGCAGCCGCGCAAAGCGCCGACTGAACTGACCATAGCTGCTAAAAACGCGGCATTTTAGCACTCAAAGCCCAAGTCAACAAATGCCACGTCATCGCACTGAGTCAGAACGCAGAACAACTCAGGATTAATTAAGCCCCATTGCATATTTAAGAACGGTCTTTTTGATTGGAGAATCGATGTTTGCCAACTTTAACGCGCCATTACGCAGCAGCTTTAACGGCAGGATATCGTTGCTAAAACCTGCGTAAAACAAATCCATCGCCGTCATCATCAGCTGGTTGTCGCGATAGCGTTTGCGCTGATATTGGGCCAGCACTTCATTTGACCACCAGATATTATCTTGGGCCAATGCATCCTTGATGGCCGCCAGAAATGCTTCAACATCCTTAAACCCAAGGTTCACCCCTTGGCCTGCGAGCGGGTTAATCGTGTGGGCGGCGTCCCCTAAAATCACCACGTTCTGACTATAATAACGCTGCGCATGGCGACGAGTCAGGCCAAAACTGCCTTTATTCTCAACGGTGAAATCGGCATCTAAGCGCGCAGGGAAATGCAAACGTATCTGTTCGGCCAACTGTTTGTTGTTAAGCTGCATTAACTGTTTTATTCGGTTGGCGTCGTCGTACCACACCAGCGACGCGTTGTTGCCGGGCAGAGGTAATAATGAACGCGGTCCTTTAGGCGTAAACTGTTGCCAAGTGACATCTTGCTGGCCCTGTGCGGTGCGGATATTGATCAGCATTGCCGATTGAGCATAATCCCAACCCGATATACCAATCCCCGCCCATTGGCGCACCTGCGAGTGCGCACCGTCGGCACCGACCAATAACTTAGCGTTAAGTTTATGATTCGATTGTAAGTGCACACTTACACTGTCGTTCTCACGGGCAAATGCCGCCACTTTATCGGGACAATATAAAGTGATGCCGGCCAATTGCGCCATCTGTTGCCACAGGACAAGTTGGATTAATCGGTTTTCAACTATATGGCCTAAATGGCTGGCGCCAATTTGTGAACTGTGGAATTGAGTGATACAGCCATCGAGCTCCCAGGTTTCTAAACCAAGGTAAGGCACATTGCGCATTTTCAGCAGTGAGTCCAAGGCGCCAAGACGCTCAAGCAAACTTTCAGAAGCCACACTGATGGCCGAGACTCGCACATCTAACGGCTGCTCGGCTTGATAAGCCTCTGGCGCAAAGGATTCAATCACCGCCACTTTTAAACCTTGCTGAGCTAATCCAATTGCTGTCGCCGCACCGACCATACCGCCGCCGACAAGAATGACATCGAACTCAGTGCCTGCAGCATGATTGCATTCAACACGAGTGACGTCTAAATGAGTCACGTCAGAATGATTTGTATCGGATGTCATCAGTGCACTTGTTTCATCAATTTGGCTCATCTTACTTACCACCTTAGTTACCACCTTTATTGCCTTGTTTATTAATGCCCAAACGACGTCTTTAAACTATCTATGCGCAAGTCTATGCGCCAGCTATTTTACCCAGACAGCATTGACCAAACCTATGCAGGAAAAAGCCACTCACTTTGTATCAAAAGTATGTCTCTTAGCACTCAAACGTGAGCAAATGTTGCTATCACCCCACCGGCTCACAGTTGCTTACAAAGACAAGACTTACCCGTTTCAACACTGACTAAACTCAAGTGGCACGGGCATCATAGCCAAAATCACTTAATCGCGATTTTGTGATTTGGCTGGCGTTATCCGTGCTGAACACTCTCACTTAACTAGCACCCAGCCCTAAGCCGTATTGGACGAGTTAACAAGTGAATGCACCGTATAAATTAGCGAGGATGTCATGAAAACACTGACTCTTTTACCCATAGCCAGCCGCTTATTAATTTGCAGCGCACTTACACAAGGCACAGCATTTACATTGGGCACTGCAATCACATTAGGCATTGCACCGCTAGGTCAAGCCATCGCCGCTGGCTCAGCGGCTAACTCAGTCGCGAGCCCAAACATTGAAACCATCACAGTGACCTATCGCGACCCGCTCGATTATGCCTTATATCAACATACCACGGAAATGTTGAGCGCATTTCGACTCGAAATTCGTGAAGACATCGGCATTCAAGCACGTAATAGCTTGATGGAAATAGCCAAAGCTCAGCATGTTAATCATCATAACCTCGCCCAAGTGCCAGCGAGTAATAAAAACCTAGCATTTGTATGGGTATCGCCCTCAGCAAAAGCCAATCGGTAAAAGTGTGGACAAAGCTGGTCAGCAGCCATAACAGCAGGTAAAATGTCGCGCTATTTTTATTGGTCATCTTAGGGCGACACAACTGATGAGTAAGAAACTCCATATCAAGACTTGGGGCTGTCAAATGAATGAGTATGACTCATCCAAGATGGCTGATCTGTTAGGCGAATACCAAGGTTATACCTTGACAGAAGAAGCGTCTGAGGCAGACATTCTCCTGCTGAACACTTGTTCAATCCGTGAAAAAGCGCAGGAAAAAGTGTTCCATCAGCTAGGACGCTGGAAGACGCTTAAAGATAAAAATCCCAATTTGATTATTGGCGTGGGCGGCTGTGTTGCTTCGCAAGAAGGCAAAGCCATTAAAGACAGAGCCCAATGTGTCGACATTATTTTTGGACCACAAACATTACACCGTCTGCCCGATATGATCGAGCAAGTACGCCGTGGTGACAAAGCGGTTATCGATATCAGCTTCCCTGAAATCGAAAAATTCGATCGCCTGCCTGAGCCACGCGCCGAAGGCCCAACGGCGTTCGTGTCTATCATGGAAGGTTGCAGCAAATACTGTTCATTCTGTGTGGTTCCTTATACGCGCGGCGAAGAAGTCAGCCGTCCATCGGACGACATCATCCTTGAGATCGCCCAATTGGCGGAGCAAGGCGTACGTGAAGTGAACCTGCTCGGCCAAAACGTCAATGCCTATCGCGGCGCAACCCACGATGACGGCATCTGTACCTTTGCTGAATTACTGCGTTTTGTGGCAGCCATCGACGGTATCGATCGTATCCGCTTCACGACCAGTCACCCGATTGAATTTACACAAGATATTATCGACGTTTACGAAGATACCCCAGAGCTAGTGAGCTTCTTACACTTGCCAGTACAATCGGGTTCTGACCGTATTCTCACGGCGATGAAGCGCGGCCACATGGCGATTGAATATAAGTCCATCATCCGCCGCCTGCGTAAAGCCCGTGAAGGCATTCAAATCAGCTCAGACTTTATCATTGGCTTCCCAGGCGAAACCAAAGAAGACTTTGCCGATACTATGAAATTAATTGAAGACATAGGTTTCGACCACAGCTTCAGCTTTATCTATAGCGCACGTCCGGGCACGCCAGCGGCGGATTTACCCGATAACGTCGATATGGAAGAGAAAAAGCAACGTCTGGCGATTCTGCAAGACCGCATCACCCAGCAAGCCATGCGCTATAGCCGCCACATGATGGGCACAGTGCAACGTATTCTGGTTGAAGGTCCATCGGTTAAAAATCCAATGGAACTGCGTGGCCGTACTGAGAACAACCGAGTGGTGAACTTCGAAGGTCAGCCAAAACACATTGGTACTTTCGTAGATGTCGAAATCGTCGACGTTTACACTAACTCACTGCGCGGTGTCTTTATCCGCGGCGAAGATGAAATGGATCTACGTCGTAGCCTGCGTCCGGCTGAAATTCTGGCCAAGCGCAAGCAAGATGATGAACTGGGTGTGACTCAATTTAAGCCATAAGCTTTAAATTGGCTTAAACAGTACCTATATAGAAAAGGGCGACTTAGTCGCCCTTTTGCTTTCACGCACTTTTGTTTAAGTCTACCAAGGCAATTGTTATTTTCCGTTAGCAATTATCGGCTATGGCTCGTAAACTGAAATTATCTTGCAAGGGTTTAGCGACATCAACCTTGCTTTCTTATTCGCTATTGGGAGTGCTATTTGTCCAGTAAATTAACTACCATGAATCTGTATCTCGAACCCGCAGAAACACGCCGTCTGGCTTCACTGTGCGGTCCATTCGATGACAATATCAAGCAGATAGAACGTCGCGTTGGCGTTGAAATCGTCCGCAAGAACAATCATTTCCAGATCACCGGACTGCCACGCAATTGTTTAAGCGCCAACAACTTACTCAAAGAACTCTACATCGAGACCCAAACGGTCAAAGGCAGCACGCCCGATCTTGAGCCTGAACAAGTCCATATCGCCATTCAAGAAGCCATCGCCCTAGAGCAAGAAGACGCGAGCGACGACAGCAGCATTAATATCAAAACCCGCCGCGGCGTCATTAAGCCACGCAATCCAAACCAAAGCCTATATGTGGCCAATATTGTGCGCCACGACATTACCTTTGGTATTGGTCCAGCGGGAACCGGCAAAACCTACCTTGCGGTAGCAGCGGCAGTGGATGCGTTAGAACGCCAAGAAGTGCGCCGTATTTTGCTGACTCGCCCAGCGGTAGAAGCGGGTGAAAAACTAGGTTTCTTACCAGGGGATTTAAGTCAAAAGGTCGATCCTTATTTACGTCCACTCTATGACGCACTATTCGAAATGCTCGGCTTTGAAAAAGTGGAACGCTTAATTGAGAAAAACGTCATCGAAGTGGCGCCGCTTGCCTATATGCGCGGTCGCACCTTGAACGATGCCTTTATTATTCTCGATGAAAGCCAAAACACCACAATCGAGCAAATGAAGATGTTCCTCACCCGTATCGGCTTTAATTCCCGTGCGGTGATCACAGGCGACATCACCCAAACCGACTTGCCTAAACATCAAAAGTCCGGCTTACGCCACGCGATTGAAGTGTTAAGCCAAGTAGAAGAAATCAGCTTTAACTTTTTCGTCTCCCAAGACGTCGTGCGCCATCCTGTGGTTGCTCGCATCGTCGAAGCCTATGAGGCCTTTGATTTAAAAGAGCAAACCTTAAAGGCCAAGAAAGAAAGCCAATACCAGAAACAACAGGAAGCCGCAGCACATGAGTCTTGATTTAGCCTTAGATATTCAACATGCCACCACCTGCGACGGGTTGCCAACGGACGAGCAATTCGCCCTTTGGGTCACAACCGCGATTGGCAATAGCATGGATGAAGCTGAATTAACCATACGTATAGTCGACAGCCGCGAGAGTCAGATGCTCAATAGCACCTACCGCGGCAAAGACAAACCGACCAATGTGTTGTCATTTCCCTTTGAAGCACCACCAGAAATTGAACTTCCTTTACTCGGAGATCTTGTCATTTGCGCGGCAGTCGTTGAAAATGAAGCCCGTGAACAACAAAAACCACTAGAAGCGCACTGGGCACACATGGTTGTACATGGTTGCTTGCATCTGCTAGGGTATGATCACATCGACGATGAAGAAGCCGAAGAGATGGAGTCATTAGAGACTCAACTCATTGAAAGCTTAGGTTTTACTGACCCATATAAGGAACAATAATTAGCTAAGATAATCCCTATCAAAAGCTAATGAGAAAACTATGAGTGACGATATCCCCCCGAGTACGAACGCCCACAAGAAAGGTTGGTTTGATAGAGTAAGTCAGCTATTTCAGGGCGAACCTCAAAATCGCGAAGATTTAGTCGATGTGATTGATGGTGCAGAACAGCGCGATCTGATCACTCAAGACACCCGCGAGATGATAAAAGGTGTATTAGACGTTTCTGATATGCGTGTTCGGGATATCATGATCCCAAGAGCTCAAATTGTCGCCCTCCAGATAGACAACTCGGTCGAAGAATTACTCGCCACTGTGATTGGTTCAGGTCACTCGCGCTTCCCCGTCGTTAACGAAGATAAAGACCATATCGAAGGCATATTACTTGCCAAAGATTTGATCCCTTACGGTTTCTCCAACAGTGATGAGCCCTTCTCACTGGATCGCGTGATCCGTCCTGCTGTGGTTGTACCCGAAAGCAAACGCGTTGATGTATTGCTAAAAGAATTCCGATCTCAGCGCTATCACATGGCGATTGTGGTTGACGAGTACGGCGGCGTATCGGGACTCGTGACTATCGAAGATATTTTGGAAGAAATTGTCGGTGAGATTGAAGACGAATTCGACCACGATAGCACGGAAGAAACCGAGATCCGCAAAGTCGGCAACACGGTTTATATGGTTAAGGCCTTGACGCCAATCGAAGATTTCAACGAAGAATTCAACACTGAATTCAGTGATGAAGAATTTGATACCGTCGGTGGCTTAGTCTCACATGCCTTTGGCCATCTGCCAGAACGTAACGAGAGCATCATCATTGAAGGCATTGAATTTAAAGTGATCAATGCTGACACAAGGCGTTTAATCCAACTCAGAGTTAAACTCCCCGATCCTAATACTGGCGAAGACGTAGAATAATCACTCGTGCTAAAACAAATCCGGGCTTTTGCCCAACAAAAGTCCCGACCTAGTGCTTTGAGACTCGTACTGGCATTTGCCCTTGGCGCCAGTACGGCGCTTTCATTTGCGCCCTATTCCATTTGGATAATCTATCCGTTTGCCATGGCGATTGCCCTCTGGCATAGCCGAGCGCTTGACGCTAAGGCGAGCTTTTACTATTGGTTAAGCTTTGGGTTTGGCTGTTTTGCCGTAGGGATCAGCTGGGTACATGTGAGTATGGATACCTTTGGTGGTATGCCGCTCATCGCCTCCATAGGCTTGATGGCCTTGTTGGCTTTGTACTTAGCCTTATATCCGGCACTAACAGGTTTAGCGCTGGCTTGGTTAACTAAAACGCTCTGTAAAAATGGCGAAACCACGTTTAGCCTTTGGCGTAATCTCGCCCTCTTCCCCGCCCTGTGGACCTTGACCGAATGGGCTCGTGGCTGGGTGATGACAGGTTTCCCCTGGTTATGGGCCGGTTACTCGCAAACCCAAGGGCCGCTTAAACCCCTTGCCAGTATCATAGGCGCACTAGGGTTAAGCTTTGTGCTGGCCATGCTAGCAGGTGCATTAGCCCTTTGTTTTACTAAGCGTTATAAGAGTTTACTGCTTTTACTGCCGCTCAGTATTCTGGCAGTTTGGGCTGCACCTAAGGTTTCCAACATTCATCCTACGGGTGAAAATGTTAAAGTGGCACTGGTGCAAGGCAATATTCCCCAAAGCATGAAATGGGAACCCGACGCCCTGTGGCCAACCCTATTAAAATACATGGATTTATCCCGCGAACATTTTGATGCCGATATTATTATTTGGCCAGAAGCGGCAGTTCCCGCGCCAGAATCTATGGTGCAGGACTTTTTAGATAACGCCAATAAAGTCGCCAATCTAAACCATACGTCAATCATCACTGGCATTATCAGCCATCAAAACAATGAGTTTTATAATTCATTAATTGTGCTTGGTAATCATAATCAGAAACAACAAGCTGGCCCTGACTATGAGGGCGATGGTAGCAATCAATTTAAGAAACACCATCTGTTGCCGATTGGCGAGTTTGTGCCGTTTGAAGCGCTACTTCGCCCGATTGCGCCTTTCTTTAATTTGCCTATGTCCTCCTTTGCCAGAGGCGAATATCAACAGCCAAATCTAAGTGCCCTAGGCCATAAAATCGCGCCCGCGATTTGTTATGAAATTGCCTTCCCAGAGCAATTACGCGACAGTGTTAATCAAGGGACAGATATACTGTTAACTGTCTCAAATGACGCTTGGTTTGGTAGTTCAAACGGCCCATTACAACATATGGAAATCGCCCAAATGCGCGCAGTTGAATTGGGGCGCCCTTTGTTGCGGGCAACCAACAATGGCGTGACTGCGGTAGTCGATGAACATGGCAATATCACAGCATCCTTACCCCAGTTTGAAACAGGTGTGCTAAGCGCAACCATTCCCTTGGTCACAGGCCAAACTTGGTTCGCAAAATTAGGTCAAACACCCCTACTACTGCTCTGTGGTTTACTGGTATTACTCGGCTTTGGCCGACGTGTAAAAGCGCAATAGGATCAAGACCATGCGTTACCCAATCAATAAACAAGATGCGGCTGGCTTTACCTTGATTGAACTGGTCGTGGTGATTATTGTACTTGGGATCTTGGCAGTGATTGCCGCGCCTAAATTTATCGGTTTGAGTAAAGAGGCTCGGGTACAAACCTTGAGCCAATTACAGGCCAGCGTAAAAACCGCCAACACACTGGCCTACTCCAAAACGCAAATGCCCAGCCTGCGAAGCCAAGCCGTTGCAGGCCGCGATGATATTATTGATATCGACCTCAATGGCGATGGCACGCCAGATACCAGATTAAAATGGGGTTATCTCGATAATACCGACATGGAAAAATGGATCACCTCAGATGAAAAGCTCATCATTCAATATCAAGGCGTTGATATCACTTACATAGGATATGATCTTAACGGGGACACCTTAGTGAATGACGGTCAATGTTATTTCCGCTACACCCAAGCTAGCGACGCCAGCACTGCTCCGCAATACGATATCAACTCCCAAGGTTGTTAGGCTGAAACTCAGTTAACCTGTGTTATCCCACAATTATCTGCGAATAGATTAGGCTGATTGCGCGTTACACGTTAAGGTGAACGATTAGACGTGGCCTTATACCAATCATAGTTACTGTTGCTGTTACTGTGTCTGCATAGCCAATAGATTGGTACCATTACCTCGTTCCTTAACCAAGCTACACATCAAGGCAACTCTATGGCACTGCTTCGCGTGCGCTACCAAACCCACGAGTTTGGCGATCTCGATATTCATGTCAGAACCCTAAGAGACAATCAGGAATTTGACGACATAGATGGCGAAGCCGAAAAGCTCGGTATTTCCTCCGCAACTTGGCCGTTATTTGGCATAGTCTGGCCATCGAGCCAAGTGCTCTCGCACCACATGGCAGACTACAAAATTGGCAATAAACGTATTCTTGAAGTGGGCTGTGGTATTGGGCTCGCGAGTCTAGTGCTCAACCATAGGCACGCCGATATCACAGCAACCGACTATCACCCAGAATCAGGAAATTTCCTTAAGCAGAATGTCGATTTAAATCATGGTCGGGCGATCCCGTTTGTGCGCACTGGCTGGGCTGATGCAGAAACGAATTTAGGCTTATTTGATCTGATCATTGGTAGCGATCTCTTGTACGAACAAGAACATGCCGATCTGTTGTCACAATTTATTGAGCAGCATGCTAAACCGGTTTGCGATGTGGTCTTGGTTGATCCCGGTCGTGGTAATCATGCCAAATTCAGTAAACGTATGGTCACCTTAGGTTACGAACACACACAACATAAACCCATTCACACTGAATTCTTATTGGCGCCTTTCGGTGGCCAAATCCTCAGTTACTGTCGTACGAACAGTTGATATTGTCTGATTAACCAAGATAGCGGTGATTTCGGTTTAATTGAGCAAAAAAAACGACGCAGATGCGTCGTTTTAACGAAATAAGATCGTTAACGCGACTAAGGCGTTAGCGGCTCGCGGGTAAATTCTTCGTGATCACACTCTGGGCAATCAGGGATGGGACTCGGAAATTCAATACTCATTTCATTGCCACAGTTAGTGCATACCATGATGCCCTGACTTACTATGTCGCCACTTTTGTAATAACCATTTTGCTTAAAATCTTGCGTTAATTCATGCCATTCCACTTGGCTGCGATCGGTTATTTCACCCAACCAATGCCAAAGCGTATTCTCCAAAGTAATCACAGTTTGGCTGTGGCTCAGACTATCGGCGTTCTGCTCGCGAAGAAAACTGGTAATATCACGTTTTAAGAATTGTTCTACTAAAGCGAGCTCATCTTCTCCAGCCTGTTGTTTAAGACGTAAAAACTCCTTACCTTGAGTGACAGAGTTAAATAAGTTCTTTACAGTCAGCGTGTTATCTTCTGAAAATTGAGCTTTCACTTCGGTAATTAAGGCTTGATACAGTCCTAGTAACACGTTACTTCTATCATTCATAACCAATACTCCTTCATACGAACCTTTTTAATGCATCGCTTCTAGTTTATTCTATGCAGATCTTACTCGCGCTGATATGGCGTTAGATCAAATAATAGGCGGCACTGCCGGAAATAGAGTGATGCAAGAGCAATATAATCCCTCAGAAATTGAAGCCTTAGTGCAAAAGCACTGGCATGACAACAAAACCTTCGAAGTCACTGAAGACGCAAACAAAGAAAAGTTTTATTGCCTTTCGATGTTTCCGTACCCTTCTGGCAGACTCCACATGGGACACGTACGCAACTATACCATAGGTGACGTAGTTGCACGCTTTCAACGTCTTCAAGGCAAAAACGTGCTCCAGCCTATCGGTTGGGACTCATTTGGTCTGCCCGCAGAAAATGCCGCGATTAACAACAAGACTGCGCCTGCGCCATGGACCTATGAAAACATAGAGTACATGAAGAACCAGCTGAAACTGCTGGGTTTTGGTTACGATTGGAGCCGTGAAATCGCCACTTGTACCCCAGAATATTATCGCTGGGAACAATGGTTCTTCACTAAGTTGTACGAGAAAGGCCTAGTCTATAAAAAGACAGCTTCAGTCAACTGGTGTCCAAACGATGAAACCGTACTGGCGAACGAGCAAGTTCAAGACGGTTGCTGCTGGCGCTGTGATACCCCTGTGGAACAAAAAGAAATTCCACAGTGGTTCATTAAGATCACTGCCTATGCAGAAGAATTATTAAACGATATCGATACCTTAGATGGTTGGCCAGATCAGGTCAAAACCATGCAACGTAACTGGATTGGTCGCAGCGAAGGCGTAGAAATGACCTTCGGCGTCGCAGGCCACGATAAAAGCTTCGATATCTATACCACGCGTCCAGATACCTTAATGGGCGTGACTTATGTGGCGATTGCCGCAGGTCATCCATTGGCTGAAATCGCCGCGCACACCAATCCTGAGCTTGCCGCCTTTATCGATGAGTGCAAAAACAGCACAACATCAGAAGCCGAACTCGCGACTATGGAAAAACGCGGTGTCGCTACAGGGCTTTTCGCCATTCATCCTATCACTGGTAAGCAAGTCCCGATTTGGGCAGCTAACTTTGTGTTGATGAACTATGGCACAGGCGCTGTGATGTCAGTTCCAGGCCACGATCAACGTGACTTCGAATTTGCGAAAAAATACGGCCTGGCGATTGAAGCTGTGATCAAGCCAGTTGATGGCGACGTTGATATCAGCGAAGCCGCATATACCGAAAAAGGCGTACTGTTTAACTCGGGAGAGTTCGACGGCTTAGACTTTGAAGCGGGCTTTAATGCCATCGCTAACAAGTTAGTCGCCGAAGGTAAAGGCAAGCGCCAAGTCAACTATCGCCTACGCGATTGGGGTGTTTCACGTCAGCGTTATTGGGGCGCACCCATCCCTATGGTGACCTTAGCCGACGGCACTGTGATCCCAACGCCAGCAGATCAACTGCCAGTATTGCTGCCAGAAGATGTGGTGATGGACGGTATTCAAAGCCCAATAAAGGCCGATAAAGAATGGGCAAAAACCCAAGTCAACGGTCAAGATGCGCTGCGCGAAACCGATACCTTCGATACCTTTATGGAATCGTCTTGGTATTACGCCCGTTACTGCAGCCCGCATGCAGACGAAATGTTAGATCCTGCTAAAGCCAACTACTGGCTACCTGTGGATCAATACATTGGCGGTATCGAACACGCGTGTATGCATTTGTTATATTTCCGCTTCTTCCACAAGTTGCTACGTGATGCAGGTCTGGTTAACTCTAACGAGCCAGCCAAACAACTGCTGACCCAAGGCATGGTGTTGGCCGATGCTTTCTACTACATCAACGAAAAAGGCGCCCGTGTATGGGTTTCTCCTTTAGATGTAGCGACCACAGAAAAAGACGACAAGGGCCGCATTACTAAGGCTATCGACAAAGACGGCAATGAGCTGGTTTATACCGGCATGAGCAAGATGTCTAAGTCGAAAAACAACGGTATCGATCCTCAAGTCATGGTTGAAAAATACGGCGCCGATACCGTTCGCCTATTTATGATGTTCGCCTCACCACCAGAATTAACTCTGGAATGGCAAGAGTCTGGCGTTGAAGGCGCACACCGCTTCATTAAACGTCTGTGGAAATTGGCAAACGAGCATGTGAACCAAGATAACAGCGAAGCCTTAGATGTCAGCACGTTAACAAGTGACCAAAAAGCGCTGCGCCGTGAAGTCCACAAGACTATCGCTAAAGTGACCGACGATATCGGCCGCCGTCAGATGTTTAACACTGCGGTTGCCGCCGTGATGGAACTGATGAACCATCTGCAAAAAGCGCCACAAACCACAGGTCAAGACAACGCCATTATCGGCGAAGCCTTATCGGCCATAGTGCGTTTGCTGTACCCTATCATTCCGCATGTGAGCTTTAACCTGTGGAACGAGTTAGGCAATGCAAGCAACATCGAAGACAGCCAATGGCCAGTCGTTGACGAAGCGGCGCTAGTTGAAGACAGCAAGCTCATCGTTGTGCAAGTTAACGGTAAAGTTCGCGCAAAAATCACAGTGGCAGCCGATGCTGATAAAGAATCAGTAGAAGCCTTAGGCATGAGTGATGAGCATGTGATCAAATACCTAGACGGCCTGACGGTGCGTAAAGTGATCTATGTGCCGGGCAAACTGCTTAGCATAGTGGCTAACTAACGGCTGCTAATAACTCGCTATACTCAAAGCTATTGAAGTTGCAGCATAGCTGCAACTTCAAGTCCGCAGGGTATACCACGAATAGGAAACCGCGAAATCTATGCTAATCAAACGCATATGCTTCGCAATCATGGCACTAGTGATTATGACTAGCGCCGGTTGCGGTTTTAAGCTTCAACGCAGTTATCAAATCCCCGATGTCCTCAATCATTTGAGTTTGAGCAGCGCGGATGAATACAGCGAACTCACCCGTTTAGTACGAGAGCGTCTGCGCTTGAATAATATCCAAGTTGTCGACGCCGCCGATGACGTTCCAGTATTAAGGTTAATCACCGACTCCCTTGAACGCTCGACCTTATCTTTGTATCCCACGGGTAACGTCGCCGAGTATGAGCTGATTTATTTAGTCGAATTTGCTGTGGCATTGCCGGGCAAAGAAGCCCAGCCTTTCAAGGTTGAAATTCGCCGCGACTACTTAGACGATCCCCGTACCGCATTGGCAAAGAGTCGTGAAATGGAATTGCTGACGAAGGAAATGCGTATCCAAGCTGCGGATCGTATTCTGCAAGCGATGGCCAGTACTGAGGTGAATTAATGCGGGCCATCAATTCAATGCGGATAATCTACTCAATGCGGATAATCGACTAAATGAGAGTCTATCCCGATCAACTCTCCCGCCACCTTAACCAATTATTTCCTTGTTATCTGATTTTTGGTGATGATCCTTGGTTGATTGAAACCACCAAAGATCAGATCCGCCAATTCGCCAAGCGTCAGGGATTCGATGAAAAAGTCCAACTCATTCAAGAGACGGGCTTTAATTGGAACGACTTGACTCAGGAATGGCAGGCCATGAGCCTGTTTTCCAGTAAGCGTCTGATTGAGTTAACCCTTCCACAATCTAAGCCCGGTGCCGAAGGCTCAAGCACACTGCAAGCCCTATTGCAGACGCCCAATCCCGATATGCTGTTGATTATCGAAGGGCCAAAGCTCGCCACAGAGCAAACCAACAGTAAATGGTTTAAGACCTTAGATGCCCATGGCATGTATCTGCCCTGCGCCACGCCTGAGGGCGATCAGTTTATGCGCTGGCTCGATGGCCGCATCAAGCACTTTAAGCTCAATCTGCAGCCGGATGCGCGTGCTATGCTGCATTCGCTGTATGAAGGCAATTTACTGGCTGCCGATCAAGCCATGCAGTTGCTGCAACTCCTAAGCCCAACAAATCCCGTCAGTGCCGATGAACTGAGCCACTATTTTGAAGATCAATCGCGCTTCACTGTATTTCAACTCACGGATGCATTACTGAATAATAAACAGGATAGCGCGCAGCACATGCTGGCCCAGCTCAATGGCGAAGGCACAGCCTTACCTATCCTGCTGTGGGCCTTGTTTAAAGAGCTCGGCTTGTTATTCAATTTAAAATGCGAGCAAGCCCAAGGCGTTGCACTGAGTGCACTCTGGGGTAAGCATCGTATTTGGGATAAGCGTAAGCCACTGTATCAAGCGGCGCTGCAACGACTTAGCCTTGAACAACTCGAACATATGCTCGCCCTCGCTTCGAAACTTGAGCTCAATTTAAAGCAGCAGGGTAAAGAGGATTGGACTGGGCTGAGCCACCTGTGTCTGTTATTTGATCCTAGAGCCCATCGGCATCTGGCACATATAGCCATAGACTAATCATAAGTTAACCAAAGAGTTGATATGCGCATTGGTATTTTAGGCGGCACTTTCGACCCGATACACTATGGTCATATCCGTCCGGCGATGGAAGTGAAACACGCATTAGCCTTGGATAAAATCCTGCTGATGCCGAACCATATTCCGCCCCATAAACAGCAGCCTAACTTAACCACAGCGCAGCGCCTCAAGATGGTTGCCGATGTCTGCTCGCAGCTTGATGGCTTTGAGCTGTGCGATATCGAGGCAAAGCGCGACACGCCTTCCTACACAGTTATCACCCTTGAGCAACTGAAAGCCTTACATCCTAAAGACGAACTGTTTTTTATCATGGGGATGGACTCTTTCATCCAATTACAAAGCTGGCATGAGTGGCAACGCTTGTTCGACTTTGCACAACTCGTTGTCTGCCAGCGTCCGGGTTGGCAGCTCGATGCCGAGCATCCTATGCAGCAAATATTAACGGCCCGCAGTCAAGCCCAAGCACTCGCAGAGCATGCTGCTAACCCCGCCCATAGAAATGGTGGGCAGATTTTCCCTGTGACAATTACGCCACAGGATATTTCCTCGACGCACATTCGTGAGCAACTGGCAAAAGGCGAAATCCCCGCCGATTTACTCATGCCCGTCACGCTAGATTACATCCAAAATCAACGACTTTACTTACCTTAGCTCGAAACGTAAGCAGATATCGCCCACTCAACTGCCAATGGCAATGTATTCCGGCAAGCAACACTGGTATACTACCGCGCTATTTAAAATTAATGAGGTACGCCAGCGTGCAGAGCGCGGAATTAAAACAGTTTGTTGTCGACAAGATCGACGACTTAAAAGCCAGAGACGTTGTTGTTCTGGATGTCAGCAAGCAATCTAATATCACTGACTACATGGTCATATGTTCAGGTACATCAAAGACTCACGTTAAAGCTATCGCTGAAAACCTTGTGGTTGAAGCGAAGCAAGCCGGTATTCCACCTTTAGGTGTTGAAGGCCGCGAAAGCAGCGAATGGGTTCTTGTGGACATGGGCGATGTGATCCTGCACGTTATGCAAGATCAAACCCGTGATTTCTACCAGCTTGAAAAGCTCTGGTCAGAAAAGCAAGACTGATGAAGTTACAGCTCATCGCAGTAGGAACACGGATGCCCGATTGGGTTACCCGTGGTTTCGAAGAATACCAGCGCCGTTTTCCCCGTGATATGGCGCTGGAGCTTATCGAAATACCCGCTGGAAAGCGGGGGAAAAATGCCGACATTGTCCGGATCCTTCAAAAAGAAGGCGAACAAATGTTGGCGGCCATTCCCAAAGGCAATCATATTGTTAGCTTAGATCTCCCCGGAAAAAACTGGACGACCCCCGAGCTTGCAACCGCGTTGACTAAATGGCAACTCGATGGTCGCGACGTCAGTTTACTGATCGGCGGACCTGAAGGATTAGCGCCAGCTTGCAAAGAAGCGGCAAACCAAAGTTGGTGCCTATCGGCATTAACCTTACCTCATCCCTTAGTTAGGGTTGTAGTCGCCGAAAGTTTGTACCGCGCGTGGAGCGTGAACACGAATCACCCCTACCATAGAGAATAGCGGGATCTTGATGTTAACGAGTGTCAACCACCCGTCATGGGATCAGCCGGAGATAGCATAAGTGTCGCCAAAAAAGCGGATAACAATGCATGATCACGCCGCCGAGGCGTCTCTTTTTAAGCGCCGAGCGCTATTCACTTTTTTTTGCGTTTTCGCCCTATTAAGCGTATTAGTCACCAACCTTTATCATTTACAGGTTGAATCCTATAAGGATTATGCAACTCGCTCGAATGATAATCGCATTCGTGTTGTTCCCATTGCTCCTAGTCGCGGCCTCATTTACGATCGTAACGGCGTGCTGTTAGCCGAAAACTTACCCTTCTATTCCCTCGATCTGGTTCCTGAAAAAATCAGTAACATGTCAGAGACCTTAGATGAGCTCGGCAAGTTAATTGAGATCAGTGAAGATGAACGCGAAACCTTTACCGAAGCGCTGAAACTTCATCGCCGCTTCAAACCCCTGACGCTCAAAAACCAGCTCACCGAAGAGCAAGTGGCGATTTTTAGTGTTAACCAACATAAATTCCCAGGCATTTCCGTCGAAGCGGGTCTGAAGCGTAATTATCCCTACGGCGCGCAAATCACCCATGTGCTGGGTTATGTTGGCAAGATTAACACCCGAGACAGAGCCCAGTTAGAGCGCAGCGATCTGTGGAAAAACTATGCGGCCACCAAGGACATTGGTAAGCAAGGCATTGAAAAGTTTTATGAGTCCCTACTGCATGGCAAACCGGGTCACTTAGAAGAAGAAGTGAACAACCGCGGCCGCGCAATTCGTACCTTAAAAATAGTACCGCCAGAGCCGGGACAAGATATTTACCTGACCTTAGATCTCAAGCTGCAACAAAAAGCGGTTGAGCTACTCACAGGTTTGCGTGGTTCTATTGTCGCAATCGATCCCCGTGATGGTGGGGTTTTAGCTATGGTATCGAGTCCAAGCTATGATCCAAACCAATTTGTGCAAGGGATTAATAACAAAGATTACAGCGCCTTGCTCAATGATAAATCACGACCTTTGATCAACCGTGCAACCCAAGGCCAATATGCGCCAGCATCAACCATTAAGCCACATCTCGGACTTTTAGGGCTTGATGAAAAAGTCATTACCGAGAGCACCCGTGTGTGGGACCCTGGTTTTTGGCAAATTCCCGGTGTCGAACGTAAGTACCGTGACTGGAGACGCTGGGGACACGGCTGGGTTAACGTTTACAGTGCCATTACCGAATCCTGCGATACCTTCTTCTACGAACTCGCCTACAAAGTTGGGGTAGACCATATTGCCCGTTTTATGGAGCAATTTGGCTTTGGTCAAAATACCGGAATCGATATCTTTGAAGAATCTTCAGGCAACATGCCATCCAAAGAATGGAAACGCTTAAAGTACAATCAAGCTTGGTACATAGGCGATACCATTTCCGTCGGTATTGGCCAAGGTTATTGGACGGCAACCCCATTACAGTTGGCGAATGCCGTTGGGATCATGGCTAACAAAGGCCGTCGTTTTCCGCCGCATCTGCTGAAGTCCATTAAAGACAATACGGCCAAGATTGACTCACCGATTAATGAGTTACCGCCGATTGAGCTTAATAGTCCCCGTAACTGGAATATCATCAACGAAGCGATGCGCCAGACGGCGAATAAATCACGCTTCACCGATGCCACTTACACCGCCGCGATGAAAACCGGTACGGCGCAGGTTATTGGCGTAGCAGAAAATACCAAATACGATGCGAGTAAAATTGCCGAACATTTCCGCGATAATGCCTTAGTTGTGGCCTATGCGCCCTTCGAAGATCCTAAAATCGTCCTCGCCGTCGTGATGGAAAACGCAGGTTGGGGCGGCGCAAATGCTGGCCCCGTCGCTCGCGCCATGCTCGATGAATATATGCTTAGAGATACTTGGAAACCGCAACCATGAGTACCCATAGCCAATATCAAAACATCTGGCAACGCTTGCACATAGACTTGCCATTATTGCTCGGCCTATTGGCTGTGATGGGCTTTGGCCTATTCGTCATCTATTCTGCCAGCGGCGAAGATTTAGAGATGATGGAGCGGCAGCTGTTCCGTATGGTGTTGTCGCTCGGCATCATGTTCACTATGGCGCAAATCAATCCTGAGGCGCTTAAACGCTGGGCCTTACCCATTTATCTGGCGGGGATTGTCTTGCTGCTTGGGGTGCACTTTTTCGGTGAAATCAACAAAGGCGCACAGCGCTGGTTGAACTTAGGCTTTATGGAGTTTCAACCCTCAGAGCTGATTAAACTCGCCTTCCCCATCACTATGGCTTGGTATATCAGTAAGTTCCCTCTGCCGCCGAAGAAACGCTATCTTGCGGGTGCGGCGGTGATCTTGCTGGTGCCGACTCTACTTATCGCTAAACAACCCGACCTTGGTACCTCGATTCTGGTGGCCGCATCGGGGATTTTCGTGTTGTTTTTATCGGGCATGAGTTGGATCATTGTCGGCGGTTTTATCGCGGCAGTACTCGCCTTCCTGCCTATTCTTTGGTATTTCTTGATGCACGATTACCAAAGAACGCGGGTATTAACCTTACTCGATCCTGAGCAAGATCCATTGGGGGCGGGTTATCACATTATTCAGTCGAAAATCGCGATTGGCTCCGGCGGACTTTGGGGCAAAGGTTGGCTCGACGGCACTCAGTCACAGCTTGAATTTATCCCTGAACGTCATACCGATTTTATCTTTGCGGTGATCGGTGAAGAATTTGGCTTAATTGGCAGTATCTTACTGTTAATTATGTACCTTTATATTATTGGCCGCGGCTTAGTCATCGCTTCACGCGCCCAAACCAGTTTCGCTCGACTGCTCGCCGGTAGTATCACGCTGACCTTTTTCGTTTATGTTTTTGTGAATATTGGCATGGTTTCAGGTATCCTGCCCGTGGTAGGTGTACCACTGCCCCTTGTCAGTTATGGTGGAACCTCCATGCTGACATTGATGACAGGGTTTGGCATTCTTATGAGCATTCATACCCATAGACGTTTCGTAGATAGATAATTTTTAGGGACTTTTCATGCCTACTCTCCGAGCTTTTCTAGCTCCACTCGGTTTACTGTGTTTTAGCTCATTGTTAGTCGCCTGTACCACGGCGAACGAACCGACACCCGCGCAGGCACCCGTTCCAAGCACGCCAGTGGCTCCGGCCGCTGAAGTCGCGCCCACAATTCCCGCTGAACTCAAAGAAGAGTTTATCCAAGCTCAAGTAAAACAAGGATTTACTCGTGCAGAAGTGCTCGCTTTTCTCGACAAGACAAAATACAACCAAGGGGTTATCGATGCGATGACCCGTCCATGGGAAGCAAAACCTTGGCATGTGTATTATCCCATCTTCTTAACCGAGAAACGCCTCGACGCTGGTCTCGCCTTTTGGAAAAAACACGAGAAAACCATCGCAAAAGCCGCGGCCAAGTACAAAGTTGACCCACAGATTATTGTCGCCATTATCGGTATTGAAACCTTCTACGGCCAATACACGGGCAATTATCCTGTGATTGATGCCCTCTATACCTTAGGTTTTCACTATCCGCCGCGCGCCACCTTTTTCCGTAAGGAATTTGGCGAGTTGATGAAGTTAGTGAAAGAAGAACATTTAGATATAGATACCCTCAAGGGCTCCTACGCAGGCGCTATGGGTTATGGCCAGTTTATCCCATCAAGTTACCGCCATTACGCGGTTGATTTCGATGGCAGCGGCAACCGCGATTTATTACAAAGTCCTGAGGATGCCATCGGCAGTGTGGCCAATTATTTCCACGAACACGGTTGGCAAGCCAATGCGCCGGTCGCTTTACCGTTAGTGAATAACAGCAAAACTGCACCCAAAGCGAAAGTGTGGGCAGGTAAAAAGCTGGACTATAAAGTTGCAGATATTTTAACGCCGACCTTAGCCTTAGCCGATGCGCGGGACTTAGATGTTTCGCAAAAAGCCTTACTGATTGAGCTTGAACAAGCGGATCACAGTGATTACTGGCTTGGCTTAAATAACTTTTATGTGATCACTCGTTATAATCGTAGCCCTTTGTATTCAATGGCCGTTTATCAATTTAGCCAACAATTAAAAGAACAGCATGCCTCTAAAAAATAATATTTTACAGCTTGCCGCCTTGGTTATGTGCTTCGCCCTTGCGGCGTGTTCTTCAAGCCCAAACAACGCCAGCAAGAAAAACATGGACCCGAACAAGGGCCGTTATTCGCTCAAGAATGACAAGCTGCCGCTGAATCCACCGAATGTGGATAATGTGCCGAACGCGACGCCTAAGTACGAGCCTTATAGCCGCCGTGGCAACAAGCCTTATACGGTTTACGGTGAGTCTTATACTGTGATGAACACAGGCCAAGGCTTTAGTGAAACCGGCCGCGCCTCTTGGTATGGAGAGAAATTCCATGGCTACGAGACCTCTAATGGCGAGCCCTATGACATGTATTCCATGTCGGGCGCCCATAAGACACTGCCACTGCCGAGTTACGCTCGGATCACTAACTTAGATAACAATAAGCAAGTGATCATTCGCATCAACGACCGCGGACCATTCCACTCAGATCGTATTCTCGATGTCTCCTATGCCGCCGCCTATAAACTCGGTATGCTCGGCAAAGGCACAGCACGGATCAAACTGGATGTGGTTTATATTGGCAGTGTTGCGGCCACTAATTCGGCCGTAGCCAGCGCTCAAGATACGGGCAATCATTACATTCAGTTAGTGGCCTCCAAAGATAAAGCCAAACTCAATGCCATGGCGAAGAATCTTGAACAGAAATATCAGGTCAAGACCCGTGTACAAGCGGCAAACAATATGTTTAGACTACAGCTCGGCCCCATAGGTCAGCCTGAGTTAGCCGACAAGCTACTCAATAACGTCAAGCAAAATGGGTTTCCTGAGGGCTATATCGTCCATGAATAATGACCGTTTGCTCTGAACAGAATTGATTTAAAAATAGAGATGAAGGAACCTTCACTAAAACTCACTGTCCGAAAGTGGTACACTGTTGAAGATGTTCTCGAATCCTTTCCATTTAATACAACTAAAAGACGTGCCAAGTTAATGATGAATTTTGTAAAAAGTCCCATTAAAACATTGCTGCTAATTTCCAGTGTCTCTCTCCCCGTTTATGCTGCGCAGCCTATTATTACACCTGATGCACCTTCAGTAGCCGCCAAAGCGTTCGTATTGATGGATTATAATTCGGGCCAGATTATCGCTGAAAGTAACGCTTACGAAAGCCTTAACCCAGCCAGTCTAACTAAGATGATGACCAGTTACGTGATCGGTCAAGAAATCAAAGCGGGCAATGTCTCCGTTGATGATGATGTGACTATCAGTAAAAATGCTTGGTCTAAAAACTTCTCTGACTCTTCTAAGATGTTCATTGAAGTCGGCACTACGGTTAAAGTAGGCGATCTAAACCGCGGTATCATTATTCAATCGGGTAACGATGCATGTGTGGCCATGGCCGAACACATAGCTGGTACTGAAGGCGCCTTCGTTGACATGATGAATTCATGGGCCAAACAACTGGGAATGCGTGATAGCTACTTCGAAAACTCCCACGGTTTGGATGCAGAAAATCACAAATCTACCGCCTATGATATGGCATTACTGGGCGCCGCGTTAATTCGCGACGTACCAGAAGAATACCGCGTCTACAGCGAGAAATTCTATACATTCAATGGTATCAAACAATACAACCGTAATGGTTTATTGTGGGATAACAGCATGAACGTGGACGGTATCAAAACCGGTCACACCTCAGGTGCGGGCTACAACTTAGTGGCATCGGCAACCAAAGACGGCATGCGTTTAATTTCAGTGGTGATGGGCACTCAAAGTGAATCTGCCCGTAAAGCTGAAAGTAAGAAATTACTGACCTATGGCTTCCGTTTCTTCGAAACCGTAACACCATACAAGGCGGGTGATAGCTTTATCACTCAGCAAATTTGGTACGGTGACAAGAGCACGGTTGATTTAGGCGTGGCAACTGACACACCTATCACCATCAGCCGTGGCCGTGGTAAAGACTTGAAAGCTAACTTCGAGCTGACTAAACCATTAGATGCACCTTTAAAGAAAGGTGAAACTGTTGGCCGTCTATTCTTCCAACTTGATGGTAAAGACATCGCCCAGTTCCCACTGGTGACGTTGCAAGAAGTCAACGAAGGCAGCTGGTTTAGTAAATTAGTAGATTACTTTAAGCAGATGTTTTCTGGATGGTTTAGCTAAGCTAAGTCACATAAATAAAGCCACCTTCGGGTGGCTTTATTTTTTTGGGGAGTGCATCGCCCTTGAATCGGGTATAATCGTCACCATATATATCCCAATATAGCCGCTAAGAGTACTGAGTATGTTAGACACTAAATTTGATGAACTGATGGATTTCCCCTGCGCATTTCCTTTTAAGGTCGTCGGTGAAGCCCATGAAACGTTAACTGACAAAGTTGTGGCTGTGGTACAGAAACATGCACCAGGTGATTACTCACCGTCGACCAAAACGTCGAGCAAAGGCAGCTATCACTCCATCACGATTCGCGTGACAGTGACCAGTAAAGACCATATCGAGATTTTGTACACTGAACTTGCCGCCATCGAAGGTGTACGCCGCGTACTATAAATATTCCTCAAGGCCATGAAATGTGATCTGTCTTACATTTATGGCCAATAAGCGTATAATAGCCCACTCATTTCTAAGGGGAGAGGTTGCCCTTGCAAGACACGACTTTGCACATTCGACATCTTGGAAAACAAGATTACGAATCAGTGTGGCATGCGATGCAGCATTACACTGATACGCGCGACAGCGAAAGCCATGATGAACTGTGGATTGTCGAGCATCCGCCCGTGTTTACCCAAGGCCAAGCCGGCAAAAGCGAGCATATTTTAAATGCTGGCGATATTCCGGTTATCCAAGTGGACCGCGGCGGTCAAGTCACTTACCACGGCCCAGGCCAACTAGTGGTATATCCTCTTCTCGATATAAAACGTAGTAAAGTCGGCGTACGTCAACTCGTCACCCATATAGAGCAAAGCATTGTCGATATGCTCGCCAAGTACGGCATTAACGCTTATGCCAAGGCCGATGCGCCGGGCGTATATGTGGATGAACGCAAAATCGCCTCCCTAGGATTACGCATTCGTAAAGGCTGTTCATTCCATGGATTAGCCCTCAATGTCGACATGGATCTGGCGCCATTTCGCCGCATCAACCCTTGTGGTTATGCCGGTCTTGAAATGGTGCAATGCAAAGCGCTTGGCGGACCACAAACCGTGATTGAAGCAGGCGAGCAACTCACCATTACTTTTAGCCAATTACTGGGCTATCAACACCTAGTTCATCATCAAGGATTAGCAGCGTCATGAATAGGCCTGAACGTTTACAACCCGGAGTAAAATTAAGAGATGCCGATAAAGTGTCTCGTATTCCGGTCAAAATCGTCCCCTCAGAGCGCGACACTATGTTGCGTAAACCCGATTGGTTACGGGTTAAACTGCCGGCATCGAATCAACGCATTTTAGAGATCAAGCAAGCGCTGCGTAAAAATGGCCTGCACTCGGTCTGTGAAGAGGCATCTTGCCCTAACCTCGCGGAATGCTTTAACCACGGCACTGCGACCTTTATGATTTTGGGTGCGATTTGTACACGTCGTTGCCCATTCTGCGACGTTGCCCATGGTCGTCCGCTTAAGCCTGACGCCGAAGAGCCGGTTAAATTGGCGCAAACAATCCGCGATATGAAGCTGAAATACGTGGTCATTACCTCGGTAGATCGTGACGATTTACGTGATGGTGGCGCGCAGCATTTTGCCGATTGTATCCGCGAAATTCGTAAACTGAATCCAGACATCAAGATCGAAACCTTAGTGCCTGATTTCCGTGGTCGTATCGATGCCGCCTTAGATATTTTGTCGACTGAGCCGCCTGATGTGTTCAACCACAACTTAGAAACGGCGCCAATGCATTATCGTAAAGCGCGCCCAGGTGCGAATTACCAATGGTCGCTCGATCTGCTCAAACGCTTTAAAGAACGTCATCCCAATGTGCCCACTAAATCTGGCCTGATGATGGGACTGGGTGAGACCAACGAAGAAATCGCTCAAGTATTACGTGACTTGCGCGCCCACAACGTTGAAATGCTGACTTTAGGCCAGTATCTACAACCGTCTAAGTTCCACTTGCCGGTTGAACGTTATGTGCCACCAGCAGAGTTTGACGAGCTTAAAGCCTTAGCCGATGAGTTAGGTTTTACCCATGCAGCCTGTGGCCCATTAGTGCGCTCAAGCTACCATGCAGACTTGCAGGCCCAAGGTAAAGAAGTGAAATAATCTTCTTGCTCAGATGCAGATAGCCTTGATGCAAACTTCAGATGATGCTGAGTTTAAGTGAGATAGAGTTCAGGGTTATCCAAATAAAAAAACAGCGCTTAAGCGCTGTTTTTTTATGGCTGTGTTTTGTGATAGCGACTTATCACAATCGTTCGCGTTGCTATCGTTTTACGACATGAATGCTAATGCTCAGCTTATTCTTGGGTTATCGCTAAATCCATCAAGATAGCGTCTTCTTTACCGCCTGCTATTGGGTAGTAACCTTTGCGGCGTCCTGATTCAATAAAGCCAGCCTTTTGATATAAAGCACGGGCGGCATGATTGGATTCTCGCACTTCTAGCATAAGCACCACGGCGGCCGATGCCTTGGCCGAAGCCACCACAGCATTCAGTAATAACTTGCCGTAGCCTTTACCCTGCTGGCTTGGTAATAGGCAAATATCCAATAAAGTCACTTCATCAACAATTTGCTGCACTATTGCAAAGCCTAAAAGGCCATCAACCGAATCCGGATCTGAAGCAAGATCTGAAACCGCGTTAGTATTAGCATCTAATCCTGCACTCAGCTTTAAACCTAAAACACGATACAAATGCCCGAAACAATCGGCAAGGTTCCCCTCACTCATGGGGTGGCTATGGGCCAAGGATTCAAGCTGCGCCATTTGAGGAACATAGGTTGGTGTCAGCGCGACCAGTTCCACAGGCAAACCTAAGGTGAGTTGTGTGGCAAGCAGCGCTGCGAATGAGCTATCGACTGAAGGGGGGTTCAAAGCATCTATTCCAAAATATTCGTTATTAAACTGTTCTGTGTTCGGGAGACTTATTTAAGACTGACTTCAATATGCTTTATCAGATATGAGCTATGACTTAACCACAGCTTGGCCGCTAACTTGCTCGCGCCATTGGTAAATCTGCTGCCAGAGCGCGCTTTTAGCCTGCCAACCCACTAATAAATCGGCTAAGGGTTCAGACACTAACCATGCGGTGCGTGGCCTGACTTTATGGCGGCGCAAATCCCAGACAATTTGTTTACCCGTATGGGGCTCACAATCAAAATCACATTCTTCGCGTTTGACGTCGATAAGCTTGAGCACAGCGTCGATAAGCGGTTCAGCCTCGGGTAACTCACCGTGTTCATCCCAAATCACTAAATAAGGTTTCACCTTAGTGTCGCGCACTCGCCAAGTTGTCACATTCATGGCGGTTAAATAGGCTGATTTATTCATTAGGGTCAGTTTTATTCAATTCAAGTATCGACTCACAATATGCCGCTAGGATAGCAGTTCTGCCTAGGCATTGTTACTGCCACGCGGCTAATGGAGCTGATATCAAGCCGATTAATGGCAGCACCATTACGGCGTTTAACGCAGGAATGTTCAATCGGATTTATAGATGTATAAAATCTAATTTACTCATTTTACATTTAATATCAGAAGATTAGACTGAACGCACTCAGTAAGACAATAGCAGGAGAACGCCATGATAAACATAGGTATCAATCAAGCCAACAGAGAAGAAATCGCCGCTGGCCTCAACCAACTCTTGGCCGACAGCTACAGCCTGTATCTTAAAACCCACAGCTTTCACTGGAACGTTACCGGCCCCATGTTCACTAGCCTGCATTTGCTATTTGAACAGCAGTATACCGAGCTTGCCCTTGCGGTTGACCTTATCGCAGAGCGGGTGCGTGCATTAGGCGCCAGAGCGCTAGGGTCCTATTCGGCCTATGCCGCGCTGACCGAGATTAAAGAAGATCAGGGCGTCACCAAAGCCGAAACCATGATCCGCGAACTGTTAAACGATCAAGAGTTAGTGATCCGTAACGCCAGAGCCCTATATCCACTGGTGAATCAAGCCAATGACGAAGCGACTGCGGATCTGCTTACCCAACGTATCCAGCTGCATGAGAAAAATGCCTGGATGCTACGCAGCTTATTAACGGAATAATTCGCTAGCAGTATTATTGCGCTAGCCAAAACAAAAAAGTCGCCAAGCGGTTACGCTTGGCGACTTTTCCTTTAAAGCGATATCACTCAAGTTTAGAAGTGCTTAGATTTAGAGGCACTTAAATTAGAGGCACTTAAATTTAGAGGTACTTAATCCAAGCCTGAGTACTGTGTTTTTTATACTCGCTAAATCGCTTAACGGGATAATACAGCGCGATGACTAACACGCCCGCGATGAACCAAATCCATCCCATACTATTCACCCCAAATAACTCACCGTGGTTAGCGCCAAAGGTGAATTTTGCTAAGCTATAAAGCAGTAACAACACGTACAAATGTAGGATATAGAAGAACATAGGGACTGAGCCAAACACAGATAACCCATGGCCGACTCGCGCTAATCTCCCCTCTACTTTCCCACTTGATGCAAAATACCGCTCAAAGGCCACTAAGCAAAAGAACATGCCGCCTAAGGTCACCAGTAAAAAGCTTAATGATGGCGGATACTTAGTTAAATTAAATACCGACATCAAGGTGTCAACAAAATGCACTCCCGCCTGCCAAGGCAAGGTTTCGCCATAGATGTTAAACCCGCGTAGCAATGCAAAAAGTACCCAACAGCTTATCCCTAACTTCAGCAGTGTTTGCTGGCGCTGCGATGCTTCAAGCAAGTTGTTATTCGATTTATTGCTGAAAATGGGCCCAGCGACATAGCCTAGTAATATCACGCCCATCCAAGGCAGCGCGGGATAACTCACTTTGATCTTTAATGCCCCTTCACTGACAAGATATCCACGGTCGTGCAATATGGTCCACAGACCGTAAGCCCAATCATTGGGTTGAAAATGAATTGGCGTCAACAGATTATGACCAAAGACAATCGCGAAACCTAAAAGGGCCATCCAAGGTCTAGGCAGATTTATCAGCGCCGCCAGCGTTAACATGCTCAGGCCGATCACCCAAATGACCTGCAGCCAAAGCGTATGGTAGTTGCCCATCCAAGAGATATTAATCACTAAGATTTCGAGCGCGATTAAAAATAAGCCACGTTTAATCAAAAACGCCCGCGCTGAACGCGGCTGTCCATGACTGCGATTGGCATAAAGCCATGCAGAAACCCCTGTTAAAAACACAAACACTGGCGCACAAAAATGCGCGGCAAAACGGCTTAGAAACAGTCCCCAAGAGGTCGAACTCAAATCCATGGGATCGCTCACCTGCATATGCAGGAAAAACCGTTCCCGCACATGGTCGAGCAGCATGATAAGCATCACCAGGCCGCGCATCATATCGATACTATTGATACGGCTACGGCCAATAGAACGACTCAGTCCTTGCTCGGCAAAACCTGACGGTAACTCAGGACGAGTGTTTATATTCGAGCAGATATTAGAACTGATATTAGAACGGCTAATGTTAGAACTCATAGCTGACACTCACTTTAATGCTACGTGGCTCACCGGGTACCGCCCAAAGTGCCGAATAACTGCTGGCGATATAGTGCTCATCTAATAAGTTGTCCAGATTGACACCAAGGATAAAGTTGTCGCTCAAGTGCGTATTCATAAACACTCCAAGCAACTGATACGACGGTAATTGGAAACTCGGCTCGGCAGAATCACCAAGACGAGAATCCACATAACGCCAACTCATGCCTAAATGTCCATCGATAGAAAACGCATTCAGATCACGCTTCAGCATCACACTCGCAGTATGTTTTGGCACATTCACCAGTGGACTTCCCGCAGGAATAAGCACGCCCCAGTCGGGATTCAAGCTGTCGTTGGCAGTGCGAGTATTCAAATAGGCGTAGGATAATTTGGCCTGTAAATTCTCCGTCAGCTCGGCAACTAAATCGAGTTCAACACCACTGCTTTTTGCTTTACCTAAAGTGGCAGAAAATCCGACATTGAGCGGATCTGAGGTCAAAATATTGCTCTTTTGTGCATCAAACACCGCCAAGCTGCCACTGACTGCGATGCCATTATCAGCTAAGCCATTAAACCAATTGCCATTAAACTTCATCCCTAGCTCAACTGACTTGCTCTCTTCGGCTTCGAAGGGCTGACCTGCAAAGTCGGTTCCAGAAAGGGGTAAAAAGCCTTCAGAATAAGAACTATAGAAACTTAAGGCATCGGACCATAAATACACCAGACCCACTTTAGGGCTAACCCTACTATCGGTTTGCTCTGATAACGTATTTTTCGCAACTTCACTGATATCTTGCTGATAACTATCGAACCTTAACCCAAGATGCAGCTTCCACTTTTCAGTGAGATCCATTTGATCTTGCAGGTATGTGCCCCACGCCTTTTGGGTTTCGTTATTCTCATACAACAAACTCACCTCAGGCTGAGGCCCACCATATTGAGGCTCATAAATATCAATGGCATATTCGCCCTTTTGGCCGCGATAGCGATACAACCCCGTCTTTAAACTGTAGTGATAGGCATCGGCGCCGAGCAGCAAATTGTGGCGAATGAACCCCGTATCCACATGGCCACTTAAC
Source organism: Shewanella sp. SP1S1-7 (assembly GCF_031932105.1). Taxonomy (NCBI): domain Bacteria; kingdom Pseudomonadati; phylum Pseudomonadota; class Gammaproteobacteria; order Alteromonadales; family Shewanellaceae; genus Shewanella; species Shewanella sp. SP1S1-7. The sequence continues at coordinate 96,952 of NZ_JAUOEU010000016.1, forward strand.
TCTAGACGCAGTGAATTATCCTCGGAGGCATAATCTCGGTATCTGTGCTGCCGGGTGAGCGTGCGACCATCATCAAATAGTGATTGCCGACCCTTTGCCAACTCGGCATCGGACGAATAGCCCTTCAAGCTAGAATCGCGATAGTTATAGCCCGCGGTGAGTGACCAATCATCATTTAATTCATAGTCATAGGTCAGCTGGTGCCCAGTGGCATTGACCACAGTTGCGCCATCATTAGGCTCACCTAAATAACGCGAGCGTGGCACAGTATTGATATCGTTGTTGAGCACAATAATGCCGCGATCGAATAACTGTTCCTGCTTGAGGTATTCCATTTCATAGAGTAGCGAGGCTTTATCGGAAATCTGCCAACGCACTGACGGCGTGACGATTTTTTTATCGCTGAACACATGATCGCGAAAACTATCGTGTTCCTGCCACGCGCCGTTAATTCGAAATGCCACATTGTCGGTCAAGCCGGAAGTCACATCTCCCTCTAATCGATATTGATCGAAACTCCCTGCCGATGCCTTTAAATAACCACTGGTTTGATACTGAGGTTTCTTAGTCACAATATTGACTGTACCGCCGGGCTCTGAGCGACCATAAAGCGCCGAACCAGGGCCTTTTAAGATCTCCACGTAGGCCACATTCGATAAATCTCTATGACCACTAAAACCTCGACCACCATTAAAGCCATTGATTAAATAGCCCGATGGCATGTTTTCATTACCCGGAAAGCCGCGCAGAGAAAAGCTATCCCATAAACCGCCGCCATTGTTTTGCCGCGCCACACTGGCGGAATAATCCAGTACATCTTGAAACCGCGTCAGCCCCGCATCTTTTATCAATTGCTCATCTAACACACTTATCGCTTGCGGAAGTTCAGTTGCAGACACATTGCCACGGTAAGCTTGGCGATAGTGGATACTTAAACGCTCAATGTCAGTCTCTAAAATAGCATTACCAGATTGAGCATCCTCCGCAGCCAACAGCATTGAAATAGGATTGAGCACAAACAAGGCGCCCAGCAACAGCGCAGCGCGCTTGGGAATATAAAAAGAGGTCATTTTCACTCCGAAAATAAACAGCATCGGCGCCTTAGCTAAGCCAAGGCGCTCAAAGTTAATTAAGATAAATTGAATAAACAGTAACTTATGCTGTTAAGGGCGGAGCACGACTATTGAAGAAACGACTAAAAGGTCGCTTAAAGGAAATGGCTTGGAACTCAACCGAGATATAACTCTGCTGAGCCAATTGAAAATGAAAGGGCGTACTGGTTATCGCATGTTGCAACTGGTGCTGATGTAAGCACAGCGAACAATGGGACTTAGGGTCTTCATTGGCATGGGAAATACTGTGAACAGCAATGGTCACAGACAATAGCACCAACATGGCGGCAAGCCATATCGCTAGGGTGCGTCTTGTTTGCATCACACTATTCAAACCATACTTCCTCAAATAATTTGGCAGGCGATTGTATGTTAAGCACAACTAAAGTTGCAAACCGATTTACCTAAGCCACAGGGCTTAAATGTTACAAGAGGTATACGACAGTTTTGTGAGAAACAGTATTTGTGAGAAAAGGCGATAACCGCGAATGAATAGAGAGGGCGCTGAATATATTGAGGCTAAATGGCAGACAAAATAAAACGGCTCGCATATTTCTATGCAAGCCGTTGTTTTATTTGGCAGGGGTGGCAGGACTCGAACCCGCAACCATCGGTTTTGGAGTCCAGACGTAAACAATCGAATATCAAGCCTTTATCGTGTTACTTAGAAAAAGACACTGAGTGAAAAATAAAATAACCCTATGATTTAATTAATTTAAAAATTTACTTTTCTAACAAGTTTATTCACTATTTTGACTAAATAACGCATTTATCTAGTGAATCATTAACTGGTGTAGGTCAACGACTTACAGCCAGCGGCTCCTTTATATAGCCCTTTAATACATCATCAATAATGATGTTAAGGGATGTTATTCCGGCCCCTGTGATATACCAAGCCTCAGGATCTACAAAAATGATGTTTCCCGTCTTCCAAGCATTCGTCTCACGCAAGAGAGGGTTATCTATGGACTGTTTATCCAATACAGGGCTTCGCTCCATGACTGCGGTTCTGTCTACCACGTAAATGATGTCAGGATTGTTTTCAAGAATGAACTCGCTTGACACGGGTTGGCCATGCAATCCCATCTGCTCTGATAAGCTAGCGGGTTTAACCCCTAGCCCACTGTAAATGAACCCATACCGAGAACGAATACCTAAGAATCGAAAAGCACCATTATTATGCAACACCACGAGTGCTTTCTCAGGCCTATCCTGAATAACCATTCTGGCGGCTTGGATCTTACTTTCCAGTTCATCCACTTTATGTTTTGCCAAGGTTTGCTTATCAAATACTTTCCCCAGCACCAACAAGTGTTGTTTGACTATATCAAAGTAATCGCTGTTGCTGTCTTGATAATCAATATCCAAATGAATGGTCGGAGCCAAATTCGAAAGTGCCTGATAATGATTTGCCTGAATAGATGACATCAACACGAGATCGGGTTTAAGTGCATAAATACGTTCCATATTGGGCTGAACTATGGCGCCTAAATCAACGATATCATTGTTGTTGCTATAGTCCTGCAGGTAGTAAGGAACAAAATCCTTTGGCATGCCGATAACGGGAATATCTAGCTGTTCGAGATAATCGACTTCATTCATATCGAGGGCTGCAACGCGTACAGGGCGTTTTGTAATAACTGTAGTGCCCAACTTATGGGTTATTTCAACAGGTGTAAAACTTGACTCGCTAGTATCAGACGTTGCAAGAATCGTCTGCTGTACTGGCTCGCTTTTATTGTCGCAGGCCAGCAAAAAAGCCGAGCTAAATAACAGAATCGCCATCACTTTAGTACCGCTTTTACATTTCGACGTCACTTGTATTCTCCTTGTAAGTTGAAGTTGAAATAGTTACAAACTGTTCCTTGGCTCGTTTTCAGCACTTCAAGATCCAGTTCGTACAGTGCTTTTAATCTTTGTGCTGTAACAACCTCCTCAACGGGTCCTTCGCAATGCACAACGCCTTGCTTCATGCCAACAATATAGTCGGAGTAATTAGCCGCAAAATTGATATCGTGAACCACTAACACTACCGTTCGTTTGTAATCGTCACACAGATGGCGAAGCGCCCGCATTATGCTAACGGCATGTTTCATATCCAGATTATTGAGTGGTTCATCTAACAATAAATAATCTGTTTGCTGTGCAATCGCCATTGCCAGAAAGGCCATTTGGCGTTGTCCGCCGCTAAGCTCATCGATAAATGCATTAGCTAATGACTGTAAGGCTAAAAACGACAGAGCTTCATCAATGGCACAATGATCTGCCTTTGTGAGTGTGCCTCGACTATAGGGAAAGCGACCAAATGCCACTAACTCCCTGACCGTCAGGCGTAAATTGAGGCTGTTAAACTGACGCATAGTTGCCACTTGCTTGGCGTAATCCTTCAGGGGAATGTTGTGGATAGCAGTACCTTTGAGTAATACCTCGCCCTGCTGGATATTCAGTAACCGACCAATCGACATCAATAAGGTACTTTTGCCAGCGCCGTTGGGGCCAATGAGTGATGTAATCTGATGTTCGGGAAATTGCGTGGTAACATTTTTAAGCACAGGTTTCGCGCCATAAGAATGATGTAAGTTATTGACGGTAATCACACTGCGCTCCGAGGTTTAAGAATTAATACAAAGAAATAGGCACCACAAAATAAGTTAATTAACAGCCCAACACTGGTTTGATAATTAAACAGGTGCTCAACAAGTATTTGTGCGATAAGAAAAACTGAGATAGCAACGGCGCATCCTGTTATCAAGGTAAATGAGTGCGACGGATGCCTTGCGAGTGTATAGGCCATATTCGCTACAAATATCCCCATAAAGGCCGTAGGCCCTACTAAGCTGGTTGATATTGCGACCAATACCGCGATAAGGCCTAATAACAGGCGGACCACTTTTTGATAATCAATACCGAGAGAAATTGCCTGCTCTCGTCCCATCAATAATACATCGAGCACAGCTCGCGATCTCCAAGCGACAATACACACGGCACCGACAAGCACTAAAGAAATAAGTATTTGCTCTGGTTGAGCGCGGTTGAACGACGCTAGACTATAGCTCTGGAAAATTGAAAATTCACCAGGACTGATAGAATATTGGATTAACTGAGTAAAACTGCCTAACACCACAGTGAGTACTAAGCCAACAAGCAGTAGGAAGAACACATCATGTCGATCTCCGCTAAATAGCCAACGATGAATCGCCATTGAGTAAAGCAACATCACTACGACTGAAACAAAGAAATTGCTGTTAGCGGTGATCAAAATACTGCTGCCCGTCCCTAAGATAAGGATCAGCAGTGCCTGCAAAATCAAGTAAACCCCTTCATACCCCATGATAGATGGCGTTAAAATGCGATTTCCAGCTAAGGTCTGAAACAGTATCGAGGAAAACGCAATACAGACACCACCAAGGCAAATTGTACCCAAACGCACCAATCGATTAGGTATGACATAGTCAAAATCAAAACCTGAGCCCATCAATAAAAATGTGACTGCTAATATTACAAGCAGCCCCCAGCTCAAAAAATGCCATGCACTGTTTTTCATTTGATTTTCCAAACGATAACTAAAAAGATGAGCCCACCTAAACAGCTTGCCGTTAGACCTATAGGAATTTCAAACGGATATAAAATAAGCCGACCTAGTAGGTCACAGATAATCAATAGCGTTGCGCCAGCAAAGGCGATAATAGGCAAAGTGCGTTTTAAATTATCGCCGTAACGCATAGCGACAAGGTTAGGAATAATTAAACCAATAAATGGAATACTCCCGACTGTGATAACTGTGGTGGCTATGGTTAGGGAAACCAGTACTAACCCTAAGATAACTAGACTGAAATAACTCAGTCCTAGTGTGGTAGCCAAGCCTTCGCCCATTCCTACAATGGTAAAGCGCTGTGCATAAAGGTAGGTCAGCATGACTATGGGAAGGATCAGATAGATGATTTCGTAGTTACCTTGCACGATTTTTGAAAAATCACCCAGCATCCATCCCTGCATACTCTGCATCATATTGTTTTGATAGGCATAGAGTTCCGCTATCGCACTGAGTACACTGCCAAACATAATCCCAATAATTGGAATGAGCACCGGACTCTTATACCGAATACCACGAATAATCAGAATAAAGGCTAAGCTCGCAAGCAGGCAAAAAACCAAAGCGCCTAACATTCTGGCGGTGACACCCATACTTGGAGCATGAATGATTGAAATTAATATGCCTAGTTTGGCGGCATCAAGCCCGCCACAAGTAGCAGGTTCAACAAACTTGTTTTGCACAATCTGCTGCAAAATCACACCACAGACAGCGAGCCCTGCGCCTGAGCAAATCAAGGCAAAGAGCCGCGGCAGACGACTTGCAGATAACACCAACCAGACATCATCCGAGAACGTCAGCATCTGCGTCACAGAGGCATACTTTGCACCTAGCAGCAGTGAGGCGAAACAAAGCACAAAAAAGCACGTCAGTGCATAAACTACCTTCACAAACTGATACTTCCTATACGCAATAAATCTTGTACTAATCTGCAGCCGCTATGAAATGTTCATATCGATGCACTATGTTTGAACCTTATCGGATCCCCCTGCCTTTTGAGCATGGGTAACGGCAATACCCGCTAACACTAAGTCACGTTTTCGCTCCCACCATTTGCGGGCACCGACCTTCATGATGTCTACCATCGCATTTATCTGCTCAGCTTTATCAGGGAGCTTGGTGGCTTCATCTTCCCAAATTGCGATAATTCGCTCTTTACGCGTTCGGCCATCGGCTTCTGGTTTAGTGGTTGACCACCATCCCAAAAAACACTCCCCCACCATGTCAACTAAGATATCAACGGCAAGCACTGCCTCATCGAGGGAAAAGCCTTTTTGTTGTAGCTTTTCGACCGACTCAGCAAAAGAACGTATACCCGATGACGGGGTAACACTGGCCTGATGAATAGATTCAGCGAGGCCAGGATGACGCTCATAGAGTGTCCAAATGGCATCGGTCAATATGATCAATTCACTCCGCCAATCGGTGGCTGCTGGCGCTCGCCAGTCCAGCTCATTAATTGCAAGCTCAGCGGCAATGGAGATAACGTCATTTCGACCTGCTACGTGATGGTAGAGGGAAGAATGATCGACCTTTAAATGCGCAGCTATAGCTGGGATAGTCGCTTGATCAACCCCAATCTCCAACGCAGCTCTGGCGATAGCCTCACGGGAAATACGGCTAGGTCTGCCTCGCTGGCGTTTTTGAGTCGGTTGATCCGGTACTTGTGTCATATCGATAAGGTTTCCAAGGCAAAAATGCCATTCTAACCGCTCTTGCTACCCGCTGCATGGCAATACCCAATACAGCGGGTAGAAGCTAGCCGCTAAAACTTCGCCCTAACGCCCACGCCTATTTCTCGTGGTTCAAGTAAATATGCATCCACGCCTCCGGTACTTCTGTCAGCCATTTTTGCCACAGGAGCACGTTCATCCAGTAAATTGCGTGCATAAACAAAGGCTTCAAAATATTGGTTGATTTGATAGGAAGAATTCAGGTTTACCGTTGTGTAAGACCCCACTCTTAACTCAGGCTCATTGGTATCCGTTGAAAAGTATCCATCCGTATGACGCACATCACCGCTCACTTTAAAGGCGTCTGTGATCGCATAGTCAAACCCAAGATTGAACATATATCCTGGCGCTTTACTAAACTCGTTGCCGACAAACTCCTCGCCACGGTAGTCATTAAATTCACTTATCTCAGTTTCAAGTAAACCCAGCCCACCATATAAGCTAAAACTATCGGCAACTTTAAAGTTCCAATCTAATTCAATCCCATAGCTTTGCGCTTCATCAGCATTAATAATGACAGAACCAAAGGGTCGTCCATCTAGGTAGTCAGTAACTGAACGTTGTGAATCATTAAAGCGGGTGTAAAAGAGATTGCTATTTATGATCAAGCGTTGTTCAAGCAGATCGATACGGGTAAAAAGTTCATAGTTCCATGCTGACTCGGCATCGAATGTATAATATTCGCCACCGCGGAAGTTAATGCCTGTACCACCAGGAATATTGCCTTCACTGATCATAGCGCCGATTAGGACGTTATCAGTCAGATCATAGGACAGGGCAACCTTAGGTAATAAAGCCGTAAACGTCTCTTCATATTGATGGCGCACTCCTGGGATGTAGCTGGCAATACCATCGTGGCTAATTTCATCAGACTGATAACGAAGTGCGCTGGTGAATGCCCACTTGGGTGAGAAGCGCCATATGACTTCACCGTAGGGGGCAAAACTGGTATGTCTCAAGTCAGCGTCGGCATTACCAAATACGTTGTTCAACTTGTTATTCGTTTTATCATCCCAGTAGAAGATACCGGCAACCCCACTAAACTCTGAACTCTTGTCACCAAAATTCAGCCTTATATCATTCGAAAAGTTTTCATTATCTCGTTTTGCGATCCCTTGATAAGGTGCGGCGAAGTGATAATCAAACTGTCCTTCTGAATACTGCAGTTGGTTATGCAACTTCATCCCATTGTCGAACACATATTCAAGATCAAAAATCCCGACATGATTACTGACTTCTTGATTGTCCTGAAAAATTGAACGATTTTCTAAGTCATCATAGGGTTCTGATACCACCTCATTTCTGGGACGTTTAGCCTCAGTGGAGGAATAAGTGAGCATGGCGGAAAAGTTGCTGTATTTTTCGGGTTCCCATAGCAACTTCGCCCGTAGATTTTGGTTTTTAAACTCAAAATCCAAATCATGGGCTGTAAAATCTGGGTTAACGTAATCAACAAAGGTATCTCTAGCGCTGTAATCTGCGCTAATTCTTGCGGCAAAGTCATTACTTAGCGCACCGGACGCCATGACCGAAAAGCGCTTCTTATTCCGACTGCCATAAAGTGCTTGCGCTGCAAATTCTGGCGTATAAGTGGGGTTATGGGTATGGATAACTACAGCGCCAGCGATACTATTGGCTCCTTGACTGGTCGTTTGCGGACCACGGTAGACTTCAATAGACGACACATCCCACACGCCTGCGGCGCCTAAATCCAGTTCTGCGGGGCTCAGATATTTACCATCGACACTGATAGTTGCACCGGGCACAGGCTTAGATAAATAGGCATTACCTGCTGCTACAGGCCCTTTAGTATCCGTACCGCGGATAATGGGCGCATCGGTATTTCCGGCATAAATTAAGTTTGGTGTACCGCCGAGAATTTCTGAAATCGTTGATTGGTCCGCATTTTTCCTCAACTGTTCTTCAGTGATGACCGTTACTGAACTCGCAGTTTCTTTCAACGTTCGCTCGATTTTCTGACCGTAAACTGTGATGACTTCAATATTTCCCGCTGCATCTTGTTGCTTGGATTGCTTATCTGGAGCAGTTCCACTGTCAGCAATAGTTGAGCCTGAAATAGCGCTAAGCCCCAGCGCAAGAGAACCGATAACCCACTTTGATTGTGGGTAAAACTTACCAAATCGGGGCATGTTTAATAACTCCTTATACGAAAGATTTGTTGCCAATGAGAATAGTTATCAATTATATTATCGCCGTTCAAAACATTTATCAACACCATGTTGATAAATAAAAATGACCGCTTAATATGGTCGCCATCTCAAGATGGTTCAATTTTTATGAAACAAGGAATTTGGCTCGTGGATGTTCATTTGCCCATAAAATCTGGCACTCAGACTATTTTTTACTCCGCAATATCAAGACTTCATTACTTAATTTGGCTTGTGCTAAGCACGCATTCCAGACAGAAGCCCGGCCTGATCCACTTCGATTTTTTAGGTGAACATTAAAATGCAGTTACTTTTCAGTCCCCATTCAAAACTAGCTTTGGCCTTACGTCCGATGATTCCCGCACTCACTATCGGAACATTACTAGCGGCTGGTACCGGCGTGATGGCACTAAGCGCACTCTGGTGCGTAATACAGCTTATTGCTGGGTATCATTCATTTTGGTTAGCGGGTGCGCTCATATTTTGGATATTGTCGGCACTGCTTTCTGGTAGCGCCTCTTGGATTAATCACAATGCTGAGGCGCAATTTTCTGGAAGATTAAAGCGTGATGTTGCAGCGCATCTTGTTAGGCTGCCACCAAGTACTTTGGCAAAATATAAGGGCGAAAAGTTAAAGCGATTAATGGTCGATGACATAGCGTCATTGCATCATATGATCGCGCATTTACCCTCAGAATTAGCGACCTTTATCATTGTCCCTGCCATTACTATCGGTTTGCTGATCTTAAGCACGGGCCTAGTATCATTACTTGCCCTTATCCCAGGCCTCGTCGCCGCGCTTTTCTATTTGGTGGTAGTCCCAAGGCTTGCTGCAAAACAGGGTGAAGCACGAGTTAATGTGATGGGAAATATCACAGCTGCAGTGGATGATTACTCGCGTGGTGCACCAGTATTTAGAATTTATGGCGATCAAACTGGCGCAATAGCCGACTACCAAAAGGCAACTAAGCATTTTATTGAGGAGATCATTGAGCGGGTAAGCAAGGTATCCACTTCAGTCGCAGTGGCCACATCACTACTACAGGCTGTTTGCACTTTTGCGATTGTCTATGCCATCGGGTATGAATGGCCCCCAGAAAAGCTTGCTGCAGCCTTGTTCTTCAGTCTGGCCATTGTCACGCCAGCCCTAAAGCTCGGGCATGGGCTTGATTATCTTGCCACGGGCCGCGCTGCAGCTAAGCGACTAACAGATTTTCTTGAGCAGTCGAGAGTCCCTGTTGGTAGCGGTAATATTGAGCTTAATACACCTATGCCGCTCACTCTCACCGATGTCGTGCCTTCACTGTCTACAAGCAGTAAAACAGTGCCCATTAACTATCAATTTAGATCTGGCAGAATCACGGCAGTGACAGGGATCAGTGGTGTTGGCAAATCCACATTACTGCGCTTATTAGCTGGCATGGAGCCACTACATGCCGGAGATATTCGACTCGCTGGTATTGCACTCAATAAGTTGGATGAAGCCTCAATTAATCGCGCGATCATGTTATTACCGCAAAGTGCGGGACTACTGGCAACCTCCATCGCCGGCAATCTCGCGCTCACCGCACCTGATGCCACGGATGAAGATTACTTAGTGGCATTACACTGCACACAATTGGATAAATCCTTAACTACTCATGCAAGCACCTTGTCTGGTGGCGAAATACAACGGGTTAATCTTGCCCGTGTGTTTCTTACTCCCGCTCGCGTGATATTGCTTGATGAACCCACATCGGCCCTAGACAGCGAAACGGCATTTAACGTGTTCAAAGCGCTAAGCCATCACGCAAAAACAAACCACAAAACGATCGTGATGATTACCCATGACTTAACGCTTTCTGAGCTGGCGGATGACAAGCTCGCACTAAAGCATCACAGGGAAGGAGAAGGCCAATGATAAATCGTCCCCAAGATTACGCCGCCATAAAACACTTAATACCTGTTGCCTGCGGTTGGGCTGTGGCGGCCATATTGGAAGCGGCATGCTACATTCAACTGGCTTTAGCCATTATTGAGCAGCAATCACCACAAATAGTGCTATTCATTGCCGCGATAACCATACTCACCACAATACTGGCTTCGCGTTCTGGTTTTTGGGCTGGCGCAAGGCTAGCTAATGCGCTCTACAGTGCCCTAGGCGCGACTATGCAACAAGCTAAGCTCTCTTGGTTTACAGCCAGTGTCAGGACACTACTCATAGAAACCGTCTCTCGGAGTATTCCTGGCTTTATGAGTATTCCGGCACATCAATTTCAGGTCTTTATTCATGCACCGCTTATTCCGCTCTGCATTACTTTCGGCATCGGATTGATCGGTGGCATACCACTGGTAATGATGTTGGCTAGCTTGTTGCTCATATCATTTGTGATTCAGAGTATGGCGCAACGGGCCCTTGCCCGCGCAGATATGGACCGAAACAACGCTGAACTGGCAACGAATCAATCCACTCTTGAACTTATAGATCACGTAGAATTACTCCGTACAGCAGCGGGATACAATCGTGCGACCGAGCGTTTAGAGCAAAACTGGCAGGCGCAAGAAATCGCACTGGGTCGAACTAATCGCGCCGCCGCTATAGCAACATTACTGTCGGCTATCGCCAGCTTTTTACCTATTGCCGGCATGGCTCTCTATCTCGTGTTATCAGGCGTAAACAATACGACAATGCTGCTCGCTGTCTTGATGTTGACCATGCGCGCATCAGCGCCACTTGAGACTCTCGCCGTGGCGGCAATAGGCATTAATGATCAGTTAGCGGCTATTAAACACTATCGACAAGCGACTAATGCGCCAACGCTCAAAGAGCCAAGCCAAGCGCAACAAAAGACACCGCACAATCATACAATCGAACTGAATAACGTAACATTTCCCCCTGCGGTGCAAAATATCAATGCCATTATCGAACCAGGTGAACGCGTACTGATTTGTGGCCCTAGCGGTTCTGGAAAAACAACCCTACTTAAGCTATTAATGCGCTTTGATGATCCCACCCTAGGCCTGATCAATTTGGGCAAGGTACCACTCACGTCAATCCCTGCTGCTGAACTTGCCCGCTTTTTCGCCTATGTGCCGCAGGATCCACTCATCTTTACAGGCACCATTGCCAGTAATATTCGCATTGGTAACCCTGATACCGACGATCAAGCCGTAGATAAAGCGGCACGCCAAGTGGCACTGGATGAAGTATTAGACAGATCAGAACTGGGCATATACCAAGAAGTCGGCTTACAAGGTGCGGGGTTATCGGGAGGGGAACGCCAAAGGCTTGCCTTAGCACGCGCGCTTATCAAAAATGCATCGATTCTGATAATGGATGAGGCCACCTCGGCATTGGATGAAGAGACGGAAAAGCGCGTTGCCAAAGCTATTTGCGAACAAAGCTGCACACTGGTTGTCGTTTCGCACCGAAACCAATCAGTTTGGCAGCCAACTCACATTATAGAATTTGCTCAATCGCTTGCCTTAAAGTAAGAATTGCTTGTGCATTAGAAATTCTGAATTAAAGATGTACAACCTATTATTTTTCTTTACCCAAGCTTCTAATGAAGAATGTATTACAGCCGAGATGACGAAAGTCATTTCGGTACTGCACTAGCTGAAAGTACAAAATATCATGAGCATCGTAATAGAACTAACCAAGAGTTCATCGCATATCTCACTCTGATATCGGCCTCATTCAACAAAGATCAAAGGATCACAAAATCGATCTGTTGAAGTTGGTATATCCGAGCACACCTATTTTTTGAACTACTGAAAAAATTAGAATAATAAGCAAATAAAATCAATGCTATAGATAGCGTTCAAAATTATGAACGCCCCCTAAAAGCCCGTTAATAAAACAACAACCAAGC
>NZ_JAUOEU010000017.1:0-108417 GCF_031932105.1 Shewanella sp. SP1S1-7
GAACTCAAACAAAGCAAATCAGCTTTCCGAATTATTATTAACGTGGTCCAGCGATGGACACGGTAATAAACAGAATTTGCTTGGTGACAATAGCCTTGTGGAACCACCTGATCCCATCCCGAACTCAGAAGTGAAACGCAAACGCGCCGATGGTAGTGTGGGGTCTCCCCATGTGAGAGTAGGTCATCGCCAAGCGCCTAATTATCTCATTGAGATGTAACGAAGCCAGCTGAATAAGCTGGATTTTTTGCGTCTGCAATTTGTCAATTCCAGCCTAGTTTGTCCTCAATTTATTAGTTTCTCTTCAATTTTCTCTCTACAATTACTTTCTTTCACGCTCCACGACATTAATAATTCTTGTACCTTGGCTTTTATTTCAGCAGTTATTCTGACAATGCTTCGATTTCGCTACAGCGATCTGAGTTCTAGATTGCGCCTAGCTATTGCTATTAGTTAAGCGGTTACTTACCTTATGTTTTAATTGATTGAGGTAGATAAGGATCTGAGATGAAGTTAGAGATGATTTGTACTGGGGAAGAGGTGTTGGCGGGGCAAATTGTTGATACCAATGCCGCTTGGTTTGCCAGTACTATGATGGAGCATGGTGTCGAGATCCAGCGTCGAGTGACAGTCGGCGATCGCCTCGAGGATTTGATTGCAGTGTTCCAAGAACGTAGCTTACACGCCGATGTTATTTTGGTTAATGGTGGTCTCGGGCCGACGAGTGACGACATGTCAGCTTTAGCGATGGCGAAGGCTAAGGGGGAACCATTGGTTGAGAATGTGGAATGGCGTGAGCGTTTAGAGGAGTGGTTTACCCGTAATAACCGTGAAATGCCTTTAAGTAATCTCAAGCAAGCCATGCTGCCAGCTTCGGCTGTGATGGTTGATAACCCTGTGGGAACCGCCTGTGGCTTTAGAGTTAAGCTTAACCGCGCGTGGTTATTCTTTACACCGGGCGTGCCTTTTGAGCTTAAGCACATGGTTACAGAGCAGTTTGTGCCTTTTATTCGCGATGAGTTTAATCTTGATTCCAAGGTTGCCTTAAAAAAATTATTAACGATAGGCCAAGGCGAGTCGGCGTTGGCAGATAAGTTAGAGCCACTAGAGCTGCCAGAAGGTATTACTATTGGTTACCGTTCTTCTATGCCGCATATTGAGATTAAGATTTTTGCCCGTGGCGAGAAGGCGATAGCGGTATTACCTCGAGTCGCTGGGCACATCAAAATGGTGCTGGGCACTGCGGTAGTCGCGGAAGACAGAGCCACTCTTGCCGAAGAAATTCATTATAAGTTACTCAACTCCGGCTTGACCTTAAGCGTTGCAGAATCCTGCACTGGCGGCATGATCACCAGTCAGTTGGTTGATTTTTCTGGTAGTTCATCTTACTTGCAGCACGGATTAGTGACTTACAGTAATGAATCTAAAGTGCGCGTGTTAGGTGTAAATCCTTCAACCTTAGATGATCATGGCGCTGTCTCCATTGCGACTGTAGAAGAAATGGCAAAGGGGGCAAGGCAAATATTGGACAGTGACTATGCGCTGGCAACCAGTGGTATTGCGGGACCCGATGGTGGCTCAGACGAGAAGCCTGTGGGCACTGTGGCGATTGCCTTAGCAACTCGCGGCGGTGTTTATAGCCAGATGATTAAACTGCCACGACGTTCGCGGGATCTGGTGCGTAGTTTAAGTGCTGCGGTGGCTTACGATATGTTAAGACGTGAGCTTTTAGCTGAAGCTGTGATCGTCGATTATCAGTCGATTGGGCGATTCAGTAAGTAACTTTTCATACAAGCTTAAAGATTTATTGGTTTACGCCTGTTTAAACGTATTACCAAAAATGCTCCCGAGGGAGCATTTTTTATGGCGGATGATCCACAAAATAATCGGTTATTTCGTGAATTTCAGTACTAATTTGCCAGGAGCAACTTGAATGCTTTCAGTCATCTTCGCCATCAGAGCTTGGTTACTGTTCTTAGTATCAAGCACATACACAGGCTGGTTTTCTAAGAATTGTCTTAGATAACCCATCACCTGCGGTGTGGCACTGCTGATCGCCTTTTCAATATCTTTTGGTGTTGACTCCACTTTGACTAATTCGAGCTGGCGCAGATAGACACTGTGCGTTGTGCTGTCATACCAAGGCTTGGCCTCAAAAGTCGTCGTGAGTTTGGCACTCAATGGAAAGATTGGATTCTTAATTGATACTTGCGTTGCAGCACTTACGCTCATAGTGTCAGGTTTTACACCTAGCTTGACACTGATGTCGTTAATGCGCACTTCTGCGCCAACTAATTGATTGCCTTGTTTAATCTCAAAATGGATCTCTTTACTGAGGTACTGCTCCATTTCGTGCTCGCTGATACTGTACTGCGAGACGCAGCCGCCAAGCAGTACAGTCAGTCCCAAGCAAATCGTGCGGGAAAGTTTTTTCATTAACCAGTGTTTCTCATTCCCGCTGCCACACCTGCAATAGTCAACATTAGCGCTAGCTGCACATGTTCAGACGCGGGAGTTTCGGTTGTTTCCTTACGTGTCCGCGCTAATAGCTCGGTTTGTAAGAAGTTTAATGGATCGATATACGGATTTCGCAGTTTTACTGACTCGCGATTCCACGGCGTATGCGCCATTAAGCTATCTGATTTTGTCAGTTCAAGCACGACTTTAATGCCCAGATCTAAGCGTTGGCGCAAGGTTTCGCCTAAGTGATGCAAGTCTTTCGGTACTAAACAGGTTTCGTAGTAGCGGGCTAAATTAGGTTCCGCCTTGGCGTAGACCATTTCTAGCATTGAAATGCGAGTGCTGAAGAAGGGCCATTCCCGCTCCATATCTTGCAGTAAGCCCATCTCACCGCGTTCACTGGCGGCTTGAAGTGCCTCACCTGCGCCGAGCCATGCAGGTAACATCAAACGGTTTTGCGACCAAGCAAAAATCCATGGAATTGCCCGTAGGCTTTCAATCCCACCATCGACACGACGTTTAGCTGGGCGGCTGCCGAGTGGCAGTTTTCCTAATTCCACCTCTGGCGTTGCCGCGCGGAAATAAGCCACAAAATCAGGTTCATCACGCACTATGCCACGGTATGCACCCACGGATTCTTCTGCAATACGTTGCATGCAATCGCGCCATTCTTGTTTAGGCTCTGGCGGTGGTAACAGGGTTGCTTCTAATACGGCAGAGGTATACAAGGCTAAGCTTTGAACCGCGAGTTTTGGCAAGCCAAACTTGAAACGGATCATTTCGCCCTGTTCAGTCACACGAATACGACCATCTACCGACCCTGGTGGTTGAGATAGAATCGCTTTATGTGCTGGACCACCGCCGCGACCAATACTGCCACCACGACCATGGAATAACGTGAGCTTGACGCCCGCTTGTTTACAGACGGCCACTAACTGCTCTTGAGCGTGATACTGAGCCCAAGCCGCCGCCATTACGCCGGCATCTTTAGCAGAGTCAGAGTAGCCAATCATCACTTCTTGCATGCCCTTGGTATAACCACGATACCAGTCGATGTCGAGTAAATCGGTAATACAGGCTGCGGCGTTGTTTAAGTCGCTTAAGGTTTCAAATAGCGGTACTACGCGCATTGGGTGCGAACAGCCCGTTTCTTTGAGTAACAGTAAAACCGTTAATACATCCGATGGCTTACCCGCCATCGAAATCACATAGGAGCCAAGTGCTTTAGCCGGATGTTTAGCAATTAAACGACAGGTATTAAGCACTTCGGCCACATCGGCTGACGGCTGCCAGTTACTTGGGATCAGTGGACGACGGTTGCTAAGTTCGCGTAATAGGAAGGCTTGCTTCTCAGTTTCATCCCAATGGTTGAAATCACCCATGCCGAGATAGCGAGTTAATTCGGCGAGCACATCGCTGTGACGGCTGGCGTCTTGGCGAATGTCGAGTCTGAGCATGTGAATGCCAAAACAGGCGAGACGACGGAGAATATCAAGTAATAGACCGTTGGCTATTAAGCGCATACCGCAGTCGGTCAAACTCTTATAAAGCATTTCTAACGGCGCTTTGAGATCGCTTTCTTGCCAAATCAGGCTCGACTTATCGACTTCAGGATTGTGGCCTTCGATGCGCGCATTTAAATAATCTATGGTGTCACGCAGTCTTTGACGAATAGATCGCAACACGTGGCGGTATGGCTCGCAGCTGTTGTTGGTGTAAGCCTTTAACTCATCATTGGCTTCTTCCATCGACAGCTCGCCAACCAGTAGGACTATGTCTTTTAGAAATAATCTGGCGGCGGCATGGCGGTTGCGATCGAGCACCTCTTGGGTGACCTTCGCGGTAACAAAGGGGTTGCCGTCGCGATCGCCGCCCATCCAGCTTGAAAAACGCACTGGCGCGATATCAATCGGTAATTGTTGACCCGTGCGTTGCTGCACTTGGTCGTTAAGCTGTCTTAAGAAGTCTGGCACCGCATGCCAGAGTGATTCTTCAATGGTCGATAATCCCCAGCGGGCTTCATCAACAGGTGTTGGGCGCTCACGGCGGATCTCATTGGTGTGCCAGATTTGCGCGATCAATTGGCGCAGGCGCAGACTGATTTGCTGACGCTCTCTATCTGATAATTGGTCGTTTTCTTGCTCAGTTAAGCAGTCGACAATGGCGGCGTATTTTTGGATCAGAGTGCGACGGGAAATTTCAGTGGGATGCGCTGTCAGCACTAGATCGATATCCAGTGTCTTAAGGCAGTCGAGCATTTTCGTTTGGTCTACACGGCCATTTAACATGCGGCCTAGCAGCTGTTCCACGGGATCTGGTACGCAGACGAGTTCGTCGCAGTTGCGGCTAATGGTATGAAATTGTTCAGATAAATTAGCTAAGTTGAGGAACTGGTTAAATGCCTTTGCAAACGGAACTAATTCTTCGTCTGGCAGGGCGGTGAGTAACTCGAGCATTTGCTCTCTAGCGGCTTGATCGCCCCGGCGTGAATCTTTAGCAAGTTTACGGATCTGTTCAACCTTCTCGAGAAAAGAGTCCCCGAGGTGGGTGCGCATAGTGTCACCGAGGATTTGTCCTAACATACTCACGTTCGATCTTAATGACGCATACATATCGGTCATATTGTCTGCCTTGGTTACAACCATAGTTACTCCGAATAGAAAAACATGAAAATTCCGCATTGCATTTAGCCCGTTAGCACAATACCTATCACTTGGGGCAATGGTCAACAGAAGAACTTATAACTTATACGACTGGCTTATCTAATATGCAACTAATCGCAATGATCGTTGAGGAATATTCAATATAAATGCGAAGCTACGCAATATTTTGTGATGATTAGCGTAAGTGAATATGAAGTGCATCATTTTCGGCTTTGCAGGCATGTATCTTAGCTGTTAATAAAAAGGACTGATTTTGGCGCAAATTAACCCTAGATAACTGAGTTATTAACGAGTTAGCTGAACGGATGATAGGCGGGCGAGATTTGCATTTCAGTAAGAAATATAAAAATAAATTAAAAATATATATTCACATATATTGCATAAGTAGATCTTTGTGGTAGTCTAACCTGCAGTTGAGATGAGTCACCCCCTGTGACCTGTAGAGTAAATATCATGATTCAGAGCATTAACCTGACAGTGAATAAAATAACAACCAATTACGATTTCCTGCGACGATAATCTTGTCATCATAGATATGCGCAGTTGCGTGTACGCTATTCATCTATTCTTTAAGTTTCTTTGATTCGGTTAATAAGACAACAACACATGAAAAATATCGCCATTATTGGTGCCAGTGGTTACACAGGCGCACAACTGACCGCTTTAATCTATGAAGAAGCAGAACTGACGATTCAGGGTTTGTATGTTTCTGAAAACAGTTTAGATAAAGGTAAGCCTTTAGCGGATTTGTACCCTAGCTATAGCCATATCGCATTAACGCTGTCGCCATTGTCCGATGACGCTAAGTCAAAAATCGTTGCCGAAGCTGATGCCGTGGTATTAGCGACTGAGCATTCAGTGAGCTTACATTTAGCCGCTTGGTTTTATAGCCAAGGGTTAGCGGTATTTGATTTAAGCGGTGCTTATCGTTTCAGCGATGTGGCGCAATATCCTAAGTGGTATGGCTTTGAGCATGAATATCCTGAAGTTTTAGCCAAAGCCGTATATGGCCTTGCCGAATGGAATGCTAAAGAAATCGCGGCGACTAAGATGATTGCCGTGCCAGGTTGTTATCCAACCGCATCACTTACAGCGTTAAAACCGCTGGCGAGTTTACTGACATCGGCTTATCCGGTGATCAATGCCGTAAGCGGCGTAACGGGTGCGGGCCGTAAGGCGCAGTTACACACCAGTTTTTGTGAAGTGAGCCTGACACCTTACGGCGTATTAGGCCACAGACATCAACCCGAAATCGCCACTCAGCTTGGTCAAGAAGTGATATTTACCCCGCATCTTGGCAACTTTAAGCGTGGCATTTTAGCGACTATTACCGTGCAGCTAAAACCAGGCACTACGACTGCCGATGTGGCAGCGGCCTATAGCGTATATGCCCAGGCGCCATTGGTCACCGTGAAGCATAATCAGTTCCCTAAAGTGGACGATGTGGTGCTGACACCTAACTGCCACTTAGGTTGGAAGTTTGATGAGAATAGCGGTTACTTAGTGGTAGCCAGTGCAATCGATAATTTGATGAAAGGTGCTGCCAGCCAAGCGCTGCAATGCATAAAGATTCATTTTAACCTTTAATTGTTCATCCTTATTTAAGAGAGTCGTCAAGATGTCTACAAACAACTCAGTATTAGTTCTTAAAGTTGGTGGCGCACTGCTGCAGTGTGAAATGGGGATGGCGCGGTTAATGGATACGGCTGCGGCTATGTTAGCCAATGGTCAGCAAGTGTTGATGGTGCATGGCGGCGGCTGTTTGGTGGATGAACAGTTAGCGGCTAACGGCATGGAAACCGTCAAGTTAGAAGGTTTACGTGTGACTCCGCCTGAGCAAATGCCGATTATTGCCGGCGCATTGGCGGGCACTTCGAACAAAATTCTGCAAGGTGCAGCGACTAAGGCTGGGATTGTGAGTGTGGGCATGAGCCTCGCCGATGGCAATACTGTATCGGCAAAGATTAAAGATGAACGTTTAGGCTTAGTGGGCGAAGTCACGCCAAACGATGGCACTTATCTTAAGTTTATCCTCGCCCAAGGTTGGATGCCGATTTGTAGCTCCATCGCCATGATGGACGATGGCCAAATGCTTAACGTCAATGCTGACCAAGCGGCGACGGCCTTAGCCAAATTAGTGGGCGGCAAGTTAGTGCTGCTGTCGGATGTGTCTGGTGTGCTCGATGGTAAAGGCCAACTCATCCACAGTTTAAATGGCAAGCAGATTGCAGACCTTGTAAAACAAGGTGTGATCGAAAAGGGAATGAAGGTCAAAGTTGAAGCTGCGCTCGAAGTCGCGCAGTGGATGGGGCAGGCGGTACAAGTTGCCTCGTGGCGTGATGCAAGCCAATTAATCGCATTAGCAAAAGGTGAAGCCGTAGGAACACAAATCCAACCATAAGTGGAGTAGGTTATGAAGCATTTACTATCGATAAAAGAGTTAACCCAGCAGCAGTTACTCGATCTGATTGCCTTGGCAAAAACGATCAAAGCCAATCCGGATGAGTATCGCCACGCGCTGGATGGCAAGAGTGTGGTGATGTTGTTTGAAAAGCCCTCGCTCAGAACACGCGTTAGCTTTGATATTGGTATTAATAAACTTGGTGGCCACTGTTTATACCTAGACCAACAAAATGGTGCGCTAGGTCAACGGGAATCGGTTGCTGACTTTGCTGCTAACCTGTCTTGCTGGGCCGATGCGATTGTGGCGAGAACCTATTCGCACACCACCATTGAGCAATTAGCCGAGTGTGGCACAGTGCCCGTGATTAATGCCTTGTCGGATCTTTATCATCCTTGCCAAGCATTAGCCGATTTTTTAACACTGGCCGAGCAGTTTGAGGATGTCAGCAAAGCCAAATTAGCTTATGTTGGTGATGGTAATAATGTCACTCACTCGCTGATGTACTGTGCGGCTATTCTCGGTGCTACCATGACAGTGATCTGCCCAGCGGGTCACTTTCCTGATGGCTACGTAGTGGCAGAAGTGCAAGAGCTTGCTAAGCGATATGGCGGTAAGCTGGTACTGACTTCAGATATCGATGCGATTGAAGGTCACGATGCGATTTATACCGATACTTGGATTTCAATGGGCGATCCCACTCCGCTAGCGGATATCAAAGCGAAGTTTGCACCATACCAAGTCAACAAAGCCTTGATGGCGAAAGCGGGCGCTAACTTCTTTATGCATTGTTTGCCCGCCCACCGCGGTGTAGAAGTAACAGATGAAGTGATGGACGGTGCAGGCTCCTTAATTCTGCAGCAAGCCGAAAATCGGATGCATGCCCAAAATGCGGTACTGGTAACCTTATTTAGTTAAATTAACCCTGTTTAGCAGCCTGTTTTCTCCTAGGTGAGAAACGAGTCATAGGAATTTAAGATGTCTATCGAGATAAAAAATACTGGCGTGAAAAAAGTGGTTTTAGCCTATTCAGGTGGTCTAGATACCTCGGCCATTATTCCTTGGTTAAAAGAAAACTACGATAACTGCGAAATCATCGCATTCTGCGCCGACGTTGGCCAAGGCGAAGAAGAGCTGGTTGGCTTGACTGAAAAAGCCTTAGCTTCGGGTGCGTCTGAGTGTCATATCGTCGACCTGAAAGAAGAATTCGTTAAAGAATATATCTACCCAACGATTGCGAGCGGTGCGATTTACGAGGGCACTTATTTACTCGGTACGTCAATGGCGCGTCCTATCATTGCCAAAGCACAGGTTGAAGTGGCCCGTAAAGTGGGTGCCGATGCTTTATGCCACGGTTGTACCGGTAAAGGTAACGACCAAGTACGTTTCGAAGGTTGTTTCGCTGCATTAGCGCCTGATTTAAAAGTGATTGCACCATGGCGTGAATGGACCATGCAGAGCCGTGAAGATCTACTGGCCTATTTAGCCGAACGTGACATTAAGACGTCAGCGTCAGCGACTAAAATCTATAGCCGTGATGCCAACGCTTTCCATATTTCCCATGAAGGTGGTGAGTTAGAAGATCCATGGAACGAGCCAAGCAAAGGTGTGTGGACTCTGACCGCCGATCCTGAAGATGCACCGAACAAGCCTGAATATGTGTCGCTAGAAGTAGAACATGGCCGTATCACGAAAGTGAATGGTGAAGCCCTAACGCCTTATGCTGCACTGATGACATTAAACGCGATTGCTGCACCACACGGTGTGGGTCGTATCGACATCACAGAAAACCGTTTAGTGGGCATGAAGTCTCGTGGCTGTTACGAAACTCCCGGCGGCACTGTGATGTTCGCTGCGCTGCGTGCGATTGAAGAGCTGGTACTCGACAAGACTAGCCGTAACTGGCGTGAGCAAGTTGCCGCACAAATGGCGCATTTAGTGTATGACGGCCGTTGGTTCACGCCACTGTGTAAGTCACTGTTGGCAGCATCTGAGTCACTGGCAGAATCAGTTAACGGTGAAGTCGTGGTTAAACTCTACAAAGGCCAAGCGACGGCAGTGAAGAAACGTTCACCTAATAGCTTGTACTCTGAAGCGTTTGCCACCTTTGGTGAAGATCAAGTGTACGATCAAAAACATGCAGAAGGCTTTATCCGCCTGTACTCATTAGCGAGCCGCATCCGCGCACTCAACGCTAATGACGTTAAGTCTAAGTAATAGGTCGTTTAAAAGGGCGCCTAGCGCCCTTTTTTTGTTTCTAGGTTTTGATCAAGTTTTTTGATTCAGATGAGTCGATTTCAAATCAGCAGTGAGTAAGGGGAGTTAGCATGGCTTTATGGGGTGGAAGATTTCAGGGGGAAACGAGCGCGCTATTCAAATTATTCAACGATTCGCTACCCGTGGATTATCGCCTGTTCGAACAGGATGTGATCGGCTCTATCGCTTGGGCTGATGCGATTGCTAGCGTAGGTATTATCACAGCCACTGAATGCAGCGACTTGAAAAAAGCACTCAATGATTTGCTAGTAGAAGTGAATGGCGATCCAGCGATTATTCTCGCGTCGGGCGCTGAAGATATTCACAGTTTCGTCGAGTCGGCCTTGATTGCCAAAGTGGGCGATCTCGGTAAGAAGCTGCACACTGGCCGTAGCCGTAACGATCAAGTTGCCACCGATTTAAAGCTTTGGTGTCAATCCGAAGGCAAAGCATTACTCGCGCGCCTTCACAGCTTACATGCTGAATTACTGGCGTTGGCTGAGCGTGAGTTTGATGCGGTAATGCCGGGTTACACTCACTTGCAGCGCGCCCAACCTGTGACATTTGGCCACTGGTGTTTAGCCTATGTAGAAATGACTGAGCGGGATATCAGCCGTTTAGCCGATGCGTTAACCCGTGCGAATACCTGCCCATTAGGTTCTGGCGCCCTTGCTGGCACCGCCTATAAAATGGATCGACATGCACTGGCTGCCGCGCTGAACTTTGCCTCGCCGACGCTCAATAGTTTAGACAGTGTGTCAGACAGAGACCACGTGGTAGAGCTTTGCTCAACGGCATCGATCAGCATGATGCACTTAAGCCGTATGGCTGAAGATTTAATTTTCTTTAACTCGGGCGAAGCGAACTTTATTTCCCTTAGTGATGAAGTGACCTCGGGTTCATCTTTGATGCCACAAAAGAAAAATCCTGATGCATTAGAGCTTATCCGCGGTAAAACGGGTCGTGTATATGGCAGCTTAGTGGGCATTCTCACCACCATGAAAGCACTGCCTTTGGCGTACAACAAAGATATGCAGGAAGATAAAGAAGGCCTGTTTGATGTGGTCGATAGCTGGGCAATTTGCCTCGATATGGCGGCGTTAGTGTTATCGGGTTTAGTGGTGAATCGTCCGAATGCGCTGTTAGCCGCGCAGCAAGGTTATGCCAATTCTACTGAGCTTGCTGATTATCTCGTGTCTAAAGGTATGCCATTCCGTGAGGCGCACCATGTTGTGGGTGAAGTCGTGGTTGCCGCGATAGCGAAGCAAATTCCGCTCGAGGATTTCTCCTTGGCTGAATTAAAAACTTTTGCCGCTATCATTGAAGATGATGTCTATCCAAACCTGACTATTGAAGCTTGTTTAGCGAAACGCGATGTGCTTGGTGGGACAGCACTGCCGCAAATTCAGCAGGCGATAGCGGCTAAAAAAGCCCGCTAAGGCGAGTTGTTCAAATCAACAAGCCAATAAAAAAACGCGACTTAAGGTCGCGTTTTTTATTGGGTCATTCCGAGTCACGGCAATGACGTTTTATGACTCGTTTATTGGAATAAATCATCGGTAGGTGCATCGATGAAAAGGTTATTTTCATCCTGCGTTTCACTAATGTATTCCTTTGGCTCAGTGCCCGAGATGAAGTACTCGAACGCACTGGTATAGTCGGTTTTACGGGTAAGTTTACCTGTCGCTAAATCGATGCGTACCGAAACTATGCCTTCTGGCGGAATCGATGTGCTTTCAGGTGTGCCTTGTAAGACACTGTTCATAAACTCGTTCCAGCCCGGACCTGCCGTTTTCGCGCCCGCTTCGGCGCCAGTTATCTGATCTTTTTCGCCATTGGCATTCCATGCGGTTCTGCCTAGTTGTCGACCGTGATCGTCGAAACCAACCCAGAATGTACTAGTGAGTATCGGGCTAAATCCACTGAACCACGTATCGCGAGATTCGTTAGTTGTACCCGTTTTACCTGCAATATCATGACGCTTTATCAATCTTGCCGCGCGCCAAGCTGTACCTTGCCAACCCGTGCCTTTGCTCCAATCGCCGCCACCCCAGATCACGCTCTTTAATGCTTCGGTGATGAGGAATGCCGTTTGTTCTGAAATGATCTGAGGTGCAAAGCGACCCGTTTGCTCAAAACACTGGGCAATAGGTGCACTCGATTCAGCGCTAGAGTCTCCACTAACACTGAACGCCATAGGATCGCTTGGTGTAAATGGTTGGCTAAGACTTTGGCTAGGTTTACAGGCTAATGTTGGATTGGCTTTTTCAATCACATTGCCGTAGGCATCTTCGACGCGATCGATATAGAAAGGCTCGAGTAAGAAACCGCCGTTAGCAAACACGTTAAACGCAGTAACCACTTGTAATGGTGTTACTGAAGACGAACCTAAAGCTATCGACTCGTTACGCGGTAAGTCATTAGGATCGAAACCAAACTTAACCAATTCTGCAATGGTGGCATCGAGCCCAACATGGCGCATTGCACGTACAGACATCACGTTAATTGACTGCGCTAAGCCAACACGTAAACGGGTTGGGCCGCCATAGATATCTGGCGAGTTTTTAGGGCGCCATGCAGTACCTTGGCTGATATCGGGTTTATTGATTGGTGCATTGTTAATTAGGGTTGCTAAGGTAAAGCCTTTCTCTAACGCTGCAGCATAAATAAAAGGTTTAATGTTTGAGCCTAATTGCCGTTTCGCTTGAGTGACGCGGTTGTATTGGCTTTGGCTAAAGCTATATCCGCCAACTAGAGATCGAATCGCACCATTTTGTGGGTCGAGTGACACAGTCGCGCTGGCAACTTCTGGTACTTGCGATAACTGCAAATATTGACCGTTATCACGGATCCAAATACGTTCACCGACCTTGAGCATGTCAGAGGCTGACTTAGGAACGCTGCCTTGACGCTTATCGGTAATAAATTTACGCGCCCACTTCAAACCATCCCAAGCAATGATTTTAGTTTCGCCCTTGGCGGTCATGACGCTGGCTTGTTGATCTGCCACGCTGATGACGGCTGCGGGTTGCAGTTCTTGAATCGAAGCCACCTTAGCCAGTTCAGCCTTGATTTGAGCTTGTTCTGGTTTCTCGTCTGTCCACAACACAGCGGCAGGACCACGATAGCCATGACGCTCATCATAGGCATAAACGTTATTGCGTAGCGCTTGTTGAGCCTTCAGTTGTATATCCGATGAAATGGTCGTGTAGACGTTGTAGCCATTGGTATAGGCTTCTTCTTCACCGTACTTTTGTACCATATAATCCCGTGCCATCTCAGAAATATACGGGGCATAGAGATCAATTTCGGCGCCATGGTATTTAGCAATCAGCGGTTCTTGTAAAGCGGCTTGGTATTCAGCTTGGCTGATATAACCTACTTCATTCATCCGCATGAGAACGACATTACGGCGAGCGACAGCACGAGAAGGTGAGGTCACAGGGTTGAGTGTTGAAGGCGCTTTGGGTAAGCCGGCGATCATACTCATTTCTGAGAGTGTAAGATCTTTAACATCTTTACCAAAATAAACCTGTGCAGCGGCACCAACACCATAGGCGCGTTGGCCTAAGTAAATGCGGTTCACATAGAGTTCTAAAATCTCATCTTTGGTAAGTAATTCTTCAATGTGATAGGAAATAAAGATCTCCTTCACTTTACGAATAATCGTTTTGTCGCGGGTTAAGAAGAAGTTACGTGCGACCTGCATGGTAATGGTACTCGCACCTTGCTTCTTTTCTCCTGTGGTTAGCATGACTAATGCTGCGCGAAGTACGCCAACAGGATCAATACCACCATGTTCGTAAAAACGCGCATCTTCAGTTGCAATAAATGCTTGAAGCAAGGGTTTTGGTACTTCGTCTAGCTTCAATGGAATGCGACGCTTCTCACCAAATTGTGAAATAAGTTTGCCGTCACTGCTGTAAATGCGTAAAGGTGTTTGAAGTTGCACATTTTTTAGTGTTGAAACATCCGGCAAATCCGGCAAAACATAAAAGTATGCTGCCACAATGGCGCCTACGCCTAAAAGGGCTAGACTGAATAGTGCTATAACAATACGTTTTAACCACTTCACCAAAATTTATCCTAATGTTCCGTTAAGTGCGACAGTATATAAGGCGTACACCTCTTGGTGAAGTAAAAACGTGAGAAGCCTAAAATAGCATTTGTAAAATGACGAAACATTCGATACAAGTAAGTATAACAAGTTGATTTTGTGCTAATCTCTTTTACTGAAATATAAATAAAAAAGTGACAATGGATATGCTTTCAAATTTATGGAAGCGTCAGGCTCCGCAGATGGTCGGAATCGATATCGGTTCCCATGAGGTTAAGGCCATTTTGTTGAGTAAGACTGCTGATGGATACAAGATAGTGAGTCATGCGGCGGTACCTATTAAAAAGGGGGCCGTTAACGATCATGATATTCGTGATGCTGATGCCGTTGTCGAATGCCTTAGGCAAATAAAACGTAATTTACCTAAATCGGTTAAATATGCTGCGGTTTGTGTTTCAGGCTCTGCAGTCATGACTAAAGTGATTTACATGGACGCCTCGCTGAGCGAGGAGGAAATGGAAGCACAGATCGAAATCGAAGCCGATAACCTTATTCCGTATTCACTCGATGAAGTCAGCATAGATTTTGAAACCCTCAGTGTAAACAGTACAGATCCTACCAAAGTGGATGTGTTGTTGAGCGCATGCCGCACCGACAATATTGATGTCAGAGTCGATGCGCTCGATAGTGTAGAACTTGAGGCTAAAGTGGTTGATGTAGAAGGTTATGCTTTAGGTCGCGCAGCTGAATTAATTCTGGCGCAGCTACCCGAAGGAGCGAAAAATAAGGCCGTTGCTATGGTCGATATTGGCGCCAATATGACGACTTTTTCTGTAGTTGAAGCGGGAGAGACGACTTTTATTCGTGAACAAGCCTTCGGAGGTGAGCAATTTACTCAGTCAATATTATCCTTCTATGGCATGTCTTATGATCAAGCCGAAAAAGCAAAAATTGAAGGCGACCTACCACGAAATTATATGTTTGAAGTCCTATCACCTTTCCAAACTCAGCTATTACAACAAATAAAACGTACGCTGCAAATCTATTGTACTTCGAGTGGAAAAGATAAAGTTGACTACCTCGTATTATGTGGTGGGACCTCTAAATTAGAAGGTATGGCCAATTTACTGACGAATGAATTGGGGGTCCACACTATTATTGCCGATCCTTTTCAAGGGTGCCTGCATGCTGATGAGTCGGTTAAAACTGTACTGCAACCTACAATCAGTAAATATATGGTTGCATGTGGCTTAGCATTGAGGAGTTACGGTCAATGGCGAACATAAACCTACTCCCTTGGCGAGAAGAGGCGAGAGAAAAACAAAAGCGCGATTATATTGGTATTTTAGCCGCGGTATTTTTAGCGTCGGCAATCTTGGTTTATGTGGCTGTATCTCTTTTGGACGTGATGACTGATGAGCAAAAAGCGCGTAATGCCTATTTGCAATCGGAAATTAGCCTGCTAGAAACACAAATTTCTGAGATTAAGAAGATTACCGAGCGTAAGAAGGATATTGAACGCCGCACCGAAATTATTTTGAATTTACAACAATCCCGTAATTTACCGACCCATGTGTTAGATGAGTTAGTGCGAATTGTGCCCCCAGGAATCTACCTTTCTAGCTTAGAGAAAAAGGGCAGCTTGTTACTGATTGAAGGACGCAGTGAATCAAATAATAACGTTGCCAATATGATGCGTAAGGTTAAGACCTCGGAGTGGCTAACCGATCCCAATATGCAGTCGATTGTGACTCAAAATGAAGAATTACGGCAATTACAGCGATTCAGTTTAAGAGTCACGATTAAAGGCGCGAATGTGGGCGAGCCTGAGAAAATGACAAAAGGAGCGAGTAAATGAAACTCGATCTAAGTCAATTTAATGATATCGACTTTGAAAATATTGGTGGTTGGCCTAACCAAGTTAAAAGTTTTTTCGCGATCCTATTGGCACTGTGTGTTTTTGCAGCGGGTTATTTCTTAGTCGTTTCAGATTCGATTGACTCTTATACCGCAGAGCAAGATAGGGAATTTCAACTCAGAGATGATTTTAAGAATAAGTATCAACTCGCAGCAAATTTAAAACTTTATCGTGAGCAGTTAGCAACGATGGAAGTGCAATTTGCCGAGTTACTGAAGATGCTACCCTCTGAGAATGAAATGCCAGGCTTGCTAGATGATTTAACCTTTGTCGCCACCGATGCAGGACTTCGAATTAAGAGTTTAGATTGGGAGCCGGAAATTCAGCGGGATTTTTATATTGAATTCCCCATTAAAATGTCTGTTACAGGTGATTATCACCAGCTAGGTAATATGGTAAGTGGCGTAGCAAAACTGCCGCGTATTGTCAGTCTGCATGATTTTACGATTAAGCGCGATGATGCTGGTAACTTAGCCATGGATATTTTAGCTAAGACCTATCGCTTTAAAGAAGGGGCTGAATTACCGCCTGAAAACTCTGCTAACAAACAGGGGAAGAAATAATGAAATTCTTACCTCTATTGGCGTTGAGTCTTTTTTTAATGGGTTGTGTTGGCGATCGCAGTGATTTAGAGCTATTTGTTACTACAACTAAAGCGCAACACGTTGCTCATATTCCACCTTTAAAAGAACCGCCAAAGTTTGAGCACTTTGCCTACCAGGCAGAGTTAATGCGTAGCCCATTTGTACCTCCTTCACGTGAATTAACTGAAGAGGTTGTTGATACCAGCAAAGATTGTTTACAACCAGATTTAAAGCGTCGAAAAGGGCGGTTAGAAACTTATCCTTTAGATAATTTAAAAATGCGCGGCACCTTAAGTGAAGCCGATACGACTTGGGCACTAGTCGAAACAAACGATGGCAGTGTGTATCGGATGGGCGTTGGTGAGTATTTAGGTCTGTTTAATGGACGCATTTCTAAAGTTACTTCACAAAATGTCGAAGTAGTAGAATTAATTCCAGATGGTTCTGGTTGTTGGTCCGAAAGGACAAGCAATTTAGAACTTTCTGGAGAATAACGAGCGAAGGATGAGGGAATAATGAAATCTTCTGCCGCGATAAAAGTCCCGTTAATTTCTTCAGGCTTAATCAAGTCTGTTATAGGGATCGCACTGGTATTTGGAATTTTGCCATCGAGTTTTGCGGCAAATCGATTAATGGATGTTAAATACCATGCTCTGGTTGATCATCAATTGGAGCTAGAATTGGTCTTTGAAGATGCGGTCGCTCCGCCTGCAATAGATTCAAATGCTTCGCCCGCCGAGCTAGTGCTGACCTTCGATAATAGTATCTCGGGTTTATCTAAGGATCGTTTACCTATTAATCAGGTTGGGGTTGCAGATATCACCACTGAGCAGCAAGATACCCAACTAAAAGTCATCTTAGGTATGTCCAAAGTGAAACCTTACCAAGGTTCAGTAATGGGCAATTCATACCGGCTTACGATTAACGATGAAGTGTCAGGGACTCAAGCCCAAGCTGAAAACCCCTTCGTTAATAGCATTAAAAATATCGATTTCCGTCGTAATGATAATGGTGGCGGTGAGTTATTGGTCTATCTAAATAATCGCTCTGTTGCGGCTAATGTCGAGCAAGTGGGCGCTAAGCTTGAAGTGAAGTTGTATAACACAGATATTAATAACGATCTTCTGTATGTTATGGATGTGAAAGACTTCTCCACACCAGTAAAAAGCTTCGAGACATTTAAAGAAGATTTAACAGCGCGTATTGTCGTTGATATTGCGGGTGAATATGATTTCACTTACAAGCAAGAAGATAATCTCTTTAGACTTTCAATGAATAAAGTCGAGAGAGTCGCCGCCAAGAAAGATGTTAAAAAATACAATGGCCGTACCTTGTCGCTTAACTTTCAAAATATCCCTGTACGGACTGTGCTGCAAATCATTGCCGACTATAACAATTTTAACTTAGTCACCAGTGATACTGTGGAAGGCAATATCACTTTAAGATTGGATGATGTGCCTTGGGATCAAGCTTTAGAACTAATTCTTCAAACCAAAGGATTAGATAAGCGTATCGAAGGTAATATCTTAATGGTGGCGCCGAGCGAAGAACTGGCAATTCGTGAAAGCCAAAACCTCAAAAACAAACAAGAGGTTAAAGAGTTAGCACCGCTCTATTCCGAGTATTTACAAATTAACTACGCGAAAGCGGTCGATATTGCAGAGTTATTAAAAAGTACGGATTCAAGCTTACTTTCACCACGCGGTTCAGTCGCGGTCGATGAACGTACTAACACAGTGTTAGTGAAAGATACGGCTGAAACGATTGAGAACATTCACCGTTTAGTCGAAGTGCTCGATATCCCCATCCGCCAAGTGTTGATCGAGTCACGTATGGTGACAGTGAAAGATGATGTCTCCGAAGACTTAGGTATTCGTTGGGGCGTTACAGATCAGCAGGGTAGTAAGGGAACCTCAGGCACATTAGAAGGTGCACAGAGTATTGCCAATGGGATTATTCCTACTCCCGATCAGCGTTTGAACGTTAACTTACCCGCGGCAGCCACTAATCCAGCGAGTATTGCCTTCCATGTCGCTAAATTGGCGGACGGTACCATTCTTGATTTGGAATTAAGTGCGTTAGAGCAAGAAAACAAAGGTGAGATCATCGCTAGCCCTCGTATCACCACCTCTAACCAAAAGGCGGCTTATATTGAGCAAGGTGTCGAGATCCCTTATGTGCAGTCGACTTCGAGTGGTGCAACGTCAGTCACGTTTAAGAAGGCGGTGTTGTCTCTACGGGTTACACCACAAATTACGCCAGATAACCGAGTCATTTTAGATTTAGAAATCACTCAAGATTCTCAGGGTAAAACCGTTGATACTCCAACGGGTCCCGCAGTTGCAATCGATACTCAACGTATCGGCACCCAAGTGCTCGTTAATAACGGCGAAACCATAGTGCTTGGTGGCATTTATCAACAAAATCTGATTAGCCGTGTGAGTAAAGTGCCAATTCTAGGTGACATTCCTCTGGTCGGTTTCCTGTTTAGGAACACAACAGACAAAAATGAGCGTCAAGAGCTACTTATTTTCGTCACCCCCAAAATAGTCGGTGAGAAGATCTAAGCACTTGCTATGTATCGACTAAAGCCAGCAGTGATTGCTGGCTTTATTATTACTGGTATACAATTCTTTGCATAAATAGCGCACATGGCTTGCCATAGTAGACCCTAAGCTGAGATAATCCTCGGTCAAGTCTCATAAGAGCAAGGTAACATATAGGTCGGCTTGATGTTGAGTCGATATAGGCATACTTTTCAATAAGATTCAGACGTACAAGAAATGGCTGAAAAACGTAATATTTTTCTGGTAGGCCCTATGGGCGCAGGTAAAAGCACAATTGGTCGCCATCTGGCGCAAATGCTGCATTTAGAATTCCACGATTCAGATCAAGAGATTGAGCAACGCACAGGCGCTGATATTGCTTGGGTGTTTGACGTCGAAGGTGAAGAAGGCTTCCGTCGTCGTGAAGCTCAGGTTATTGCTGATTTGTCTGAAAAACAAGGTATCGTCCTTGCCACCGGTGGTGGTTCAGTACAAAGCAAAGATATCCGTAATCATCTGTCTGCTCGTGGCATTGTGGTTTATCTGGAAACCACTATCGACAAACAGGTCGCTCGTACTCAAAGAGACAAGCGACGCCCATTATTGCAAGTGGATGATCCTCGAGAAGTGTTGGAGAATCTTGCAGAGATCCGTAATCCATTGTACGAAGAAATTGCAGATGTGATTGTCAAAACTGATGATCAAAGCGCAAAGATTGTCGCCAATCAGATCATTGAGCAATTAGGTTTTTAGGCAGAATTTATGAAGCAAATTCAGGTTGATTTAGGTGTACGTAGTTATCCCATTTACATTGGCCAGAATTTGATGAGTGATGGCGAGACCTTGTCTCGCTACCTGCTTAAAAAACGTATTCTTATCGTCACCAATGAAACTGTCGCGCCTTTGTATCTAAAACAGATACAAGAGACGATGGCTTCGTTTGGTGAGGTAGAGAGTGTTATCCTCCCCGATGGCGAACAATTCAAAGATTTAGCACATCTAGATGTTATTTTTACTGCATTGCTGCAGCAAAACTATGGTCGAGATTCTGTGCTGGTGGCTTTGGGTGGCGGCGTGATTGGTGATATGACGGGCTTTGCCGCGGCATGTTATCAACGTGGGATCGATTTTATTCAAATTCCGACAACTTTATTGTCGCAGGTGGATTCTTCCGTCGGCGGTAAAACGGCTGTTAACCATCCTCTTGGTAAAAACATGATTGGGGCCTTTTATCAGCCACAAATCGTGCTTATCGATACTTTATGTTTACATACGCTTCCAGCGCGCGAGTTTGCGGCGGGAATGGCGGAAGTCATCAAGTATGGCATCATGTGGGATGCTGATTTTTTTCAATGGCTTGAAGATAATGTAACGGCACTAAAAACCTTAGATGCCCAAGCATTGGTTTATGCTATCTCCCGTTGCTGTGAGATTAAGGCTGATGTGGTTAGCCAAGACGAAACTGAGCAAGGTGTTCGTGCTTTATTGAATCTGGGTCATACCTTTGGTCACGCGATTGAAGCCGAAATGGGCTACGGTAATTGGTTGCATGGTGAAGCCGTGTCAGCTGGCACAGTCCTTGCTGCTAAAACAGCTAAGGCACTGGGGCTTATCGATGAGTCAATAGTTTGTCGTATCATACAGTTACTACAAGCTTTTGATCTTCCAGTGAGTGCGCCGGAATCTATGGATTTCGACAGTTTCATTCAACATATGCGACGCGATAAAAAAGTTTTAGGCGGTCAGATTCGACTGGTGCTCCCAACGGCAATAGGCCGCGCGGATGTGTTTAGTCAAGTCACAGAATCTACCCTTGAACAGGTTATTCGCTGCGCATAAACACTGTGTGGTGGGCGAGTGACGTTTCAGGGTTCTGTCTTGCTTCCTTCTCAGGAAGCCCTCATACAAAGAATGCATCATATTGCCAGTTATAGCGATCAGCTACTGGTGCTTTCTGGTGTCAGCGGTTCAGGCAAAACCACCTTAGTGACCGGATTAGCAACCGATTTTGACGAGTCAAATGCAGCATTTGTGATTTGTCCTATGCATGCCGATAACGCTGAGATCCGCCGTAAAATTCTGGTCCAGTTAATTTCATCCCCTATTTTTGACGACGATATTCCCCTCGCCGATACCCTGTTGCGGCTTGCGAGCACGCAAACTAAACCCTTACATATCATTATCGATGATGCGCATTTATTGCCTAAGGCATTATGGGCTGAGTGCATTATTCTCAATCAAATTCAGTGTGCGGGTAAGAATATCGCTGTCACACTCACGGTTCCACCGGCATTTTTAGCCGACCTATTACCCCAATTGCCTGAGCAGTTACGGCGGCAGATATTGCCTATCAATATTGAGCCGTTAACCATGCCCGAGCGTGAGGCCTTGTATCAAACGTTACTGAGATACAGCGAGCAAAATCCTTTTACGCCAAGGGAAATTGT
Organism: Shewanella sp. SP1S1-7; assembly: GCF_031932105.1. Lineage (NCBI taxonomy): Bacteria > Pseudomonadati > Pseudomonadota > Gammaproteobacteria > Alteromonadales > Shewanellaceae > Shewanella > Shewanella sp. SP1S1-7. The sequence goes on from NZ_JAUOEU010000017.1 coordinate 21,333, forward strand.
ACGTAGTCAGCTTGAGAAGCAAACGGGTACGCCGCAGGAAGTGGTCAATCTGTTAGATAAAGCCTTGCATAGCACGCCAGAGAAAACATCTTCTTGGATGAAGTATAAAGCCGTGATGGTGACAGCTGTGAGCATGTTGTTAGCGCTTGGTATTTGGCTTGGTGTTACTCAACCATTTTCTGAAGAGCAAGCTCCAGAGGTCGTGACTTATCCATCGATAGATTCACCCGCCTTCTTGTCCTACGGGCAAAAAGTTTTAGCGCCCTATTTTATGCTGCGCGCTGAGCAACTAAAGCTCGCTGCGGAGACTGCGAAAGTGATTGAAATCGAGACGGCAGAAGCCAAAACTGAACAAGCCGTTGATCCTTTAAGTGAATTCCACGGTGAAGCGCCACATCCCATGCCTGACGATGCTGCCTTAGTGAGTGTGGGTGAAGTGAGTAGCAAGTCTTTTGGTGAGGATAAGCCGCCTGAGGATACTGAACCACAAGCTAAAGCGGCTCAGACTCAACCCGCAACCATTGATGCTGCAAAGGCCGATAAGCCGGTAGCTAAAGCGGGCTTGGATACGCAAAAGCCGCTCAAAGGTTACACAATACAGATTGCCAGTGTTGCTCAGTTGGACACCCTGCGTGCAACATTAAAGAGTATTGAGCATCTTGAGGGCGTTCGCGTTGCACAACATAAGCAGCGTTGGGTTGTCCTCGTTGGCAACTACGGTAGTAGCAAGTCAGCTTCGAATGCGGCGGCACAATTGGTTAAAGAGTATCGTTTCGAGCAGCCTTGGGTAAGAAAGTGGGCGGATTTAAAAGATTATCAACTAGAAGAAAGTCTGCCAAATCGTGAAATTTCAGAATAAACAGAGTACAATCATGGCCTTTATTTTTGTCGGCATTCATCAAGTTAAATGATAAAAAAACACAGAGCCTTCCTTAAGTGGGCTGGCGGTAAATTTAAATTGGTGGATGATTTGGCCAGTTATTTACCCACAGGAGACCGTTTGGTCGAGCCATTCGTGGGTGCAGGATCCGTTTTCTTAAATACGGATTATCCTAGCTACCTGCTCTGTGACATTAATCAGGACTTGATTGAGTTATACCAGATTGTGAAGCATCAACCTGAAGCTTACATTGCCGCCGCTAAGGCAATGTTTGTTGATGAGATGAATCAAAAAGACGCTTACTATCAGGTGCGGACCGACTTTAATAAATGTCGCGACCCTTTCCAACGTTCCGTCTATTTCCTCTATCTAAACCGTCATGGTTTTAATGGCTTATGCCGTTATAACCGTAAAGGCGGCTTCAATGTACCCTTTGGTTCCTATAAAAAGCCGTATTTCCCCGAAAAGGAAATTTGGGCCTTTTCTGAAAAAGCGCAACGTGCCGAGTTTAAATGCATAGGCTATGAAAAAGCCTTCGAGCAGACACGTAGCGGCGATGTGGTTTATTGCGATCCACCTTATGCGCCATTGTCGACTACATCCAGTTTTACGACATATGTTGGTGCGGGTTTTAGTCTAGACGATCAAGCACTGCTGGCCCGTCATTCTCGCCATACAGCACTGGAGCGTGGCATTCCGGTATTGATCAGTAATCATGATATTCCATTGACTCGCGAGTTATACCGCGGCGCTCACTTAGCGACAATCCAAGTGCAACGTAACATTAGCCAAAATGGCAGTGGCCGGAACAAGGTGGATGAGTTGATGGCGTTATATGATGAAAACTATGATCCAAAGGAAGATTAGGTTCGACATAGCTTAGGTTTAGCTAAGCACTTGTCCTACGATAAACATCAGACTTGCCACTAAAACGATTGCCAATACGATTCCCATAGCTATGTAAGGTAATGGTGAACCCGTTTGGAAGTCTTTTTTACGATTTTCGTCAGTTTGTACCCCGAAAAAGGCGGCGACGGTACTGTGGAATACTTGCCAGATACGGCTAAGCATTAATAGGCGAGATGCGATGTAGTGGGCTTGAGGTCATCCATAGGTTTATCTTGATGGCCGTGTAATAGCTCAAGCAGATCGACAAAGTGGAACTGACTCGAACGGTTTTTTCCTGTGAGCCACGTTTTCCAACTTAGGGTTTGTGCTTGATCGGCGCAACGATTATTAGGATGACTACTAGGCAGAGCATTATTGTAACGGGTGTCACTGCTACAAGCGCATGAAGCTGTTTCGGTATTTTCCGTAAGTTTTTCAACGCCAAAAGCTAACGTGGCCACGACAACAGCAGTGAATGCCAACATCATAGATGACTTAAATGTCACTGACTTAACATAGTGTAAAAACAAACTAAACCGCCCCTTCATAACGCTTCCTTTGAAATGAACCAGCATTGCGCCTCGAGTATAACAAACTCGCCTAGTTTATGAACAAAAATTTATCAATTGCCACCAAAATGCTCGAAAATATTAGCTTATTTTACCGAATCCAAGCCCCAATTGACTGCGATAGTTACAGAATGTGCTGCTTTGCTGACACGGGCATTGCGTATCAATTGCCAGAAATGTGGCTTTAGCTATAGAGGCTTAGCTTGGCTCAGGGTAAAATAAGGCACTTTTTATCCAAATAGCAGCGAGTGTTTTATGCGTCCATTCTTGATTGCTCCATCGATTTTATCTGCCGATTTTGCCCGTTTGGGCGATGATGTAAAAGCCGTGTTAGATGCGGGGACCGACGTAGTGCATTTTGATGTGATGGATAATCACTATGTTCCTAACTTAACGATTGGCCCCATGGTGTGCCAAGCGCTGCGTAACTACGGTATTACCGCCGATATTGATGTGCATTTGATGGTCAAGCCGGTTGACCGCATCGTGCCTGATTTTGCTAAGGCGGGCGCGTCTATTATTACTTTCCATCCAGAAGCTTCAGAACACGTCGATCGCACACTTCAGTTGATCAAAGAGTGTGGCTGTAAAGCGGGTCTCGTGTTTAACCCTGCTACACCACTGCATTATCTCGACCATGTGATGGATAAGCTGGATGTGATTCTGTTGATGTCGGTGAACCCTGGTTTTGGCGGTCAATCCTTTATTCCATCTACGCTAGATAAGCTGCGCCAAGTGCGTGCGCGTATCGATGCCAGTGGGTTTGATATTCGCTTAGAAGTGGATGGCGGCGTTAAGGTCGACAATATTGCCGAAATCGCGGCCGCCGGTGCCGACATGTTTGTTGCGGGTTCTGCCATTTTCGGCAAGCCAGATTACAAAACCGTTGTTGATGAGATGCGTGCCGAACTTGCTAAAGTTGGGGCATAGGTATGTGGGATAAGATTAAAGCGATAGCGTTTGATCTTGATGGCACGCTGATCGACAGTGTGCCTGACCTAACCGTTGCCACGCAGGAAGCCTTAGCCGAGTTAGGTTTGAAGAGCTGCTCAGAGGCCCAAGTGCGTACTTGGGTCGGTAACGGCGCCGAGATGTTAATGCGCCGCGCAATGACCCATGCCTTGGGATCGGATGTTGAGCAAACCGTGCTTGATGCGGCCATGCCGATTTTTATGCATCACTATCAAGAGAATCTTGAGAAGCACAGTGCGCTTTATGCCGATGTGCATCAAGTACTGCAAACCTTGTTCGATGCAGGTTTTAAGCTCGCCGTTGTCACCAATAAACCCTATCGTTTTACCTTGCCATTACTCAATGCCTTTGGGATTAATGACTTTTTCAGCTTAGTGTTAGGTGGCGACACTCTCGCTAAGATGAAGCCCGATCCTTTGCCGCTGCAGCACTTATTACATGAGTGGCAATTGGATAAAGAGGCGTTATTGATGGTCGGCGACTCTAAAAACGACATTTTAGCGGCGAAAGCGGCTGGGATAGCGTCAATCGGCTTGACCTACGGCTACAACTACGGTGAAGATATTGGGCTCAGTGGCCCAGATGCCGTATGTGAGCAATTTAGTGAGATTTTGAACTGGGTAAAACATACCAAGTAATGGGTGTTTACCCGTTCTTTAGTCGATTTTTTATAGTCTTTTTATATATAGATAGTGGAGCAATGACGTAATGACCAAACCCATAGTACTCAGCGGTGCACAGCCGTCCGGCGAATTAACCATAGGTAACTACATGGGTGCATTGCGTCAATGGGTTGCGATGCAAGATAGCCACGACTGCCTCTATTGTGTGGTCGACTTGCATGCCATTACCGTGCGTCAAGATCCTAAAGCGTTGCGCGAAGCTTGTTTAGACACCTTAGCCCTTTATTTGGCCTGTGGCGTCGATCCTAAAAAGAGCACAGTGTTTATCCAGTCACAAGTGCCACAACATACGCAATTAGGTTGGGCATTAAACTGCTATACCCAAATGGGCGAGTTGAGCCGCATGACGCAGTTTAAAGATAAGTCACAAAAGCACGCTAACAACATCAACGTGGGTCTGTTTGGTTACCCTGTGCTGATGGCGGCGGATATTCTGATTTATCAAGCGAACGAAATCCCAGTTGGTCAAGATCAGAAGCAACACCTTGAGTTAACTCGTGATATCGCGACTCGCTTCAACAATGCCTACGGTGATACTTTCACCATTCCTGAGCCATTTATTCCTGAACATGGCGCGAAAGTGATGTCGCTGCAGGAGCCGTTGAAGAAGATGTCTAAGTCAGACGAGAACCGTAACAACGTCATCGGCCTGCTAGAAGATCCAAAAGCCGTGCTGAAGAAGCTGAAAAAAGCTATGACAGACAGTGATGAGCCGCCAGTCGTGCGTTTCGATATGGACAATAAGCCAGGCGTTTCTAACCTGCTGAGTTTAATGTCGGGTGTGACGGGACAAAGCATCGCAAGCCTAGAAGCCGAGTTTGAAGGCAAGATGTATGGCCATTTGAAAGGGGCAGCAGGCGAAGCGGTTGTGAGCATGTTAGAGCCGCTGCAAGAGCGTTACCGCACGATTCGTGCCGACCGTGCTTACTTAGACCAAGTGATGAAAGCTGGCGCTGAAAGTGCGCAGGCGCGCGCCGAAGTGACATTGAAGAAAGTGTACGAGAAGATTGGTTTGTTAGTGTAATCAATCGATATCGATAAATTAAGCCGACGTCAGCGTCGGCTTTTTTGTGTCTGTCCATTCACCTTAGGCCTGTGATTTTAGCCAAGATGAGAAGGCAGCAATCGCAGGCTCAGATAAGCGGCGTTGCTTACAAAAGAAAGTAAATTCAAATCCGGTATGCACATCGGGAAGATTCAAAGCGACTAAACGCCCCGTGGTGATATCGCCAGCGACCATAAAGTCCGGCGCTAGGGCTAAGCCTTGACCAGCAATCGCCGCCTCAATCGCCATCACAATATGACTAAACACATGCTGTTGTTCGTTATCAAGTGGGATTTGGTGCGCCGATGACCACTTGTGCCAGTCGAGTCCGAGTGGGCCTTCATCGACAACCAGTAGGGCTTGTTGCTGGAAATTGCCCAGGCTAATGTCGCGCCATTTAAGATAGAAATTTGGGCTGCATACTGGGATTAACCGCTCTTTATGCAGTAACTGTTGCCAGTATCCGCGTTGATTCAGTTTACCGGCGATAAAGATATCCGCCGTACTAGTGCTGAGATCAGGATCTTGGGTGATCATCTCGAGGCGGATTTTCACGCTCGGATATTGGCGGCGAAAATCGGTGAGTCTGGGGATCAACCATTTTACCGAGAAGGAACTGTAAACTGCTAAGCACAGCTGCTGATTGGGCGTGTCGCGAACCTTCAAATTAAGATCACTTAACTCGTTGAATATCCGCTCTAACTCTAGAAATAGTCCGTGTCCTTTTGGGGTTAACTGCAGTTTACGCCCCTGACGGTCGAACAGTTGCTCGCCAAAATACTCTTCTAATACCCGCACTTGGTGAGAAACCGCACTTTGGGTGATGCACAGTTCATCGGCCGCCTTAGAAAAATGCTGTTGTCTGGCGGCGGCTTCGAACACTTGCAGAGCGCGTAATGGTGGGAGCTTTCTCATTATTTTCAATATCTAAAGGCTTTAGTATGAATCTAATTCATCTAGTATGAGAAAGCATCATTTCAGCTTAAGTTTTGCGAGGATTATCATGCCGCCATTGAGATTTATGGATGTTAAAAAATGCAACGTTCAGTTGTTATCGGTTTGATTTTATTGATAGTAGGTAATCTATTCAGTGCCTTCTATGATGTGTCGATCAAGTGGTTGCCGGACGATGCAAATGCCTCGACTTTCCTCCTTGTCAGGCAAATCTCCTCAGTCTTTATGCTGTTGCCAGTGTGGCTGTATTCACAGCGGCCAATGACAACACATATTTCAGTTCACCTTTGGCGTGCCAACATAGGCTCAGTTGGCGCGCTTTTTTTAATTATTGGCTTGATGGCATTGCCACTCGCGACAGTGAGTTCATTGTTTTATTCGGCGCCTTTGATGATCATCTTGATGGGGTATTTTTTCCTGAGAGAGAGGATCACTGCCGCCCAGACCATCTGCACAGGCTTAGGTTTTGTCGGTATTTTGATTATCCTGCGACCGAGTGAAATGAACTGGTATGGCATTGCTGTGCTATTTTCTGCTTTTACCTTTGCAGTGAATCAGTTAGCGCTGAAAAAAGTGCCACATGCTGAACATCCCGTATTAACGCTGATGTTGTATAACTTGCTGGGTATTCCGGCGACGTTAGTGATTGCGGCGTTTCAGGGAATTGAAGGTTTGAGTTGGGAGCTGGTGGGCGTGGCATTGCTGAGCAACGTATTCTTACTTGTATATCACTGGTTCTGCGTGCTGGCGTACCGTAAAGCACAGGCGAGTGATATCGCGATTGCGGAATATAGTGGCTTGTTATTTATTGTCTTTGTAGGCTGGTTATTATTCGATGAATGGTTGGATAATTTAAGCTGGCTTGGTGCCGCTTTGATTGTGTTGCCTTCGTTGTTTTTACCTTGGCTAGGGTCGTTGTTATCAAAATCGACACCTAAGATAGCGGATACGCTAGCGGGGAAATAATGGTGAGCGTTTAAGCCTAAGTGTACGAGTTGACTCGCGACTTAGGCTTAACTTCCACTACGCTCAAATTACAACCTGCTCAAATTGTAAAATCACTCTGTATATTCAAATACTCTTACCACTTTACGCACGCCTGCTGTATTGCGGGCGATATCAACGGCTAAGTCTGCTTGCGAGCGATGAATAACGCCAAGCAAGAAGACTTCACCATTTTCAGTGATGACTTTAATGCGAGTCATATCCAAATCTTTCTCGTTTAGCATGCGGCCCTTCACTTTAGTGGTGATCCAAGTGTCGTTGCTGCGTGTGGTGAAAGAAGTTGGGTTGCCAATGCGGATCTGATTGTGGATCTTGCCGCCTAGCTTAAGATCTTGTACGACCTTGATGGCTTTATCCCTTAACGTAGAGTTAGGGGCTTGGCCTATCATAAGCACATTGCCATTGACGGACACACCAGTGATATTAGTTTGTTTTTTAAGATCTTCTTGCTCTAGTAGCGCACTAGTGATCCTAAAATCGGTATTAGTATCATCAATCTGTGTCTTAACAGTACGCTCATCGTTGGCCATCATAGCGCCACTCACTGCGCCCACCATAACGGCACCGGCGCAGCCTTGTAGCAGCAAGCAAACCATTAACAGCGGGGCAGCGTGTCTCATTGCTGCTCGTCCTGCGGGAAGAGTGTGCGGTCAATGTTGTCACACAGGCAGTGGATCACCAGTAAGTGCACTTCTTGAATACGTGCGGTGACGTTTGAAGGCACGCGGATTTCCACATCGCCCACGCTCAGCAGGCCTGCCATAGCGCCGCCATCTTTACCCGTTAGTGCAACGATCGTCATGTCACGGCTTAATGCGGCTTCCATGGCTTTAATCACGTTACCTGAGTTACCGCTGGTGGAGATCGCCAGCAGAATGTCGCCCGGTTGGCCTAAGGCAAAAATCTGTTTTGAGAAAATCTCATCATAGCTATAGTCGTTGGCGATAGCTGTGATGGTTGAAGTGTCAGTAGACAGGGCGATGGCCGGTAAGGGTGGACGTTCAATCTCGTAGCGGTTTAGCAGTTCGGCTGAGAAATGTTGTGCATCGCCAGCACTGCCGCCGTTACCGCAAGCAAGGATTTTATTGCCACCCAAAAGACAGTGCACCATCATCTCGGCCGCTTTGGCGATTGATTCTGGCAGTGCTTCGGCTGCATCGATTTTTGTCTGGATAGATTCAGTAAAGCTGTCTTTAATGCGTTCTAACATGGATAAATCCTTTCAGGATAAAGTGTTGCTATCATGCCATATTTCCACAAGCGTGTTGAGGCACAGACGTTAAAAATAATTTGTGTTGCTAATCTCGCACTATTGGCGCTTAAAAGGCATCGACGAGCCAATGAATTTGATCGGCTTCCATGGCGATGACATCGAAACGACAGGGCACATCGAGTCTATTGAGTTGCAAATAGTGGTTGGCCGCTTTGCGAATCCGCGTTATTTGCGCCGCGCTTAAAGCCTGTAATGCGCCGCCATATTGGGTTGCCGAGCGATACTTCACTTCAACAAATACCCAATGGCTTTTATGGCGCATGATCAAATCAATTTCCCCAAACGGATAGCGGACATTACGTTCGACAAAAGTTAACCCTTGCTGTTCAAGGTAACGTTGTGCGTGCGCTTCTGCCTGCTGTCCGAGTGTCATAGCTGGCGGAAGCTGCCTCTTTGGTAACGTCCCCAGCTTAATTGGCGGTTTACTATGCCATCTGGACTAACCGATAAAGCGCCGCTGCGGCCATTGAATTGGTAACCCGTAAATGAGCGCATTTGTGCTAAACGGCCGATCAAGTCCATCGCATCATAACCCATAACAAACAAACGTTTCTGACTGTTATTCCAGCCCGAAAATAGTGTGTTAACCATTAGGTTTTCTTCGCCGTTTTGCATCAGCCAAGGGGCATCGCTGAGGGTGAGGTTATTTAAATCCTGCGCCGTTTGTGTGCTTTCGTTCTCAACTCGGCTGCGGCTTGAGGTATACAAGGGAACTGGTTGAGTGAACACGCTGAAGTTAACATCGATAAAGGCCTTGAGCAGAGTCAGATCCTGCGGCGTTGAAATCATATAAATGGCATCAATATCTTGGCGTGAACGGAAGTCAGCCTGCACTGAGTTACCCAGCAGCTCCTTGATGCGTGCGATACGGGCTTGGCTATCACGCACGCCAAGGGCATCTTGCACTGTGGTTTTCATTTGGTCGCCGCCATCGTAGTAATAGACTTCGACGACGTTATCGCTCTTCTTTTTCCACGCTTGAATAAAGCTCTCGGCCATACGTTTGCCAAGGGCATCATTGCTGGCGAGCAGCAATGGCATAGTGACGCCATCTTGATATAAATGCTCGGCGGCATCAGCTGCTTCTTGGGCTGGTGACAATGCAAAGTAGAATTTGTTTGGATCGGGGGTGAACTTATCAACTTGATTCAAAAAGAGTTGTGGTACAGGCACCGCAGGAGCCGCTGCAACCGTATTGGCCGTTTTGTCTGGGTTGGCAGCATTGGTCAGCGCATTAGTGGTGGCAGTATTTGCTGCATTCATCACTTGTAGTTGTTCGATTTCAGTCGGCAGTAATGGGCCAATAATAAACTCGGCTCCTGCTGTCAGTGCCTGTTGATACGCACTCGCCGCATCGTTGGCCGTGTCGTAAAAATTCACTGCGACTTGGTCGTTTTGCTTTGCCATATAGCCAGCTAATATACCTTGGCGAATCGCATTGGCGGCGTTCGCTCTTGGACCCGTCAGCGGCAACAGCACGGCAATATTTTTCGGCGTAAATGGTTTAGCGTTTAAGGCTCTATCCAAATCGGCGGGCAGTTTGGCTGCAGCTGGGTGATAAGGATTTTGTTTCTGCCATTCACCTAAGTAGCGCACTAACTGGGTGGGATCGACGGCATAATGCTTAGCGATATAAGCCAGTTGTAACCAGCCTGCAAACACTGGAGTCTTAGCATCTTGGGTAAACGTCTTTATGGTTTGTTCGTGCATCGGCTGCAGCACTTGCCAAATGGTGTTATTCACTTCGTTGGCTTGGGCGGGTGGCAAGTAAGTAGTCAGTAAACTCAACTCGCGCACTTGTTCAATTGGCTGCTTATCCAATTGATATAAATGCGCTTTGAATTGGTGATAGGCCGTCATTTGCCAGCTTGGCAGGCTCCAACTACTTGGATAATTTAAGGTTTTAAGGGCATCACTGTAGGTGGACGTGTGTTCAAGCACTCGTGCAGTTAAGTATTTATGTTCGGCCAGTAATGTTGGGCTCTGAGTTAAGCTCGGCTGTATCGATTTGAGTAGCTTCTGCGCTGCGGCATAGTCATTGGCATTAATATAGGCATGGGCTGCTAGCAGCAGATTAGTATCGCGCTGCTGCGGATCTTTACTATTGGACGCTTGCGCCAAATAGACATTTGCCGCCAAAGGTGCGGATGCTAATGAGGTAGCCACTGTGGCGGTTGTTCCAGTGGAATTGGGCGATGAAACACCACAACCCGCCAAGATTACCGATAAAATGGCCACGGAAACGAACTTAGTTGTATTCAGGCTTTTTAACACTGGGCTTCACTCTGGTAAGATGCGGCCTCTAGTTTAACCTTCTCTCGCGCTTGACGAAAGTCTTGGCACTGTCATTACAGAGGTATATATGGACCAAAGCGTCGCACTCTACATAGTTCCTACTCCCATAGGTAATTTGGGCGATATGAGCTCACGGGCAATAGAGGTGCTGAATCAGGTTTCATTGATCGCCTGTGAAGACACTCGCCACAGCGGTAAGTTATTGAGCCACTTTGGCATTACCACTAAAACCACGGCCTTGCATGACCACAACGAGCGTGCGCGTGCCCAGTGGATTGTCGGTCAGCTTGCCGCTGGACAGTCGATAGCATTAATTTCTGATGCGGGTACGCCGTTGATTTCCGATCCTGGTTACCACTTAGTCTCCCATGTGCGCCAATCTGGGTTTAATGTGATCCCTCTTCCCGGCCCTTGCGCGGCGATTACCGCCTTAAGCGCCTCAGGTTTGCCATCGGATCGTTTTTCTTTTGAAGGTTTTCTGCCATCAAAAGAAAAAGCCCGTGCCGATAAGTTATTGGCACTGAAAGAAGATCCGCGCACGCTGATTTTTTATGAATCACCGCACCGCATCGAGCATAGCTTAACGACTATGGTCGAAGTGCTGGGCGGCGATCGCCATGTGGTGATGGCGCGCGAAGTGACCAAAACCTTCGAAACTTTTTTATCTGGTCCTGTCTCAGAGGTGCTTGCCACCGTAAGTACTGACCCGAATCAGCAGAAGGGTGAAATCGTGCTTATGGTGCATGGCTACCATTTGAGTGATGACGAAGCGATTCCCACGGTCGCTATTAATACGCTCAAACTCTTATGTGAAGAATTACCATTGAAGAAAGCCGCAGCAATTGCCGCGCAAATTCATGGACTTAAAAAGAATGCTCTGTATAAATACGGCCTAGAGTCTGATTTATAAGCGCTAAAACGGTTACGAGCGGATTATCTGTGGTGCATCAGGGTGGCTTAGGCTATAATCCGCGCCGAGTTGGCCAGACAGTCGCCGCGTTCGCAAGAACGGGGAGGAAAGTCCGGGCTCCAAAGAGCGGGGTGCCAGGTAACGCCTGGGCGGTGCGAACCGACGACAAGTGCAACAGAGAGTAGACCGCCTGCCTGATTTATCAGGTCGGTAAGGGTGAAAGGGTGCGGTAAGAGCGCACCGTGCGGCTAGCAATAGTTCGTAGCAAGGTAAACTCCACCCGGAGCAAGACCAAATAGGGTTCCGTATGGCGTGGCTCGCGTTGGAACCGGGTAGGTCGCTTGAGCCTGTGAGCGATTGCAGGCCTAGATGAATGACTGTCCAAGACAGGACCCGGCTTATCGGCCAACTCACCTCATTCAATAAAAAGCCCGTTTGTCGTAATGACAAACGGGCTTTTTGTTATCTAGCGTTAGGTTTATTCGCCGTACTTTGTTTTTTGTTGCGCCATTGCAGTGGCGAGCATCCATGTTGTTTCTTAAAGGCTTTTGAAAATGCACTACAGTCGTGGTAGCCCAGCGCGGCACTGATAGCGGTAATACTCATTTGACTCGCACTAAGGTACCAACAGGCTTTAGTTCCCTTAACATGTGCCACAAGATCCTTAAAACTTATGTTTTGCGTTGTCAGGTGGCGTTGTAGGGTTCTTTTATTCATCTTGAGTACGGTAGAAATACTGTCCAGTAATGACTGATTGGTTTCTATTCCCTGTGAAATTAAGCTAATTATTTTGCGTTCGAGGTTATCAAAGGGTTGGGTTGCAAGATTAATGTAATTTTCTAAATATTGACTTCTCTCTTTGCTATTGAATATTACGGGATAATCGAGATATTTTTTATCAAAAATAATTCTATCTGCATCTTGATTGAATTTTACATCCGTTTTAAAAATGTGGCGATAAATTTTAATGTCAGAAATTGCACTATGGGATAATTCAAGCCTGATGGCATTGAATTGATTACCTATGAATAAAGTCAGCATCCTGTAACATGCCCCCAGCGCTAATTCTTTGACTTGTTTTAATGGGATGGTATTGGTTGCGTATTCAAAGCGAGTGATGGATGCGGTATTGCCTATTTCACTTAATATCCAATTTTCTGCGGGAGAGTGGGCAGACATATATCGCTGCACCGTATAGATTGCTTCTTTTATTGTGTTGCAACTCGCCATTAATAATCCTAAAGGCCCAAGCATCTCAATATTTTGTCGCTGTGATAGTGTGAGTCCAAAATGGGGCATATTAAGTTGATCGGCACTAATTTCTAGTAGCTTTTGCATTGAATTGAATGAAATGAGTTTTTCATGGGTTTTAAGATCGTCAATGCATAAGTTCACCTGTTTTAACAGCGCATGAGTATCACCCTGTAAAGATGTCATTAGCTCGGCATAACCTTGAAGAGATCCGCTGCGGATCAAATATTCCTGCTCCATTGGCCTCTTTCCTCGGCACAGTTTTGCTGTCTTATATTTTCCATAAAATCGACTGCGAAATTCTTACAGCACTGTTTTTATTGTTTATTTCATGTTTTTAAATGTCGTCAAATGACAAGAATTTTGAATTAGCAAAGCGTAATCTAAATGTTGTTACCTTACAAGGCAGGTTGGACTAATAACAATAACAATAACAAGGCGAGGCTTAGGATGCAATTTGACATAATTATCAAAAATGGACTCTATTTTGATGGCATGGGGAATACTGCCACAATTCAAAATATCGGTATTAAATCCGGCAAGATTATGCGAGTTAGCGATACGGTTCTAGATGAATCTCAAAGTCACCGAGTGATAGACGCCAATCACAAGTGGGTCATGCCTGGTTTTATTGATAGTCATACACATTATGATGCAGAGCTTATCGTAAGCCCGAGCCTATCTGAGTCAGTGCGTCATGGGGTAACGACTGTGCTGGTGGGTAGTTGTTCATTGAGCATGATTTGCAGTGATTATGAAGATGCCGCCGATATCTTTACCCGAGTAGAGACTGTGCCGAGGGAAAAAGTGTTGCCTATTTTAAAGCAGCATAAAACCTGGAGTACACCTAAGGAATGGGTTGATTTTGTTAAGGGGCATCCGCTTGGACCAAATGTCATTACTATGTTGGGTCATAGCGATTTAAGAGTCGGTGTTATGGGGCTATTAAGGGCCACCGATCGTAATGTTGTGCCTAGTGCTAGTGAAATCAAAAAGATGGAGGACTTGCTCGAGGAAGCGTTAGAGATTGGTTTCATTGGACTGTCGACTATGCGGTTAAAGTGGGACAAATTGGATGGTGATAGGGCTTGGTCTAAAAGCTTGCCGAGTACCTATGCGCCATGGAAAGAGATCTCGCGTCTAAATGCGCTGGTGCGCAAGTTTGATCGTGTGCATCAAGGGGCGCCGAATGCTGCCGCTATATTGCAAGTTAATCAGTATATGCGTGAATGCATGGGACTGTTTAAAAAGCCGTTAAAAACAACGTTAATTAGTCGAATGGATCTAAAGGGCAGTGTTTATTTAAGCAAGATCACTAATATTGCGGCGCAAGTGACTAATTTCTTTAGGGGGGATTTTCGCTGGCAAGTGTTGCCTACTCCTTTTACCGTTTATGCCGATGGCATTGATGTGGTGTTCTTTGAAGAGTTTGGCGCGGGTGAGATGGCTTTAAACTTAAAAGCCGAAGTGGAGCGTAACGCATTATTAAAAGATGTAACCTATCGCAGAAACTTCAGGAAGTTTTATGGGGAAAAGTTAAGTCCGAGAGTGTGGCAGCGGGATTTTGGCGACGCGATTATTTTAGATTGTCCCGATAATAGCATCATAGGCAAAAACTTTTCTGAGGTGGCTAAGGGCCGTAATGTGCATGTTGTTGATCTATTTCTTGATTTAGTCGTTGAATTTGGCACTAAGCTGCGCTGGTACACTACAGTCGCGAATCATCGAAAAGACGTGCTGAAGAAAATGGTCGGGGATGATAAGTCGCTGATCACCTTTAGCGATGCTGGTGCGCATATCCGAAATATGGCTTTTTATAATTTACCGCTAAGAATGCTGAAGTTAGTTAAAGAAAGCATGGATGAAGGTAAAGCCATTATGACCATGGAAAAAGCGGTGTGGAAGATGACTGGTGATCAGGCCGATTGGTTTGGTATTGACGCGGGGAAAATTCGTCAAGGTGATCGAGCTGATATTGTCATTATTAATCCTGAGTATTTTAATTTGGATTTAGAGCAGGTCAGTTGGGCTGAAATGGAAAACTTTGATTTACAACGTTTGGTCAATCGAAATTCACATCTAGTTGATACCGTAATAATTAATGGCAACATAGCTTTTGAAAGTGATGAAATTAATCATGATTTAGGTGTGGTCAATGAATTTGGTCAGTATTTACCCGCAAAGTAATTTGTAAAATTATCTCATTAGGGTGATATCAAATATTGAACGATGGCACAAAGCCTTGTGGAAATGTGTAGAGCCTCTGTAGAGGGGAACAGTTTTAATTACAGAGTGCTGGTTATTATATTAATCGATGGCTGCGGCATAAAAAATAATAAATTTATTATCACAGCAAGGAGAGGGAAAGGATTATGCACATGCAGAAAAAATTACTTACCACAGCGGTGACGTTAATCTTGGGCGGTAATATAACTAATATCTACGCTGCAAATAAACCGAATATATTAGTGATTATGGGCGATGATATTGGTTATTGGAATCTCAGTACCTTTAACCAAGGTATGCTGGGTTACAGTACACCTAATATTGACAGGATCGCCAAAGAAGGCGCCAAGTTTACATCCTATTATGCTCAGCAGAGTTCGACTGCGGGCCGCTCGGCATTTATTACTGGACAAATGCCTATTCGTACTGGGCTGAGTAAAGTTGGTTTTCCAGGGGCGAAGGTGGGTATTTCAGAGCAAGATCCGACCATGGCTACTTTGTTGCGAAATCTGGGCTATGCCACGGGCCAATTTGGTAAAAATCATTTGGGCGATCGGGATGAGTATTTGCCAACTCGACATGGATTCGATGAGTTTTACGGCAATTTATATCACCTCAATGCCGAGGAAGAACCGGAGAATGCGGATTATCCTAAAGATCCCGCGTTTTTGAAAAACTTTGCGCCAAGAGGGGTGTTGAAAGTAACCGCAAAAAGTGCCGAAAAAGACAGTCCTAGGGGCAGCGTAGCGCCAACTCAGGGGGATGTGGTTGATACTGGCCCTTTAACGCGTAAGCGCATGGAAACAGTAGATGATGAGTTCATGTCTGCTGCTGCTGATTTTATGACCCGTCAAGTGAAGGCCGATAAGCCATTCTTTATGTGGGTGAATCCTTCTAGAATGCATAATTGGACGCATGTTCCCACTGAATACAAAGATAAAACGGGCTTAAATACTTATGCTGATGGCATGCTGCAGCATGATGACCAAGTGGGGAAGCTACTCGATAAAGTGGGGCAGTTAGGCATAGACGACAACACTATCATTATCTATACCACAGATAACGGTCCTATGATTGCCACTTGGCCTGATGCGGGTATGGCACCGTTTCGCGGTGAAAAAAATACTGGCTGGGAAGGCGGTTTTAGGGTGCCCGCGATGATTAAATGGCCTGGGCATGTTCAACCGGGTTCAGTGATTAGGGAGATGTTTGCCAGTGAAGATTGGTTTCCTACATTATTGGCCGCTGCTGGTGACGCTCAAGTGAAAGACAAGCTGCTCAATGGCTATAAAGTTAACGACATAACTTACAAGGTTCATCTTGATGGCTTTGACCAGAGTAAACTCATCGAAGGTAAGGGGGCAACCGCACGGGAAAACTTCTTCTACTGGAGTGATGATGGCGACTTATTAGCTATGCGTTATGGCCGTTGGAAGATACATTTTAACATTCAGAAAAGTAACGGAATGGATGTGTGGCGTGAGCCTTTTACTCAGCTACGTGCGCCCTTGCTCTTTGATATGGAAACAGATCCTTTCGAACGTGGAGACACTGGAATCGGATACGAACGTTGGTGGTATGACCATGCATTTATTATGATGCCAGCACTGGCGGAAGTCGCCAAAATGAAGCAAACATTAGCCGCTTACCCGCCCAGGCAAAAGCCAGCAAGTTTTGTAAAGTAAACAAAGTAACGTGTGTTCATGTGTCCTGCGTGCGATTGCATTCAGGGCACTTGTTTTATTGGATTAATTTAAATGGTGTTATTTCCATGAAAAAGAGCACGTATATGCCTGTGATTCCCTTATTGACAGCCAAGAAAGATTTGAGTGACACCCCAGAATATGTGCGACGTTTTCATGCGATGGCTAAGCCTAGTGGTTCGAAATGTAATATTGATTGTCAGTACTGTTTCTATCTGCATAAAGCTGAGTTGTTAGGGCAACCAAAGCAGACATATATGTCCGATGATACACTGGCATTGTTTATCGAAAATTACATTAACAGCCAAGATGGCGATGAAATAGTGTTCTCATGGCAGGGCGGTGAGCCTACCCTCATGGGGCTGGATTTTTTTAACAAAGTCGTCCAGCTACAGAAAGTTTACGCGCCTTGTAATGTAAAGATTAAAAATGACTTACAGACTAATGGCATTCTACTTGATGATAACTGGGCGATTTTCCTCAAAGAGAATGATTTCCTCGTCGGCTTGTCAATTGATGGTCCACAAGCATTACATGATAAATATCGCGTCACCCGTAGCGGCAAACCCACATTTGAGCGAGTAATGGCTGCGGCTGCTGTGCTGAGAAAGCATCAAGTTCCCTTCAATGCCTTGACCGTCATCAATCGTCATAATGTGATGTATCCGTTAGAGGTTTATCGTTTTCTTACCCAAGAACTCGGCGCCACCTATATTCAATTTACCCCTTGTGTTGAGGCGAATAATTTTAAGCAAACCGCACCACAATTTTGGCAAGAGCAGATGTTACCTATCATAGGTACGGAGCTTGCTAAACCTGGGCATCCTATGTCTGTGGTCACTGATTGGTCTGTTGATCCCGATGAGTGGGGGCGCTTTTTGATAGCCGTGTTTGAAGAGTGGGTGAACCATGATTTAGGCCGAGTACTAGTGAACTTATTTGAGACCGCAGTTGCGCAGGTGATGGGCTTGCCGGCTCAAATTTGTGTGATGGCGGAGTTTTGCGGCAAAGGCATTGCGGTAGAGCACGATGGCAAAGTGTATTCCTGTGATCACTATGTTTATCCTGAATACGAACTTGGCGACATTGCCAAAGACGGTTTGAATGATCTGGTTTTTTCGACTCGCCAAGAAGCCTTTGGGATGGCAAAGCGCGATAATCTGCCCAGTTATTGTTTACAGTGCTCGCATCTCAAATTGTGCTGGGGAGAATGTCCTAAAAATCGTCTCATTCGAGCACCAGATGGCGAACTTGGTTTGAACTACTTGTGTTCTGGATTTCGTGCTTTTTTTGATCATGCTACGCCTATACTCTACGGCATTACAGCGTTACTGCAGCAAGCGAATAAGTGACGTATTGATAGGGTAGGTAAAAATTACCCTATGTAGGTAACATCTACCGTTAACTGAGGGCGCGGATATAAAGCATTTCAATCTAAGTCTATGTTTTTTATTTGCTTATATCGATTGGCTTAGCCATTGCATTGGTTTATATGCAAAGTGCAGCATTTTGTTGCATTGCACTCAGTTCATCAAGGAGTCTGCTAATGGCCAGTTCAAAAAGTGTAACAGAACAAACTAATAGTAAAGATAACGGCGCGTTGAATTCACCAACCACAGCGAAAGCCAGCGAAGTGACGCATCATGCCGTTGACGCTGTGGCGGAGAAAGCCGCTGTTGCAGAGGATACTTTGCGTAAGACCGCCGCCAGCTCGCAGGAAACGCTGGCGCACAAGCAAGAGGAAATCAAACAACAACTGCAAAGCTCTTACAGTAAAACCCGTGAGCTGGCAGCGCAAAATCCGCTGGCCACCGCCGGGATAGCGTTTGCAGCTGGTGTTGTGTTGACGGCCTTGTTACGCCGTCGCTAAGGTGGGGTTATGCAAAACCGTGCACAGTCAGAGGCGCCAGAGCAAAGACCAGTCCAGCATGCTGAGCCCACTGGGCAGCCAGCATCCGCTGCCCAGAATAAGGTGGTTGATCAGGCCATTGAGCAATTGGCTGAAATAGCGGCACTGAGCAGCTCGGTGAAGCAAGCCTATATCAATCAGTTAAATCTGGCAGGAAAAATAGCAACGGCAGAGTGGCAGTTAACGGGTCGCAGCTTGATTATTGCTGCGGCTTTGGTTGTCTGTTTTGGGACGGGTATTACCCTATTCTGGGGCAGTATCTTGTTGTTGCTGGGCTATGTGCTGTTTCAACTGAGCGGCTCGTTATTGATTACCGCGAGCGCATTAGTGGTATTGCAGTTTGTGTTATTGATCTGGTGTTGGCGTAGCCTGAGCTATGTACTGTCGCAAGCGGGTTTTTCAAAGACTTGGCAGCAGTTACGGTTGTTGTTTTCTACTCAAAAGTCAGCCAACAAACAACAGGAAGATCAACAATGCTAGTACAACAGTTACTCAAAAAGCAGCAATTAGAGCTCACTGTACTGACGGAGCAAGGTCGGCTGCAGCATGAGTTATTGCAGGTGAGGAAACAACAACTAGCGCAAAGCGGTCGTGCTTTTATTGGGTCGACATCTGGCTTAATCGTCAGTTTTAGCCTTGGCTGCCTGTTTCAAATGCGCCACAACAGCACAGTAAAACTGCTGCGTAGCACCTTTGGTTTGCGTTGGATGACCAAACTCTAACTGCCCAGCCTTCCTATGGCGGTTAGCGTTTGGTTTTGTCGGATTTACAGTTCCTAAATCAGCGACTAAAAACTGCTTTTTACTAGGAATCGCCATTCCCAGCTGTTGACTGACTCGCCGCCTGTATAAGGGAGTGAAAAATCGATATGGGCGACGTTGCCGTAACTGGAGCGAGAGGAATAAATCCGCGCACCTATGCCTATGCTCCCCAGTGGACCGCTGACTTCGTTATTCTCGGCGAGTTGACCGCCGGAAGCTTGGCCCAGATCTGCAAACACTGCCCAGCCTAATTCAGCCAGTTGGTATAAGTTGATATTGGGGTAGTTGCGTATCTCGGCGGTCAGTAACCACTGATTGTCCCCTTGTTGGTATTCGTTGGGATAGCCGCGTACGCCAGTTTCATCTCCCAGCCCTTTGGTCAGATCTAGATAAGTGTTCTGTGAAAGGCTGGCCCATGCTTTGCCGTAGGCTGTCCACTTAGGATTGATTTGATAGAAGTATTCGGCTTGGATATCGACCTTGTAAGTGTCTTTTTGGGTTGTGCCGATTGTGCTAGTGCCGCCCATTTCTAACAGCCACAGTTGGTCGTCGAACTTATAGCCGCCAGTGCTTTGCCAATTGACGTGGTAGCCGACAGGATTGTTATCTCCTATGTCGTTGGTTTCTATGCCGAGTTGCACATAGTGATGCCAGCCTAAGTTAAAGTCTTCGTTGTTAGATATCAGGTGAACGTTATTCAGTGCGTGGAAATCATCTTGGATAAACTCGTATGCGACCCAAGGGTACATAAAGTCCCTGTCTTGAGGCAGCATCGAATTGGGGTAGAGATCTGAATTGGCAAACTCATGTTTGTCTTGGGTAACACCAGTAATAAAGCGAGAAAGATGCTCACTGTTTTTATTGATTAACCAACCATATTTTAGATTGAGGTAGTCGACTGTGTGTTCGAATTCATTTATATCTTGCCCATTTTGTCGAATCGTATCGATACGGTTATCGTCTAAAAACTCAGCCGAATACATGGTATTGGTATCGAGTGAATAGAAGGGCTTACTGACATAAACGTGCTTCGCTTGGCCGTCGCTATTGTCGTAAAACTCGGCAGCAACTGTGCCGTGTTCGATAATGCTCAGCGGAGCTTCGAACGCAAATTTATAGCCATTGCGGGACTCGTTGGACTGGTACTTGAGTCGAGTGCGAATACCTGTTCCGAGTAAGTTATCTTCTTTAACGCCGAAGGAATAGCGAGTGTCGCCACCTGAACTACTCAGGCTCGCAGTTGGCAGTAATGACCAGTTATCCCATGTTTCGACGACAACGGATTCAACCGTGGGATCGGTATCGGCGAGGGGATCTTTTTCGGCAACATAAATTTTGGCGTCGCGGATATAGGGCACGGCCCGTAATAGCCGTTGCGATTCATCGAGATCTTTCTGGGTGACAGTATCATTTTCGCCGAAGGTCAGTTTATCGAGCACCACGTATTCTTTAGTGTTGATATGCAGGGCGTTCGCCCAGCGGTGGATGAAAAAAGCATCGGGATCGGATTCATCAAAAATAGGATTGTTAACTACGACAATCTTGCTGACTTTTTTGGTTTCTTGAGCCTGTGTTGCGGGATCGGCGAGCTTAGCGTCTTCTGCTTGGGCAGCACTGATAAGGCTGCCAACACAACAAGGTAGGATGCATGCATACTGAATGAATTTCTGCATAAAAGACCACTCCCATGAAATTGACGACTGCAGCGAAAATAACTTCACTCTGCAATTCACAATTTAATAACACATAAAAAGTGGAGGTTAGTCAAGAAAACATTTTAATAAGTTTCTGATTTTACTTAAGGTTAGCTTAAGATTGTTTTGAGGTGGCGGCTGGGCGTGGGCTCCAGCCGAATTCACAATTGTTACAATGTTCGCCTTGGCGGCACGGCGACGTTGGCAAAAATCAATCCCGCGATCAGCGACATAAAAATCAAAAAGATTTGCGAGCCAATATGGGATTGATTGAGCATGGTCTCACCTGAGATTAAGGCATTGAGTCCGATATAGGTTTTACTGCCGGGCACTAAGATCACTATGCCTTGCAACAGGGCGATGGAGGCGGGAGCTTTCATCCAGCGGGCGAAGAGGTTGGAGTAAATCCCGACAGCCAAGGCGCCAAAGAAAATGCCCACCGAATCACCAAAATAATGCCCGCCGAGCATGGCCGAGAAAAACGCCACAATTCCAGCTAATACGCCCCAAGGTGAATCTTGCATCCGTGCCTTGAAGATAAACACTAACGCCATAGATAAAATCGGCACCGCCGACCAAATTGCCCAGCGCGGCAACCCTTCTGGCTCGATATGAATCGCTTCGCCAAACACGGCTTTACCAATCGCCATGCCGAGCACTGCACCAAAGTACAGTTTAAACAATTGCATAATCGCATCCATGATGCGCGCCGTGCCGGAAATCAAATCCCGCGCAGCGAGTTCGGCCAGACCTAAGGTTAAGGCTAAGCCGGGAATAAAAATAATGATCGAGGAGAGGATCACCACTGGGATATTAATGTTGGGATCGATGCGCGCTATGCCGCAGGCGGCGATAGCACAAAGAATGGTGGCGAAGGGTTCGAGCACTTCGGCCATGCGTGCCGAGCGTTCGGCGCGGTATACCAAACCATAAACGAATAAGCCTAATAACCCCGACCAAAATACATCGTTCCAACCTGTGCCCATCAACATGGCAAAGGCTGCGGCAGAAGTACCAAATGAAAAACAAGTTAACACTGGGCCATAGGGATTGGGTTTGTTGGCGATTTCTTCTAAGCGCTCTAAGGCCTCGGCCAAAGTGCGCTTACCTGAGGTTAATTCGTCAACTAATTCATCAGTGCGGGCGAGGGAGCCTAAATCGAGTTCGCCGGGCTTCACTCGAGCGGCATGGTTATATTCTTGATCTGTATCGTGTTGTAAAACGAAGGTCATCGAAGTTGGCGAGATAAGGAAGTAGCCTTCGATACCTAAGGTGCGCGCAACGGTTTGTAAGTGGGTTTCTAGGCGATAAGCGGGTGTGCCAAACTTATGCAATGCCTTGCCTAGCTTGATGATAAATCTGCGTTTTTCGATAAACTCGTCGTTATCCAATCGGGGTATTCACTGTATAAAAAGTTGTAGGGATTAACGCGCGCATATTAACCTATCTTGTCTATAAAAGGTTAACGGCTTTTAACCTTAATACAAATAAATTGCTGAATTTTTGCAGCTCGGGCTATAGTCAGCTTTTTGATAAGGGGAATAATAGGTATGTCTTTGATGGTAACGGGTCTTTACGCTAGCCTCACAGGGCTATTAATTGTCGCTTTGGCTTATCGAGTCGTGAAATTGAGGCGAGGTCAGAAAATCGGCCTAGGCGATGGGGGTAACAATGCGCTCGCCTTAGCGAATCGTGTCCATGTCAACCTGATCGAAAATGCGCCTATCGTATTGATTCTCATGCTGGTGGCCGAAGCCGGTGGCTTACCTGTATTTTATCTCCATTGCTTTGGGACTGTGTGGATAGTGGCGCGCCTACTCCATGCTATCGGCTTAACCCAAGGCCAAGGGGGTTATCATTTTGGGCGTTTCTGGGGCGTATTGCTCACTTGGCTAGTGATAATCAGTTTGGCGCTGGTGAATTTGCTGCATTTTGCCCAAGGTTTAGGAAAGGGTCTCTAGGCTGGTCGGTTTGGGCGGTCAATTCCGCCCCAAGCCATATCCATAGCGGATTTAGGGGTATTACACTTCCGGCTCAAATACCCCTGAAAATGCCTCGAGTGGTGTTTTTTTAATCGCACTTATCCCCCATTGCCTGCTATACTCCGCGTCCCTAAATTGGCGTAACTTATTTTCAGTGGCGCCTTTATTTGACATTACGTTTTCGGGTCACAATCGATGCAAGTTGAATCCACACTCTTTAGTCATCCCAAGTATTGGGCTACAGGCGACAGCACTGCGCCTTTCTTACCTATGTCCCGCAAGGAGATGGATAAGCTTGGCTGGGATAGCTGTGACATTATCATAGTCACAGGCGACGCTTATGTGGATCACCCAAGCTTTGGCATGGCAGTGATCGGCCGTATGTTAGAGGCCCAAGGTTACCGAGTCGGTATTATTTCCCAGCCCGATTGGTCGAGCAAAGACGCCTTTATGCAATTGGGCCGCCCGAACCTGTTTTTTGGCGTCACCGCCGGCAACATGGATTCGATGATCAACCGTTACACCGCTGACCGTCGTTTACGTTCTGACGATGCTTATACCGCGGGCGATATTGGCGGTAAGCGCCCAGATCGCGCCGTGACTGTGTACACTCAGCGTTGTAAAGAAGCCTTTAAAGATGTGCCTGTGATCATTGGCGGTATTGAAGCCAGTTTACGCCGCATCGCCCACTACGATTATTGGTCTGATAAAGTACGTCGCAGTGTGATTTTCGATGCCAAGGCCGACATTCTTATGTATGGCAACGCCGAGCGTCCTTTAGTTGAAGTGGCTCGCCGCTTAGCTGCGGGTGAACCTATTAGCTCGTTGCACGATGTGCGCGGCACAGCGGTTATCCGTAAAGAGCCGCTGCCCGAATGGCGTGGTATGGACTCGCGCAAGATTGACCAACTGCACAAGATAGAGCCGCTGCCGAATCCTTACGGCGCTGATGATGTGGGTTGTGCTAACTTGTCTGGCCCGTCGGATGTGAAGATATTCGATAACGAAGCCCCTAAACCAATTAGCGTTCAGCCGCCTAAACCTAAGCCATGGGATAAAACCTATGTGCTGCTGCCAGCGTTTGAAAAAGTCTCCGAAGACAAATATTTATATGCCCATGCTTCAAGGATTTTGCACCAAGAGCAAAATCCTGGTTGTGCCCGTGCGTTATTCCAACCCCATGGCGATCGCGCCGTTTGGGTGAATCCGCCCGCATGGCCGCTTAATACCGATGAGATGGATGCCGTATTCGATTTACCTTACCAGCGCATTCCTCATCCTATCTATGGCAAGGAAAAAATCCCTGCCTATGACATGATTAAGACGTCTATCAACATCATGCGTGGTTGCTTTGGTGGTTGTTCTTTCTGTTCGATTACCGAACATGAAGGCCGAATCATTCAGAGTCGTTCACAAGAATCGATTGTTAAAGAAATCAAAGATATCCAGGAAAAAGTGCCAGGCTTTACTGGAGTGATTTCCGATTTAGGCGGCCCAACCGCCAACATGTATCGTTTAGGCTGTACTAGCGAAAAGGCCGAAAAAACCTGTCGCCGTCTTTCTTGTGTGTTCCCATCGATTTGCGGCCACTTAGGCACAGATCATAAACACACTATCGACTTGTACCGCGCGGCGCGTGCCGTACCTGGCATCAAGAAAGTATTGATCGCCTCTGGCGTGCGTTACGACTTGGCGATCGAAGATCCGGCCTACGTTAAAGAGTTAGTGCAGCACCATGTGGGCGGCTACTTAAAAATCGCCCCTGAGCATACCGAAGAAGGTCCGCTCAGCAAGATGATGAAACCCGGCATGGGCGCCTACGATAAGTTTAAAGAATTGTTCGACAAGTTTTCGAAGGAAGCGGGCAAAGAGCAGTTCCTGATCCCTTACTTTATTTCGGCGCATCCGGGCACGACCGACGAAGACATGGTGAACTTAGCGCTGTGGTTGAAGGAACGTAAGTTCAAGCTCGACCAAGTGCAGAACTTCTATCCGTCACCGATGGCGAATGCGACCACGATTTATCATACCGAGTTAAACTCGCTGAAAAACGTCAAGCACACCAGTGAAGTGGTATCAGTGCCGAAGAAAGGGCGTCAACGTCGCTTGCATAAAGCATTGCTGCGTTATCACGATCCTGCGGGTTGGCCATTGATCCGTGAAGGCTTAACTGCCATGGGGCGTGAAGACTTGATCGGCAATAGCCCACATCAGTTAGTTCCGCCAGAAGGTCGAAATGAGCGCGGACCTAAGTGGATGAAAGATGCCAACCAAGGCCAAAAAGCCTTTACTCGCTTCTCGGGTAATCAATTTGATGACCGCAAGGGCGATGGCAAATCTAAAGGTGCGGCTAAAGGCGGCGCGCAAGCTCAAGTTGGTGCTGAATCAAAACCAGCCGCTAAAAGTGGAAAACCCGCAGCGAATGGCGCTAAGCCTGCCGGTTCTAAGCCAACTGGCTCTAAACCCAGCGGAGCCCATTCGAGCCGCCCTGGAGCGAAAGCGCCTTTCGGCCTGTCTGGTTTTAAGGCGGGCAGCTCTCAAGCTAAAGGCGGAAGTCCATCAAAGAGTGGTGGTAAACCTGCAGGTAAACCCGCTCAGGGTCGCCAACAGGCTAAGTAATCACTTTTAGCCATCACAAATAATGTGCAAAGGCCGCTCCAGACATAAGTTTGGAGCGGCCTAGCTAGTAAGATCATCCCGCTAAAAGCGTCCTAACTGGTATCACAGGGCGAACTATTATAAGATCTCTGTCTGATGCTTATGTCTACTATTTGTTTATATTCGATATTTTAGCTATACATCTCACCAATCCCACGGCTTGTTAACTAACATTAGATACTATGAATAAAAAGCGTAGACCTACTCTTCAAGATGTTGCCGATCAAGTTGGGGTCACCAAAATGACGGTGAGCCGCTATTTAAAAAATCCAACAAGGGTGGCGCAAAGCACCCAAGAAAAAATAGCTATCGCGCTAGAAACCTTAGGTTATATCCCTAATCGTGCGCCGGAAATTTTGGCGCAAGCAACCAGTCGCGCCATTGGCGTATTGGTGCCTTCGTTAACCAACCAAGTATTTGCTGAAGTATTACGCGGTATCGAGAATGTGGCTGGTCAGCGCGGTTATCAAACTATGCTAGCTCACTACGGATATCAGCCCGAATTAGAAGAGGAGCGGGTGGCGTCACTGCTCTCTTACAATATCGATGGCTTACTTTTATCTGAAAGTTACCACACACCGCGTACCGTGCGAATGATTGAAACGGCGGGCATTCCTGTCATCGAAATGATGGATAGCGTGTCGCCTTCGATTCAACAGTGTGTGGGTTTTGATAACACAGCGGCCGCATGCGAAATGGTTAAGGCCATGATTGAAAAAGGCTATCGCCACATTGCTTACTTAGGCGCGCGCATGGATATTCGCACTCAGCTTAAGATGCGAGGCTACGAGTTAGCGATGCAGGAAGCCAAGCTCACACCTTTG
This sequence comes from Shewanella sp. SP1S1-7, assembly GCF_031932105.1. Taxonomy (NCBI): domain Bacteria; kingdom Pseudomonadati; phylum Pseudomonadota; class Gammaproteobacteria; order Alteromonadales; family Shewanellaceae; genus Shewanella; species Shewanella sp. SP1S1-7. The sequence continues at coordinate 47,815 of NZ_JAUOEU010000017.1, forward strand.
GCGATGACCACCAATGAGGCCTCGTCGTTTTCCTTGGGTGCGTCGTTATTGCAGCAAACCTTAGCGAAATATCCCTATGTGGATAGCTTTTTCTGTACCAACGATGATTTAGCGGCGGGGGTGATATTTGAGTGCCAAAGACAAGGCATCAAGATCCCAGAACAAATAGGCGTTGCAGGGTTTCATGGCCATGATATAGGGCAATCCATGACGCCAAAATTGGCGAGCATTATTACCCCGAGAAAGGAGATCGGTCGAATTGCTGCCACTGAGCTATTAGATAGGTTAAATGGCAAAGAGATAGCAGAATCGGTTATCGATCTGGGCTATCGTATTGATTTAGGGGAAACATTGTAGACTTCCCCTCGATCTTTCGCTTAACGGCTAATGCCTAATGCCTAATGCCTAATGTTTTTGATCACTGGCTTGCGTTAGAGAAACGCTGAGATGATGACTGCAACTATGCCGCCCGTCGTGCCAATAATGGTTTCCATTACCGTCCAGGTTTGCAGCGTTTGTTTTTCTGACAATCCAAGAAAACGGTTGGCGAGCCAGAAGCCTGAGTCATTAACGTGCGAGAGCACAATCGAACCACCGCCAATGGCAATCGTAATCGCCGCCAATTGAGCACCATCTAAGTTCAATGGTTCAAGTATCGGGATGATAAGGCCGCAAGCCGTTAACATGGCCACGGTTGCCGACCCTTGGATCACGCGCACCGAAGCCGACAAAATAAATGCCAGTATCACAATCGGTAATCCCGAACCTGCCAGCATATTCCCTAACGCATCGCCGACACCCGAATCAATCAGTACTTGCTTGAACACTCCGCCAGCACCGGTGACGAGAATAATGACCCCCGCAGGTTGGAGCGCACTGCTACAGATTTCCATGATGCGGTCATTGGGAATGTTACGTCTCACGCCCAGCACATAAAATGCGATTAAACAGGCAAGCAGAATGGCGGTGAAAGGGTGACCTATCAAGGCGAGCCAATTATGCAGATCGGATTTTTCATCAATAAAGCGTGACACCACCGTCTTTAAACCGATAAGCAGCAGTGGAAAAATCACAATACTGATTGAGAGCGCGAATGAGGGAATAGGTCCACCTTCTCGTTCACCTTTTTCTTGCTGCTCGTGGGCTGGTAGCTCAACATGGACTTTTTGCGAGATGAGACTGGCAAAGAGTGGACCGCCTAGAATCATCGCCGGAATCGATGCCAGCAGACCAAAGACTATCATGTAGCCAAAGTCGGCATTGAGCTGGGAAGCAACTAAAATTGGCCCAGGTGCAGGGATAAGAAACGCCTGACAGGTAGCAATACCCGCGAGCAGTGAAATACCAATTTTAACGACGCTGCCACCCCCTTTACGAACCACGGCAAAGGCGATGCCAATCAGCAGCACCACAGCAACGTCGAAGAAGAGGGGTAGCGCACAGATAAAGCCAGTAAAGGTCATCGCCCAGTGGGCTTTGTCGTTACCAAATTTATTCAGCAGTGTATGGGCTATCTGATCTAGCGCGCCAGTCTCTTCCATTACCCGGCCAAACATGGCTCCCAAAGCGACCACAACCGCCACAAAGCCCAGTGTTCCCCCCATACCTTGTTGAATAGTATTGGTGATATCGGCTGGGTTCATACCAGAGAAAAGGCCGGCAATGATCGACACCAGTATCAGTGATACCACTGCATGTAATCTCACTTTCATCACTAAGAACAGTAGCAGGGCGATTGAACCCAGCGCTGTCAGAATCAATGACATATCAGACATAAGAGGACTTTTCCTTGTTAGTTAAGTTGTCCACATTTTTGTAGGTTACCGGTAACATGTTACCCGTAATATGGTAGAGTGGGAAGTGACTAAATTCGAGAATTGGCATGAGGTTAACAAAGTGACTGAGAGAAAAAAAGGCAATAGCTATGTGTTCATGGGCGTCTCTAGTTGTGGCAAATCTTCGATTGGTGCCGCGGTCGCAGAGGCTTTAGAGACGAAATTTATCGATGGTGATGATCTGCATCCTAGAGCCAATATTATCAAGATGAAATCTGGCTCACCGCTCAACGATAGCGATCGCGCTCCTTGGCTTGAGCGCATCAACGATGCTGTGTATAGCATTGAACAAAAAGGTGAACAGGGGGTGATTGTCTGCTCTGCGCTACGTCGCCAGTATCGTGACTTGATCCGTCATAACAACAGTAAGCTGGTGTTTATTCATCTGTACGGAGATTTTGAATTAGTCAAAGAGCGCATGTTTGCCAGAAAAGCCCACTTTATGCCGATTGAGCTACTCAAGAGTCAGTTCGACACGCTGGAGATGCCTGCGACCGATGAAGCTGACGTTATCCAAGTGAGCATAGATGGCACTTTCGAAGAGGTGGTACAGCGCTGTATTCAGGCGATAAATGGCGAAGCATAAGCATAAGTTGGTTATTGGAACTTAACGCGAGGCTTGTCTGCTTTATCATGATGTTGCAGATTAGCCTTTAAAGCGAAGGGGTAGCTGAACGACAGTCGTCGGTATTAATAAGTGCCGCCGAAGGTCGAAGCAAATCTGGAGCTAGCCGCTCGACATTGAAAAAAAACCACTCCAGAAATTGACTTGGAGTGGCGTAGAGATAATGGTAAGCCTGCGGTACCATCCAATGAGTGTTACGGCGAGCGTTTGTAGACGAAACGTGCGCCGCACCTCAGCCTCAAATAAGCTCACGCATATGAGCGATGACGCGAGCTGCCTGTCCTGCAAAACATGGTTAATTGAACATGTGATTAAAACAGCCACTGAAGACTGTTATTCAAAACAGTCCTGCTATATATGACCAAGGAATGCCAAAGTTGAATGAGCGCTTTAGCCACCTTGGTTAATATCCCCTTGAGCCTTAAAAGAAGTAATTAATCCCGACTGCGAAGCTGTTGTCTTCCTGTGCTTCGAGTGCGGCATCATCCATATCACTGAAATCTAACTTCATTTCGGCAAACATCACGGTATCCTTGCTATAGCGATAGTGCAGTCCCAGCATGGCAAATTGGCGGGTCCAATTACCTTGGATGGGCGTAGTTGCATCTGTGTCTAAATCTAAATAACTGAGCACGACCATAGGCACAAAACCGTTGTCGAATTGATAGGCTGTCATCAACTCGGCACCAGTAGCGTCGTAGAGATCACCATTGACCAGTTCATTACTCTTACTTTGGTGAGCGTTAAAACCCACATAAAGACCGCTGGCTTCGCGTCCTTCGGCATAGTGGTAGTAGTCACCATACATGGCACCAATGCCGATGATTTCATTGGTTTCATCGACTTGGGTATTACCTAAGTGGCCTTCAAAATCACCGCGGTTAAAGCCTGCTAGTAGCTTGAATTTGTCGGTTGCCGCATAGGTGATGCTGGCGCCATAACTGCTGTCGAAACTCAGCTCAGAGTTACTCATCTCGCTGCCGTCATCATTTTTTAAGCTGACATCGCCATTGGTTTTGGCGGCATATTGCAGGGCAATTTGCACTGGGCCGACACTATTGCGGTAAATAAAGGCGGAGTCGGCACGGCCTGTGCCGGTGAGGCCGCCATCGCCAAAGGTGTAAGCACCAACGCTGTAACCTGCGAAAACGTTGGGTAAATCTGTGGTGCCGGCGACATCGTAATAGGCGCCCCATTGTTTACCAAAGCTCAAACTCCCCCAGTCATCGTGGGACATGCCGACATAACCTAAGCGGTTATAGAGAAAATCATCGGTCTTTTCGGCGGCGAGTTTGCCTCCTTGCATCACTAGACCATCGTCGCTGGAGACCATATTGATCCCCCATTCCGTGGTAGCAAAGGCGGTCCAGCCATTTCTTTCGCTGCGCTCGAAACTAAATCTGAGGCGCGAAGAATCGTCAATAACTGAGGTGTCGTGGCTGTCATTCAAGGCTGCGAACCCTAGCCAACCAGTTAAATCTAATGTGTTTTTTTGATCTTTATAAAGCTCAACCGCCTGACTGCTGGTGGCTGTTAATAGCATAGGTAACACTAAAGCAAGACAAGTCTTATTCATAAATCCCCCGATAATGAGCAAGTATTCTCCAGGGGATCATAGGCTTAGCCTATGATCCCTGAGTAACTGTTCTTTTAGATGCTGTTGTTAATCGTTTTGATAGTGCGTTAGCCGGATTTAGGCTGGACGTGTATCGTTAACCATTGCTTTGTTGGAAATCACACCGAAGATAGTCCAACCGAAGAAGGTGGCCATGGCGCCAAGCATTACTGCGGTTTCGCCTGAGCTATACAGGGCATAGAAGCTATATAAAGCACCGATCACGGCAATTACGTTAGCAATACGGGCCTTATGGGCAGGCACTTTAAGTTGTTTTTGCATTACCCCAAGGGCTGCCATCGACAGTATGTAAGGCACAATATTGGTGACAACGGCGAGGTTCACTAAGGCTTCGAATTGCTTACTTAGCGATGGACTAATAGTCATTAATGAAAGGACGGTTTGGATAGAAACAATAATTGTCATGCCCCAAATTGGCGCATCGGCTTTGCTGACTTTAGAGAAGATTTTAGGGAAGAATCCTTCATCGGCAGAGGCTTTAAACACTTGGGCAATAGTGAACTGCCAACCTAAAAGTGAGCCAGTACAAGAGATAATGGCACAGGCCATCACGATTTTACCGACCACAGGATTAAACATTTGCGCGAAGGCTAAACCGAAGGGCGCATTCGACATGGCAAGTTCAGCGTTTGGTACGATACCTGCAATCACGTTAGTAGAGACGATATAAATCACCGCCGCACCTAAGGTACCGCCCATCACAGCGATAGGGACGTTTTTCTCTGGATTATCGACGGCTTCTGAGTTGGCGCAGGCCGATTCTAGACCGAGGAACGCCCATAAAGTCATCGCGATAGAACCGCCTAACGCTTTGAAGAATGGCATATCATGCGGGTTCCATGCGCCTTTGTAGAGGTCGATGTCGAACCAGAACCAACCAATTAACGACACGCCAATCACGGGCAGAATGATCCCCCATACTGTCACGCTACTCACACGGCCCGTGATGCGAGCACCGCCAAAGTTGGCAACGGTTGCTAGCCAAAGTACGCCAATGGTCGCAAGACAAATTGCCATAGGGCTTAAGTTGACTTCGAGCAATACGGCGGCATAACCCACAGCCGAGATAGCAATCGCGACGTTGGCGATGAGCAGCGAGACGGCATAGGTATAGTTGGCCATAAAGTTGCCTGAGCGGCCGAAAGCATATTCAGCATAACCGCCCATACCGCCGGATTTCTTACTGAACATACCGCACTTGGCAAAAGCAAACGCGAGGGCTGTAGAACCCGCCGCTGTGACTAGCCAAGATAAAATTGAAATGGTACCGACTTGAGCGAGTTGGGTTGGCAGCATAATAATGCCTGAGCCCATCATGTTGACTATGGTGATAATAGTTAATTGGATTACACCAATTTTATTTGCTGATTTACTCATATTAATAACCTAATTTAGGTGACTTATTATAGGAGGTTTGAAATTGACTGCAGAGCGGGGTTAATTAACTCTGCAGTCAGTTTTCATTATTTATTTAATACATATCCCATAGCTTGAATTTTGCCGTCTGCGGTATTTTCAAGATAAACACCTTGCAGTTCTGGCGAGAATCCAGGTAATAGGTTGATACCTTCTTCGAGAGCGAGGAAATAACGTTGCACCGAACCGCCCCAAATTTCACCCGGTACCATACACAGCACACCTGGTGGATATGGCAGCGCACCTTCGGCGGCAATTCTTCCCTCAATTTGCGACAGCGGAACGAGTTCGACTTTGCCACGAATAAATTCTAGATTTGCTTCCTGTGGGTCCATCACTTTGGTTGGGAAATGCGCTTTACGGAACATTTCTTTCTGCAGTTGTTTTACGTCATGACTGACATAAAGATTGTGCATTTCTTGGCAAAGTTGGCGGATGGTATAGTCTTGATAACGTGCTTTATTCGCGTTGTAGACGTTAGGTAGTACTTCAGATAAAGGCGCATCTTCATCGACTAATTTCTCGAAACGAGATATTTGCGAGACCAGATGTTGCATCTTGGCCATATCTTCTGCAGGTGTCATCAGGAATAAAATTGAATTCAAGTCGCACTTCTCAGGAATAATATTATTTTCCCGTAAGAAGTTAGCCAGAATAGTTGCTGGAATACCGAATTCGGTATATTTACCGGTTTCTGCATCTATACCGGGTGTCGTTAATAGGAATTTACAAGGGTCAACAAAGTATTGGCCTTTTTCATAACCTTCGAAGGAGTGCCATTTCTGACCAGGTTCGAATTCGAAGAAGCGTAAGTCATCGGCCATTTGTTCGGTTTCATAGTCTTGCCATAGACGGCCGTCGATCATTGTTGGCACGAATGGTTTGATATATTTACACTTTTTGAGCAATAGCTTACGTGCATCGATACCCGCTTTTACCGCTTCACGCCACAGATAACGACCACTCGCGCCTTCGTGCATTTTCGCGTTCACATCTAGCGCCGCAAATAATGGATAGAAGGGGCTAGTAGAGGCATGCATCATAAAAGCGTTGTTGAAGCGTTTATGGTTACAATATCTATCTTGTCCTTTGATATGCTTGTCTTTTTTATGGATTTGCGATGTTTGCGAGAAACCCGCCTGTTGTTTATGCACCGACTGAGTCACGATAATACCGGGATCTTCGGCGGTCAGTTCGAGCAAGAGTGGCGAGCAGTCATTCATCATAGGGATGAACTGTTCATAACCGACCCAAGCCGAGTCGAATAAGACATAGTCACAAAGATGGCCAATACGGTCAATGACTTGACGAGCATTATAGATAGTGCCGTCATAGGTGCCGAGTTGGATAATCGCTAAACGGAAGGGGCGTTTTTCATCGGCTCTTTCTGGGGCGACTTCGCGAATTTGATCTCTTAAATAGGATTCTTGGAAGCAATGGGCATCTATACCGCCAATAAATCCGAAGGGGTTACGCGCGGTTTCTAAATAAATCGGCGTGGCACCTGCTTGAATTAACGCGCCATGGTGGTTTGATTTGTGGTTATTGCGGTCGAATAAAACGAGATCGCCCTTAGCTAATAGCGCATTAGTCGCCACTTTATTTGAGGATGAAGTCCCGTTAAGTACAAAATAGGTTTTATCGGCATTAAAGACTTTGGCTGCGTATTTTTGTGCATCGAGTGGTGCGCCTTCATGGATCAGTAAATCACCTAATTTCACGTCGGCATTACACATGTCGGCGCGGAAAATCGTTTCGCCAAAAAAGTCGAAGAATTGACGGCCCACAGGATGCTTACGGAAGAATTGTCCGCCCTGATGACCCGGGCAAGCAAAGGTGGAATTACCCATTTCAACGTACTTTTTCAAGGTGCCGAAGAAAGGCGGTAATAGTGCTTGTTCATATTTATTGACTGCCGTTTCAACCTGTTTTCCGTAGAAGTCAGTGTTATCGCCGCAGAGTTCAAATACCCCAGTAATCGATGAGCAAACATCGTCCGGGAAAGTTTCTTCACAGCAAACTGAAACGAATATCGGTAGTTTCAATCCGGTGTTTTTAATCTTTTCAACAATACCATTTCTAACATCATCAACAGAGACTACAGCCGCGCCCACATCACAAAAATCTGTGGTTAGTACATTGACGACTTCTCTGTCGATATCGAAACAAGATCTAACAGATAAGCTAGCGGCTACTTTTAATGATTTCATAGTTAATTTCCCTTTTACTTTTTAAAAAATAGATACAAGTGTGCCTATACCTAATTAAAAACATTAATGGCATGAAAATTAGATATAGCTATTCCGTGTGCAAATTAGATGTGGTTATGCCAATGTCGCGAAATAAATAAAACTAAAATGTATTTATTTGACGTGCAAATAGCTTAGCCGCAGTAAAACTGCACTGATAAAAGAATGCTTTGATAGTGACGCAAGATAATAAACCAAAAAAAGACAGTACATTAAGTGTTTGCAAAATTTAGAGCAATAGCACTTTAGACCTGTTTATTGGCCTACAACCTGCGCTGAGATTAGCGGAGGAAGATAAAGGAATGATCGAAATAGTCACGTTGACTAGGCATCATGATATGCCGCGTGCGCCGGATATGCGCCATTATTTTAGATTTCCTCTTCATATACGACTCCATTATGACTTAGAGAAAACAGTTAGGTTTTATTACGGAGTGAAGTTTATATGCGAGTTATAAATAAAATCATGACCTATGTCTTACTTTTTAATAATTGGCGCTTAAATTTAACTTATTTAATCGATATTAAACTGAGTCAATCATACTTAAGTATCTTTATCTAAATTATGAAAGTAAATATTGTCAGTGTTATTTAAATAATTATTTTTGCATAAAACATCTTATTCTTTTTTTCTGATTTTAATTAAAGGGCTGTAGTAATAAGCTTCTTGATTTATACCGTACGACGAACTTGCATGGTTATGCATAAATTCTCTTTACAAAATCACGTGCATGCTGAAAGATTGCAAAAATGACAGTTTTTTTCTCACATTTGAGCATTTGGGGCAGAAAGTTGCCGTTTTAGGGCAGATGTGATCTTTTGGATTGACGTAGATTAGTCTGGTCGAAACATTAATGGGAGATAGACATGAATAAATGGTGGCTAGGTGCAAGTTTAGTGTTGGGCTTATTTGGACAGGCGCATGCTATGTCGTTAACGAGCAAAGATATGAGCGAGGGCAATAAACTCACATCACAATTAGTATTTAATGGATTTGGTTGCCAAGGTGAAAACATTTCGCCGCAACTGACTTGGACTGACATACCTGTGGGGACGAAAGCGTTTGCGGTGACGGCCTATGATCCTGATGCGCCAACGGGCAGCGGTTGGTGGCACTGGGCGGTATATAACTTACCCGCAGCGCAAACATCATTGACGCAGGGCGCGGGTTCGCATGCCGATGCACTGCCCAAAGGCGCTATTGCCTTGAAGAACGACTATGGCACCACCGACTTTGGTGGCGCTTGTCCGCCCGAAGGTCATGGCGTACACAGGTATGAATTCATTGTGTGGGCATTGCCCAGCGCATTAGAGTTGCCAAAGGACGCTAGCCCTGCATTATTAGGCTTTATGCTTAGAGCACAAGCCTTAGGTAGTGCCAAGTTGACTGCGGTATATAACAGATAATCTATTAATAATTAGGCTGGTATCATGATCCGTTTGTTTGAATATGATTCGAAGCAGGCACAATCTTTATCTCAAGTACCTGTGCACCAGCCATCAATTATTCGGGTTATCCATGGGGAAAAGTCTTTACTCTGGCAAGATGAATCCGTTTTGGTAGGCCAAGGTCAGTTACTGTTAATTCCTGCGGGTTCGCATATTAGCTTTGTGAATCGACCTTTTCTTGGGCGCTATCGGGCGGTGCAATTGTTGCTTCCCTACGATTTACCCCAAGGCATTTTATTGAGCACGGCCGATTGGCGCGATCCTATGCCGGTCCAAAACGTATCGCGCGCGGTGGACTTAGCTTGGAATGCGTTATTACAAAGTTTGAGCTTGTCGCTGGCTGATTCTGTTCAGCTGCATTATCTGGCTGCGTTACTGCTCAGTTTACCCGATAAACGCAGTGTGAACTGGTTGTATGGCCACACGCAACGCAGCGTGACTCAAGCGGCCTTGGCTTTGATGAGCGTGAGTCCTTCGGCGCCATGGCAGCAGGAGGATATTGCCGACAAGTTACACATGAGCACGGCCAGCCTTAGGCGTAAATTGGCGTTAGAAGACACCAGTTTTAGGCAGTTGTTAGTCGAAGTCCGGCTGAGCCATGGTTTGGCCATGCTGCAAAACTCGGGCGAGCCATTACTACAAGTGGCCTTAGCCTGTGGTTATCAATCGGCGGAAAAGTTTTCCTTACGTTTTAAGCAACAATTTGGCCTGACCCCTGCGGCTTATCGTCGTACACTGTGAGGAGGAATAGATTGATACTCAAACAATCTCAAGCTGCAGGAGCGATATAATGGCGGATGAGCAATTTACCGACAGCGGATTTTGGAACAAGGTTAAACTCTTTAGCCGTCAGGCGGGCAGGGAAGTGATCGAGCGTGCCCTGTGGCTTTATTATGCGGCGCAGCAGCCGAATACGCCTAAATGGGCCAAGTCTGTCATCTTCGGTGCCTTGGCGTATTTTATTTCTCCCTTAGATGCGATCCCCGATCTTACGCCTTTAGTGGGTTTTACCGATGACTTAGGTGCGCTTGCCGCGGCTTTGACTATGGTGACCTTATATATTGATGACGAAGTGAAATCCCTCGCGGCGGATAAACTGGCACTCTGGTTTGGCGATAAACAGACGGAACCTAAGGCTTAAGCCTAATGTGCTCGCCAAGACCTAAGTGATGCTAAATTGCGCTAAAAATATGATTTTATTAGGAGTCGTGGATTTGGTTTTTACTTAGATTTTCTGGGGTAAAAATATTTTTTTGCAAACGTTTCACTATTGCTTGATTGCGCTATATGCTAGCGCTGTTTTGTAAACCCCTTGTGTTTGTTTAGGCAGATAAATGAAAAATATTATGGTAGTGATCCTATGGTTTTTAGGTGTCTCTGCCGCTACCCCCGCGTTTGCCGATGAGGCCTCTCCGGAACAACTCGCCCGTCTTTACCTCGATTTTATGGCGCAGAATAGTCGCCAGAGCGAAGCTTTGTGGCCGGGTTTTCGCCTCGAAGATAAAGTGCACCTCTTTAGTTATGGCGGCAACGTCTGGCTGCGTCAGCCCGGTGGCGAAATCATTCAAGATAATAGTGTCTTAGAGTCAGTCAACCTGCAGTCTGGTTTGTCGATTAATTTCGGTTTTCCGCAATATCAAGGTCAGCCAGGGGTATTAATCCAACTCGAAGCGCCGAACATCCAATTTACTGCCGACACTAAGCCTACGGATTTAGCCTTTTTAATCTGGGCCAGTAATGGTCTGCATGAAGCTTTTCACTTTTATGCGCAATCCGAATGGCGAGTTTTAGAAGAGGGCAGGCGTTACGAGGGCGAAGTGTTTCCGCTCAGCCTCGATGCCCGTTATTACCGTTTACAGTTGTTTGATGCCTTAATGGCGGCGCTGGCACAGCCCGAGCAGCAGTCATTACACTTGAGCCATGCGGCCTATTGGTTGCAGCAATGGCGTCAAATTGCGCCAAACGAGGATAGAGTCGGTTACATCAACGACCTCGTCGAAGGCAGCGCTAAGTATGTGGAATTGGCCGCTGGCGCACGTATCTTAAGCCAAAATCAAACCTTACTCGGTTATCAGCAAATACTGACCCAATATGTGCACGACTATTACCAGCAGAGGAAAATGTTGGGTGGTTGGACGGCGGAGGCGGAAAACATCGGTGCTCTGGCGGGCATATTGTTGGATAGCACTCAAGACCCTTATGTGTGGAAAGAGTCTGTCATGTCGGGCATGTTACCGCTAGATTTACTGTTAAATCGCGTGAAACCAGTGCCGCCGGTGGAAAGAAAAGACAATAAACAGAAGAAGCCGTTACAGCAAATGCTAGCGTATTATCCTGCCACTCAAGCGAAATTGTCGCAGCTATTATTGAATGCGCAAGACGTTAGAGTACCGTTATTGGTGATGCCGAGCGTGAGCGATAGCAGTAGTTTTATTGATGTGGGTGATGTGCGTTCTGGTTTTTATGTTGTGCCGTACCAAGATGAAATGACGCAAGCCTATCTAGGGATGAGCGCGCAATTTAGTAACTTGTCAGTGAGTGGCAGTCCATTACTCGATGTTCCTGTACAAAATTATTGTGAGGGCATTGAGGCTGCAACTCTGTTACCTTTGGCATTCCCCTTTCAGCGTGAGGGTCAGTATCTGGTATTCAATGAAGCAGAAGTCCATGGAACTATTAGGGTTTCTGCGAGTGTTGTTGATGGAAGAACCCTCTACTGTGCGATGAATTAATAATGAGAAAAAATCAGCTCGAATTTACCTACATGCGTGGCATTGCGATTATCTTTATCGTGCTTGGCCACAGTATTTACAACTCTGGAGAAGGTTTCCCGCTGCTGTTGGAAAACCTATTACGCGGTGGCACGGCTTTGTTCGTGTTTATCTCAGGGTACTTTTTCCATCGTATTTTTTATAAGGATTTCGACTACAGCAAGTTCATGAAGAACAAAGTACAGAACGTACTTTATCCTTTTTTAGTCGTCTCTCTGATCGGTTTATTCTGTTTGTGTTTGCGCTGGATTTTTATGGAGCACCAGTCGCTCGATAAACTCTTGCTGAGTATTTTTTACACCATACGTAACGGTTATATCCTGTATCCGCATTGGTATATTCCATTCATCATGGCGGTGTTTTTATTTTCGCCGATATTTTTGTGGTTTATCCGTTGCTCACAGCAGATGCGTTGGACGCTATTTGTTCTGAGTTGTGTGGTGGCAATTCTGCTGCATAGACCCATAGGCAACGTCAATTTCATCCACTCAGTGGTGTATTTTATGCCTTTCTATTTGATTGGTATTTTATATTCGCAAGATGAACATATTGTGATGCGCTTTGGTTCTATCTTTACTGCCCTCGCGATGATTTTTTTAGTGGTGAGCTTAGTCGAGCAAACTTACATAGTGCAGCATATTGGTAACTACCATAAGGCTCCGTTTGAATATAACGGCATCGATTGGCAGTTTATTCAAAAACTCTGTTTATGTGTGTTAGTGCTGAATTTCTGCGAATGGTTGTCGGGGCGCAGTCGATTGCCTTGGTTAGTGGAAGTGGCTGAGATGAGTTTTGCGATTTTCTTTATTCATCCGCTGTTCGACATGATGTTTAACGCCACTGCGACCTTAATGCGTTACCGTTTACCGCCGGGATCTTGGGTCACTAGCGTGCTCTTCTCTGCGGGGATTTTTATCTTCCTGATGGTGGGAAGTATCATTACGGCTCGCTTTATCAAGAAGCGTCTCGGTAACCGTTCACGCACGTATATCGGCTGGTAATCACTTGGCTTATCATCACTAACACTAGGTGAAATTCAGTTTGAATTTATTTCCTAGTGTTAGGGTGTTTTTCATCTAAAAAATGGAGAACAAGATGAAGTCCAGAATTGCCCTACAGAGTCTCGCGCTCGCCAGTTTGTCTTCGATTGCCTTACCATCCATAGCGGCTCAAGCTGAGCCCTTATCCACTGAAGCGCAGAATACTTTCTTCGCGCAAATCGCCGTCCATTGCGGCCAAGCCTTTGCGGGCAAAGTAGTTTCGGGTGACACTGCGGACTCGGCCTTTAGCGGTAAGTCTTTAATTATGCACGTGCGCGAATGCAGTGACACTGAGCTTAAGATCCCGTTCCATGTGGGTGATGACCATTCACGTACTTGGGTGCTGACTAAAACGCAGCAAGGGCTTAAGTTGAAACACGATCATCGCCATCAAGATGGCAGCGAAGATGCTGTGACTATGTATGGCGGCGATACCATGAATGACGGGACGGTGCTGAAACAATCGTTCCCCATTGATCGGGAATCTATCGATAACTTCGTTAAGAATGGGCTAACCCAGTCGATCACGAATGTGTGGCACATGGAAATCACCCCAACAACGTTTAGCTATCAACTTACGCGCGAAAACCGCGATTTCAAAGTCGATTTTGATCTCACTCAACCCGTCGCATTACCGCCAAAACCTTGGGGGCATGAGTAGTGTCGCGCGCACTTTTGAACCATAGGTTAGAGCATATCTAACAAAACGGCGAGCACTGAGGCTCGCCGTTTGATTTAACCGTTTAATGACTCGCATTAGTTAGCTTTAGGTTCGAAGCTAAAGGCTTGACCCGCAAGTGCTGCTTCAAACATCAAGCCGCCTTTTGCTGCGGTAAATACCGCCATACCGTTAATGTAAGAGCCGCTTGCTGAGCGATTACCACCCGATTGGCCTGCGCCTGCGGAGTTGCCCGTGGTTCCCGCTTGAGCACTTGCACCCATGTTGATGGCAACCGCCGAGGCTTGGGCATCAAACTCGAAACTGCCGCTTGTGAAGGCTTCATAGGCTTTAGCATCTTTAAAGAAGATGATCTCGCTGTAGGCTTGTCCACCTAATTGAAAACCGATGGATAATTGAGTCAGGCTCGAATCACCCATATAAACACCGCCTTGATAGACTCGGCCCTTGCCATAGGCTGCGCCAATGCCTATGCCGCCTTTACCCACAGTCGGGAATAACGCATAGCCATAGGCTGTGTCGAAAAACTTACTGGTTTCTTTTGCTTTTTGGAAATTGACTACCGCCTGATCATAGCTTTCATCCGCATGTGCAGTGGGCGCCGCAAATAGGCTCACGATAAGGCATGTCGATGCCGCAATGGCAGTTAAAAATGATTTCATGGTAACGCCTCTTCAAGTCTTCAGTTGCTCCAGACTAGCCTTTATCGACACAAATGACAGCCAAAAGTGACTCCTGTGTCAGCTTAGGTTCAGTGTTCGACTCAATGGTTGGAGTGATATTGATGGTGATTATAGGAGTGTGGTTTCGCTAATTAGTTCTTAGGTGGTGAAGAAGCTTGGGGTTTTTCTGTGTCGTCCTGCTGAATTTGATGTAAGAATTCATACTCCTCAGGGGTGAGCACATTTTCAATCGCGATCGGGCGTGGCCGTGATTGGGGTTTAGCTAGGCGACCTTTTAGGTAGGCAGATCGGGTGATTTGTTTCAGGCCGTATACGGCCAACATATACATGCTCAGCAGTAAGGTGAGTCTTGGTAACGCATGGGATAGCAACGATAAGTTATCACCAAGATAGAAGGGCAAAATCACCACAAACACGCGGATCAACCAGTTCAACAACATGGCTAAAGTCAAACCTATCAGCCACCGAAACCGAATGGTACCGAGCGCCTCTTGGGTTAATGTGGCATCAGTTTGATTGCGTTTATGCCGACGAAACAGCACCCACAGCGCGATAAAGTAACAACAGGTTTGTATTGATAGCAGTGCGGGCAGTATGGCGCCCCATTGGCTAATGCTAATTTCCTTCAGCATCTGGGTTAAAGGTTGCCACTCCCCGTTGGGATGCGCGCTTAATCTTAGGGCGATATCTAAAATGGCGAAAACTAAGGTGAATGCTGACGGCCAGTAATGTTTTGAAAACCCTAGTGGTTTATTAGTTGGTACTAAGCTGCGTTTGCAGTAGAGATAGAGCAAAGGCATAAGCAAAAAATAGATAGGGTTAATCAGGTTGAATAGAATATGGATCGGAATTGGACTGTTATCGCGGTTCAACAATCCCGTTAGGAAGTACAGGGCGATGAGACTTAAGAAAGCGGCGAGGAGTTTTTGGTTACCGTCTGGGTGATAAAAGTAGCGAATATAAATAGCTAACGCGAGGCAATGTACGCCTCCGAATAACGACAACCACCAGTAAGCTTGAGCGAAAAAAGTATTAAAATCGTTCATATGCGATACCTCGAGCCCTGTTATATCAGGGAAATCGGCTCGGTAAAAGTATCGCCGTTAGTTTTTCTGCTGGTTGGCTATGCGCCGATGACGATTTGAAGCCGCCTCTGGCACAACGCTGGGAACGGGAATGCGTTCCGCGAGTAAGTGTTTGATTGCGCGAATGGGATGCGGTAACAGCATCCTAGGACCGGAGAAGATCATGATCTCTTTGACGATTTGTTTCTGCGCTGGTTTGTAGCAATGTACAGGGCATTTATTACAGGTGGGTTTGCTTTGTCCGTAGGGGCAGCGATCTAGGCGCGTTGCGGCATAATCCAATAACTCAATGCAATCTGCACATAGGCCTATCGCGTCTTGGCCTTGGTGTTTCGCCTTGCAATAAATCGTTACCATAGCGGCAATGGTTTGGTGTTCGTACAGGAGTTTGCCCGTAAGCAGTGTGGCTGTGCCCATTGGAATACCTTAGCTTGTCACTCGGATATCCCATCATAGGCAGAGAAATTGACGCTGACAAAATGAAAGCGCCAATTTATGAAGGTGCGCACAAAATAGGGCTTCAAATAATTCAACTATCCCCAATGTCACACCTAAAAATAAACCTTAGATATGCATCACTTTGTCGGCAGCCAGTGTCCAGCGAGTTAAATCTTGTAGCGTACCTATGTGCGCGCCTTCGATGATCATTTCCGCCGTGACGCCTCGCGCTTGAGCGCAGGTCTTACAAAGCAGGATCGGCACTTGCTGCACTGAGAGGATCTCGAACATCTGTTGTAGGTTGTAGCTTAAGTCGGGTGTGGTTTGATTTTTGAGTGCGCCAAACACGGCATCAGACATGAGAAAGAGTTTAAGATCGACGGCTTGTTCATCCTGATCCTTCAGTGCTAATGCGATGCGTAGGCTGTTAAATAGCTTTTCTGTCCCGTAGGGGCTAGCGTGGGCCACGATAAGAATACTTTGCATCAGGTTTTCCTTATATTTGTCGTAAGCTGGGCAATTGGGGTGATAAGGCAACACGGTTGCGTCAGTCTAGCGCAATTGGCTATAACTATTTGAGCGCAAGATCGTATAAAAAGGCATAAATACTTGATTTACACCGACACAATGGACTTTAATAGCGGTTAATCTCTGCTCAATTTTTAGCTAGACTCGGTTGCCATGGACACTGTCCTAATGGATTTTGGCAAACCAATTGACACGGCTTCTGACGAGAAGCGGCCATCAAAGGTGAACAAGAATGAAGATCATAGTCGTATTTATACTAATTGCTGTCGGGGTGTTTTTATTCCTTCGCGCGCAGCGATTGGCGAAAGAAGAACAAGAGGCGATGAAACCTAAGTCGACCACGGTAAAACCTGTTGTTCCTACCGAAGAGGTACCTATTTCCTCCGCTGCTGAACCCGAGCGCGTAGAGCCTGAGCCAGTTGAGCAGGCTGAGGACACTCGCGTGGTGGAAGTTGAGCCTATCATCGAAGTTGAAGCTGAATTAATGCCCCGTGAGACGAATGAGCCGGCGAACATTTCGGTGGAGCTAGACACAGATATCATCGAAGTCGATATTCCTGCGGCCCATAATGAAGAGGCGGTGATCATTTTAGGCACCACGCCAACAGATGAACAAGCTGACGTTAAGACTGAAGCTGAGCCTGCATCGAGCACGCGTTCAGAGGTCGGTGCGCCAGGGGCTTGGGCGAATGTAACCTTAGTTCGGGCCTTTGAAGAATATCAAGGGGCAACGTCAGCCAGTGCTCGCTATACCGCGCTGCAAAATATGGTCGCAGAGTGCTACAAGCAGCGTAAATCGGCGGATTATCTCAACTATGGCGCTCAGTTAGCTGAAGAATATGTCGCACTGTTCCAAGCGGCTAGCGCCGAGCAAGGCAAGGATACAGAGCTTAAGTCTTCCGGTTTCTTGCATTTAGCCACCTTGCTGAATGATACCCAAGCCTTCGATGCCGCCATTGTCATTTGCCGTAAAGCATTAGAGCTTGGGCTGAGCGATGGCACTGTCACTGGCTTTGAGGGCCGGATCAATCGGATTGAGAAAGCACAGGCTAAAGCAACTACGGCTTAACACTTTGGTTGGGAGTGCTTAGCGGGTAAACCCTTAAACGAAAAGCGGTTATTTCCCTCGTCTAAGCAGTGTAGAATCCCTGCTAACTGAATGCGCAAAAGGCGAACTAAGGTTCGCTTTTTTTATGGGCTTGATAGGGGAAAAATGAAACTAAGCTATGCCTTACCGAATGTCTTATTCGGGCTTGGATTATTGCTACTCAGTGGCTGTACTAAAACCCCAGAATGGACCCTATTTTATTATCCCGATGTGAGTGCCATTCCGGTGACGCCTTTGCAGGCCGAGGATATTAATGGCTACTACGACACCCTAGCGCAATGCCAGAGCAAGGCCCACGGCATGCAGCGTCTAAGCAGCTCTGGCGTGAGTGGCTTTGGCCTTGGGGTGTATCAATGTGGGCACCTATGTGAGTTCGACGATAAGTCGGTGCTGGTTTGCAAGACCATGAGCCAATAGGTGGACAAGATGAAGTTTAAACAGGATTTTTTTACGCAGTTACCTGAGTTTTACTCGCAAGTTTACCCGCAAGGGATTACTAAGCCTGAATGGCTGGCATGGAGTGATGACGCTGCGCAATTGATTGGCTTAAGCCAACCCACAGATGAGCTGTTATTGGGCTTGTCTGGCAATGCCGCCGTCGATGGCGCGACTTACTATGCTCAAGTGTATAGCGGCCACCAATTTGGCGGTTACACGCCGCGCTTAGGGGATGGACGCTCGATCATTTTAGGTGAAGCGATTGGCCCAAATGGCGCATGGGATGTTGCCCTTAAAGGCGGCGGTCCGACGCCATATTCGCGCCGTGGTGATGGCCGCGCCGTTATGCGCTCTGCCGTACGTGAGTTTTTAGTCTCTGAAGCGCTGCATCATTTACATGTGCCGACGACCCGCGCCTTGGCCGTGATTGGCTCTGACTTACCCGTATGGCGTGAGAGCCAAGAAACCGCAGCTATTACCGTGCGTTTAGCCCGCAGCCATATTCGTTTCGGTCATTTCGAGTTTTTCTGCCACAGTGAGCGCGGCCGCGCCGATAAACTGATCCAATTACTCAACTTCACTATTACTCAGCATTATCCCCATTTGAGTTGTGATGCCGCAGGCTATAAGGCGTGGTTTTTACAGGTAGTGCAAGATACCGCCAAGATGATTGCCCACTGGCAGGCGGTCGGTTTTGCCCATGGCGTGATGAACACAGACAATATGTCGATTCTGGGTGACAGTTTTGACTTCGGTCCCTTTGCGTTCCTCGATACATTTCAAGAAGATTTTATCTGCAATCATTCGGATACCGAAGGTCGCTATGCCTTTGGTCAGCAGCCGGGTGTCGGTTTGTGGAACTTGCAACGCTTAGCGCAGGCGCTCACACCTGTGATCCCATCCGATGACTTAATTGCCATTCTTAATCAATACCAAGAGGCGCTAGTGCAGCCTTATTTGCGCTTGATGCGGGCAAAACTAGGTCTTTCAGTAGTTGATGTCTCGTCGGTAGAGCAGGACAAACAGGATCTCGACCTCATAGGTCGATTCACTGTGCTGATGGAGAAAAATCAGCTTGATTACACTCAGACTTGGCGTCAATTAGGTAAGTTAGATCCGACCAGCAAACACAGTGCGCTGCGGGATGACTTTATCGATGTCAGCCAGTTTGATGCTTGGTATCAAGCCTATCAACAGCGATTGGGCGCGGTGGCTGATATCCCTGCGTGGCAAATTGAGCGCAATAGTGTGAATCCCAAATATATTTTGCGTAACTATTTAGCCCAAGAGGCGATAATCGCGGTAGAAGAGGGTAATCTTGCGCCGCTGCATTTGCTGCAAAAAATCTTAACTCAGCCCTTTGCTGAACACGCAGAACATGAAGACTTGGCCAAGCGTCCACCGGACTGGGGCCAAGGTTTGATCATGTCATGTAGTAGTTGATTGGATAACAAGCATGAAATTACCAAGCACGCATCTAAAAGCCATTAGCTTAGATACCATTCGCTTAGATAGAAGCGCCTTAAGTTTAGCGGTCAGTGCGGATATCGATTTTGATCGTTTCGCCGACTTTGCCGAACCCTTAGCCGCGGCGCTCGATTGCACTGTGCGCGAGCGTCAGTGGGGCGCCGACAGGCATCAATGGTTATTAGAATTTGAAGGCAGCCAGTTATGGCTCAATTATGAGTTTTACGGCAACATTTGCTGGCTCTCGACCGAACGAGAAGCCGATTTTGAGGTGCTGGAATACTTAGCCACTTTGCTGCAACCTCACCTAAGAGTGAACTGAATATGAGTCAGAATATGACGCCACCAACCACGAGTTCTAGCGGCGCTGAGTTTCATTTTCAAGCGCTAACACCGGATTTGATCTTAGATGCGATCGAAAGTCTGGGCGTGTACCCAGAAACAGGCTTGCTCGCGCTAAACAGTTACGAGAACCGCGTGTATCAGTTCCGCAGCGATGAAGGTCTGCGCTATGTGGTGAAGTTCTATCGTCCCGACCGTTGGAGCGACGCGCAGATCCAAGAGGAGCATGATTATGCGCTCGCACTTGCGGCAGAAGATATCCCAATTGCGGTACCTGTGATCATCGAAGGTCATACCTTACACAAGTACCAAGGCTATCGATTTACCCTGTTTCCTTCCTTGGGTGGCCGTGCCTTTGAAGTCGATAATTTAGAACAGCTGGAATTAGTGGGTCGATTCATCGGTCGTATACATCAGTACGCAGCGCAAACTGTATTTGCTGAACGTGAACCGCTGAATCCGCAGATTTTAGGCGCCGAGCCGCTCGCGTGGTTAAAGCAATCCAATCTGGTACCTAACAGCCTACGCTTGCCGTTTTTTACCGTCGTTGAGCAAGTGTTGGCTAAGGCGAATGCGATTTGGGATCGCCAAGATTTTGCGGCCATTCGTTTGCATGGCGATTTACACCCAGGCAATATTTTGTGGACGCCAGATGGTCCCGGATTCGTCGATTTAGACGATGCTCGCATGGGGCCGGCGATTCAAGATTTATGGATGATGTTAACGGGTGATAGAGCGCAGCAGTTGATGCAGCTTGAGATATTACTCGAAGCCTATGAAGAGTTTTGTGAGTTTGATACAAGGCAGTTAGCCTTGATTGAACCGCTGCGGGCGCTGCGTATGGTGCACTACAACGCGTGGATTGGTCGTCGCTGGGACGATCCAGCTTTCCCGATGAACTTCCCTTGGTTTGGGGATGAAAAGTATTGGGAACAGCAGATCTTGGCATTTAAGGAGCAGCTTTTTGCCCTTGGCGAGCCACCACTGAGCCTAGTGCCTTATTAGTATTGAGCAAAATATGATGTCACAGACGTATCTTGTGACATTAGATTGAACTCTTAAGCTTGAGTTACACTCAAAAAATGGAATATGTTAGTCTCCAGCCAATTTATCAAAAATGATTTAAGGAATGTTCATGAAAAAAGTATTACTTATGGCCGCGGCTTTGTTACTGGCGCCACTGGCTGTATCGGCTGTGGAATACCAAGAAGGTGTGCACTACACAGTGATTAATGATGGCCCAGCAACCGCTAAGCCAGAGATCACTGAGTTTTTCTCTTTCTATTGCCCACACTGCTTTAATTTCTCTAAAACAGTTGTGCCAAAAATTCTCGCCGAAAAGCCAGAAGGCGTAGCGTTTAACCAAGCACACGTTGATTTTATTGGTAAAGAAATGGGCGTTGAAATGTCACGCGCATTTGCTGTTGCACATCAGTTAAATGTCGATGAAAAAATGGATGCGGCGTTATTTTCTGCCATTCATGAGAAAAAAGAACACTTTACTAGCCTTGCCGATATTCGTGCCCTTTTCGTGGCTAACGGTGTCGATGGTAAAACCTTCGATGCGGCGGCAGAATCTTTCATGGTGAAGGCGCAGATGGCGAAAATGAAGCGTGATACTGAAAACGCTAAACTGACAGGCGTACCTGCTCTTGTCGTTAACGGTAAGTATCGTGTTGAGACTGGCGCGATTAAATCCTACGACGAACTGTTAGATATCGCTTTCTACTTAACCAAAAAATAGTTTTATGGCGTTATCACATCACTGTCATGCGGGTTTGTGATAATGCTGAATATACTGAGTTTGAAAGGAGCCTGAGGGCTCCTTTTTTATTGCGGTACGGCGCAGACTAGGCGATTTTGAGGTTAGTCGCTTGAACTTATTGAATAAAAGTGAGGCAAAAAAAAGGGCAAAAAAAACCGTACTTCTTGTAAAAGAAAGTACGGACTTGAGCCAGAGGACTCATTTTTACCCTGAGTAACGCTGTTAATTTAGCAGAGCGTCAAAAAAATGGCAAGTGACATTATTATGGCGCTTTGTTTATTTGGGTTACAGCGTGGCAAATTGATAAGTTAACTAAATCAGATGATTAACTGTTTTTGGCAATAAATTATGAAAAAAAGCACGCTAACGATGAAACTCAAGTGGTAAAGCTTCTGTCAAACAACTGTAATCAATAACAACAAGAATGCTTGTAGGTGGTCATATGAGAGTTTTTCCTGTCTACGCACCTAAGCTTATCGTTAAGCATGCGCGTATTTTTCTCACTGGTGTTATTTGGGTTAAAGACTTAGGACGATTGGAATTTGAGAAGGGACGGTTTTTGCTGCCAAGAAAAAGCCTGCCAAAAGTGAAGCAGGCTATTTTAGAATTGAACGAACTGATCGAAGCGCAGCATCATCAAACTAATGCAGTTTAGATTTCGCTGTTTAACAAGCCAACAAGGCCAGTCACTTTTTCGTTCCAAGAAGTGAGTTCTTCTTGTAGTTGCTGGTTTTGCGCATTCAATTGTTGATTGTGCTCACTCAGCGTAGACGCTTTTTGCTTCTCTTCTTCAAGCTCCATTTTTAGAAGCTCGATAGTTTCGAGTGCAGCCTGGATTTTGGTTTCCAGTTTGGACAGTAATTCAAGGCTCATCTGGAGAGTCCTATGGTTTCTGGATGGGACTGTGATTCTAGCAGTGCCTAGAACTTAAGGAATAGCGATTCTTGTCGTTTGGTCAAAAAACACCCTATTACTGGGTTCTAAATTAAGTTTTTTTGCATTTGTTATTAACTCGTTAGTATTCTTGGTTTTATTTTTTATCGGAATGGTCCATGTCGCCTAGTCTGCTCGCCATACTCCCGCTACTGTTGACCTTAACCTTAGCCCTGTTTTTACGTCGTACACTGGTGGCGTTAGGCGTCGGCATCGTCTCTGGCGCCCTATTGATCGCCCAATTTGATCCACTGCAAACTGGGCGGTATTTGCTTGATATCGGCGTTAAACAATTCTATGCCCAAGGTGCTTGGCAAGCGTGGCACCTCAATGTGCTATTGGCCATGTTGCTGCTAGGCAGCATGACGCAGTTATTAGCACGTGGCGGCGCCGTGGGTCAGTTTGGTGATTGGCTTTATAGCCGTATCCGCACTGAACGTCAGGCGCGTCTGGGCGTCGTTTTCCTCGGTTGGTTAGTGTTTATCGATGGAATTTTCAGTTGTCTTGCCGTCGGCCATGTTTGTCAGCCATTAAGCCAGCGTTATGGCATTCGTCATGATCAGCTCGCCTATTTGGTCGATTCCAACGCTTCACCTCTGTGTGCGCTATTGCCTTTCTCTAGCTGGGGCCCCTATGTGATGGCTCTGATTGCGGGGATCAGCTTTTTGCCCGTGTCACCGCTGGAAGCCTTTATCGATGTGGCTTTATTTAATTTTTACGCCATAGTGACTTTAGGTTTATCCGTGCTTGTCGCTTGGTATGGTGTGGGGTTTCGCTCTTTTGTTGCCCCTATAGAGGCCAAATCCTCAAATGCGGTCGAGGTTAGGGGAAATCCTTGGCTGCTTGCTATTCCTATGCTGACGCTGTTATTGGCTTCAGTGGGATTAACTTTGTGGTCGGGGGCTCAGCAGGTCTCGTCTTGGGATGTGTCGCTCTGGCTGGCTAAGGCTGATATTGGCGCCTCTATGCGCGACGCTTGTTTGTTGGCGACCTTAGTCACTCTGATTATGTTGAGCTTGTCTGGGCGACGTTTAACGGCGTTAGTGGGGGACTTGAGCCACGGTGTGCGTATGATCGCTTTCGCCATTGCGATTTTGCTCTGTACTTGGATGATTGGCGCTGTGATCCAAGATCTTGGCGTGGCGAAATTGTTAGCTGCTTGGGCTAAGTCTTATCTTTCTCCGCACTTGCTGGTGGCGGGCATGTTTTTACTCTGCGCGATTATGGCTTTTGCGACGGGTTCAAGCTGGGGAACATTTGCGATTATGATCCCGATTGGCGCTGAGATTGCCCATAATTTAGATCCTCATCTGTTATTGCCTGTATTGAGCGCTGTGATGGCGGGGTCAGTTTTTGGCGATCACTGCTCGCCCATCTCAGATACCAGCGTGCTCAGTGCGACCAGTTCAGGTTGCGCTCCCCATGACCACGTGGTGACTCAGTTGCCTTTCGCGTTAATCGCGGCGTGTTCGGCCTTGGTAGGATTCCAATTAGTGAATTTAGCTGTGGCGACGCCGTTAGTGTGGTTGGCCGTGGTGAGCTGTGGTCTCGGTTTATTTGCCTTGATGGCACGTTTCTACTCGCCTTGGCCTAAGTTAGCGGCGCAGACATAACGCCTGTTTATCGTTAAAATGGCCTATTCGGTTTGAGTGAAACCCTTTATTTCAATGTACTGATTTAAGAGATGATCAATATGAGCATTACCCGTTTAGACGTTGGCACCCGCATGAGCAGCATAGTCATTCACCAAGGTACTGTGTATCTGTGTGGCCAAGTGGCGAAGGATAAGTATCAAGATATCACTGAGCAAACCGTCACTATGCTGGAGGAAGTCGATACCTTGTTAGCTCAGTCGGGGAGTTCACGTGAGCATATATTGTCAGCGACTATCTATCTGAAAGACATGGGTGATTATGATGCGATGAATGCCGTATGGGATGCTTGGGTGCCTAAAGGCCATGCACCAGCCCGCGCTTGCGTGCAGGCTGCTATTGCTGAGCCCGAATATTTGGTTGAAGTGTCTGTGATCGCGGCGATCCAGTGACCGATTTCAACCGATAAAATTATAGTTGCCATGTGTTGCCACTGTTAATCTTGTTTAGTGGCAATAAGCACCCTGCCAAATTCAGCATTCGCATCGGCAGGCGTGATGGCAACGATATGGTCGAGCCTAAGGGCGTGTTGAGTTTGCTGCTGGATAACAAGCCACTCGGTTTTGTCGGCTCTGGTCTGCGTGGTGATGGCTTGGCCTTGGCACTGGGTGCCATTAATCAACTCAATGTTGAGCTGATAACCGCGCAGGCAGGCAAGTTCGAGGTAATCGTAGTGTTCGCAGGGGATCATCTTATAATCTGACATAGGGTCGTCTCATTGGGAGTTCGACCCTATTGTGGCAAAAATACTTGCCATTGGCATTATATGCGCGCCCCTCTTGACTTTATTCCTGTCGCTCCCTAGTCTGCTTGTTCAGTAATCAAGGTGGTATGCGATGGAAATAACTTACAATTTAAAACCTGCGTCTGAGCGCCGTACTGAGCAATTCAAGCCCGAGGGGAATGTGGGCTTTGGTAGCCTCAGAACCGATCATATGTTTTTGATGGATTATCATGACGGACAATGGTGCGATCCGCGCATCGTTCCTTATGGTCCATTTGAAATGGCCCCGGGTGCAATGGCGTTGCATTATGGCCAGTCGATCTTCGAAGGCGCGAAAGCCTTTATGCACGAAGATGGCGAGATTTATACTTTCCGCATTAATAAGAATGCCGAGCGGATGAATCGCTCCGCCGATATCGTCTGTATTCCTAATATCGATGAACAAGTGCAGATGGATGCGATCAATGCGTTGATCGATGTCGATCGCCTGTGGTTCCCGATGCAAGAAGGTGCGTGTCTGTATATTCGCCCCTTTATTTTTGCGACCGAAGACCGTCTCTCTGTTAGCCCAAGCACGCGTTATACCTTCTGTGTGGTATTAAGCCCAAGTGGTGCTTATTACGCAGCGGGCGTGAACAAAGGCATACGCTTATTGATCAGCAAAACTTTCCATCGCGCGGTATCGGGTGGCACTGGCGCCTCAAAAGCGGCGGGTAACTATGCGGCTTCGTTGCGTGCGGGTAAAGCTGCGGCAGCCTTTGGTGCATCGCAAGTGTTATATCTCGACTCGACCAATCAACAGATTGAAGAAGCGGGCGCGATGAACCATTTCCACATCTTAAAAGATGGCACTGTGATTATTCCCACCTTCACAGATACCATTCTTAAGTCGATCACCTCGCAATCCATCATGGAATTGGGTGAGATGCTTGGTTGTGAAGTGCGCCAAGAGACTGTCATGCTTGATCAATTTATCGCCGATATCGAATCTGGTGAAATTGTCGAGGCGGGTGGTTTTGGTACAGCGGCCGTGGTTTCAGCTGTGGGCTCCTACATTTTTGAAGATGGCCATGTTGTCACTGTCGGTAATGGTGAAGTGGGCGAGCATGTTCAGCGCATCTACAAACTCTATACCGAAATCCAAAAGGGCCACATTCAAGGTCCAGAAGGCTGGGTTAAGCGTGTTGAACGTTTAGCAAAGTAAGGATGTTGTGGTGATGATTAAAGGCTCCTAGGAGCCTTTTTTATTGGCTATTTTTGACGATGACATTTGTAGGCTTCGCCTCAACTCAACTCAACTCAAATCGGCTGTGGCTTAGATTGGTTTTTGAGCAAAGTTAAAAAATCCGCGGCACTTAAGGGTTTACTGAGTAAGAAACCTTGTACTTGATCGCAACCTTGCATCGCCAAGAAGTTGAGTTGTTCTTGGGTCTCTACGCCTTCGGCGACAACGTTCAGGTCTAAACTGTGGGCGAGGGCGATAATGGCGCTGGTGATGGCGGCATCGTCGGGATCATTGGTGATGTCTCTGACGAACTCTCGATCAATTTTCAGCGTGTCTATCGGGAAGCGTTTGAGATAACTCAGGCTCGAATAACCCGTCCCAAAATCATCCACCGCTATGGTTAAGCCTAGGGCCTTGAGTTTTGACAAAATACTGACCGACTCCTGCGGATTGCCCATGATCATCGACTCTGTCAGTTCAAGCTCAAGGGACTGTGCTGGTAGACCAGAAACTGCCAAGGCCACTTCTATGGTGGAGATAATATCAGCCTTAAGCTGGCGCGCCGATAGGTTAACGGCGACAGTGATACCATTGAATCCTAAGCTGTTCCATTCGGCTAATTGCTGGCAAGCATGATTGATTACCCAATGGCCAATTTGGGTGATTATGCCGGTTTCTTCCGCCAGCGGAATAAACTCGACGGGGGAGATGGGGCCAAGTTCAGTGTGATGCCAACGTAAAAGCGCTTCTATCCCAGTCAGCGAGCCATCTTTTAAACAGAACTTAGGCTGATAAACTAAGCTCAACTCGTTGCGCTGAATCGCCTGTTTTAACCCACTTTCGAGTTGCACATGGCGCGTGGCAATTTCATTTAATTTAGAAGTATAAAACTGGAAGTTATTCCTGCCTGATGATTTTGCGTGGTACATGGCAGTATCGGCAAATTTAATCAGCGAGTCGGCGTTGTCGGCATCGTTTGGATAGAGACTGATACCGATAGAGGTCGAAATGGTCAGCGTTTTATCGTCTAATAAAAAGGGCGTTTGGAATGCTCTGAGCACTTTTTCTGAGATCAAAGTAGCGGCTTTGGTTTTGGCCACTCCTTCTAAAATAATGGTAAATTCGTCACCGCCTAAGCGTGCAACCGTATCGCCATCGCGCACTGCATTTTGCAGTCTTCTGGCAACGGCTTTGAGCAGTAAATCGCCGACATGGTGACCCATGGAGTCGTTGATATGTTTAAAGCGGTCGAGATCTAAAAACAGTAAGGCGACGATATTGTTCGCTCTATGCGCTTGGGTTATCGCGTGATTAAGCCTGTCTTGGAACAAGGTTCGGTTGGGTAGGCCAGTTAACGTGTCGAAACTGGCGAGGAAACGCAGATCTTCTTCGGCTTTTTTTCGCTCTGTAATGTCGGTAAATACCGCAACGAAGTGGCTGGTTTCACCTTTAATGTCGATAACTTGGTTGATCTCTAGCCAGACTAGAATTGCCTGCCGTTGTTTATTGCGGATCCACAGTTCCCCAACCCAATGTTTATGACGCAGCAGCTGCTGTTCAATGGTATTGAACAATTCACGCTGTTGGCGGCCAAAGGCTAAGTGAGTAAAATGTCTGTCGCTGATTTGGCGTTCTGTGTAGCCTGTTATCGTGCAAAATGCAGGGTTTACTGAGCGAATGCGATAGTCTAGGCCCGCTACGACAACGGCTTCATTCATGCTGTTGAGCACTTGTGAGGACAAGACCAACTCGTTCTCAATCAGCTTACGAGAGGTGATGTTACGGTTAGTCCCTGTCATGCGGATCGGGTTATCTAAACTATCTTTTTCAACCACTTTGCCACGATCTAAAATCCATACCCAATTACCCGGTGAGCGTTCGACACGGTACTCGGCTTCGAAGAAAGGTGAGCGGCCTTGAAGATGCTCGTTTAGCTCAAGTTTGAATCTCTCTCTGTCTTCTGAGTGCATGCTCTCATGGGCAATATTGCTGCTATTCCAATGGGGAATCGAAGCATCCATATTGGTACGATAGACTCGATTTTCGGGTATGTTCCAGTCCCACATGCCATCGCCAGATGCCCACAGTGCCAGCTTTAGTCGCTCCTCAGAGGCGCGGATACTGGTTTCAAATTCACTTTGTATGTGACGTTTCTTTTTACGCCAGCGAATAATCCAAACCAGCAAGCCTAATGTGAGTAAGAAATAAAGGGCGTAGGCGAACTGAGTGCGATAGAAGGGGGCTTGTACATTCAGATCGACAAGCAGTGCATAGGCACCTGCTGAGTTGTATTGCAGCCCATGGCGAACATGCAATCGGTAATGACCAGGATTGATGTTAGTGAAGGTGATTTCATTGCCTGTGGGTAGCTCATGCCATTCGTTATCAAATCCTTCAAGATAATAGCTAAAACGATTTTTACCTGTGTAGCTGAAATCCAATGAGGTCACCTCAAAACTGATCAGCTGATCGCTATAGTCCATCACTATGCTAGGAGGATGACTTAAGTCGAGAATCGTATGGTCTTTTCCCGCAATGCTATAGCCTGTGAGCGCGACTTTAACATCGGGTCGTTGATCCGGAATCAACTTGGGATTAAAACGATTGATACCATTAATGCCACCAAACCAGAGATCGCCATCGCTGTCTTGCAGTTTTACACCACCGTTAAACTCCAGCGCCTGTAATCCCTCTTGCTCGTTGAATATGATGACACGATTGGTTTTAGGGTTTAGTTTGCCTATGCCCGCATTACTGCTAAACCAAATATTATGTTGTTGGTCTTCTAATAAGGCGTAGATAGTATCGCTTGGTAATCCCTGATCGCGGGTGTAATGGGTAAAGCCTGCATTGGCATCTTGAGAAGGTAATATACTGATGCCACCATGGGTGGCGAACCACACCTCGCCCGCCTGAGTCACTAAAATATCGCGGACACGGTTATTGATTAAGCTTTTCTTATTAGCAGCTTGATGGAAGTAAGTTTTCCCTATACCCGTCTGCATGTCCAGTTTCAACAAACCATCGAGTGTACCAATCCATAGCGTATCTTTATGTGCTCTTAGGATTAAAAGTTGGTTTTGTGCTGGAGAGAAATGGTCAATATTCGCCAATGAGATAAAAGTAAACTCATCGTTATCTATAGCCTTGCGATAGAGGGCGTGAGTCGTTGCTACCCAGAGATGGCCTTGATCATCAATTTCTAGATTACGAATATAATTGGCTTCAGAGCCTTGGTCCGTACTTGCAGTGACCTTGAGTAATTGGAATTCTCCCTCTGGCGACAACCGGCCGAGTCCATAGTTAGTCGCAAACCAGAGCACGCCCGCTTTGTCTTGATCAATATCTCGCAGGGTGAGATTTAAATTGCGTTGATGCATCCCTAAGGCGTTCGCAAATCTCTCCGTAAAGTGCTCATATTGCCCGTTCGTTAATATGCGCTTAAGCCCTGCGCCTTCAGTACCTATCCAGAGGGCATCATCTTTACTGCGGAACAAGGTGCGAATATTGTTACTCTGTTGCGACAGATCTGGGGTGTATTCGAAAATATGCTGAAAATACTGGCGGCGGGTATTTATTTTATCTAAGCCCGAATAACTGGCGCCTAACCATAAATTACCAAAGGGATCTTGCAGCAAACTCAGTATGTTGTTTTCACTGATACTGTTGGTGCGCTTAGGATCATACCTGTGGTAAGTCGCATTAAATGCTTTGTTGTTTCTCTCCAGTTGAATAAGACCCGCTTCAGGCCCGACGACCCAAAAATCACCCTGTTCAGTTTGGATAAAATCCTTGATATAAGGCACGTTATCGTCGGTCTGCCAAAGGATTTCGCCCTGTTGCGAGGCTAAGTTGTAGTGCCATAGCTGTCCACCGAGCGCTAAGCTGATCGAATAGGCCGAGTTCGCTTTAATTTGATAGGCCGTGACATTTTGCGGCACGTTCAAGCGGGTGATGGTATTTGCACTGACAGCAAAGGTGCCGCTATCTTGGGTTCCAGCTAACAGATAAGTGTTTTCAACATTGGCTAGGCTTGTGATATGGGGTTCGACACTATTACCTAAACTTACTTGGGTAATGCGTTTAGTTTTGATCGATAGGGAAAATAGCCCTGCTTTAGTGCCAATCCAGAGTGTATTACCCACTATGCTGAGTTTAGTGGTGCGGGGATCGGTTAAGCCTTGTTCTTGGCCAAAGTGTTCAAAGGTCCCAGTGCTCAAATCGAGTCGATTGACTCCTTGGCTGAACGTGGAAACCCAGATGTAGCCTTCTGAATCTTGAATAATGTCAGAGACATAACTTTCAGAAATACTGTTAGGATCGTTGGGTGAGTGGGTGAAAATATTGAAGTTATGACCATTATAGGCATGCAAACCATCTTGAGTGCCAATCCACAACATGCCAGCACTGTCCATAAACAGGCTGGTAATTGTATTCTGGTTGAGACCATCTTCACTGCGAATATGTTCAAATTTAAGCTGTGTAAAAGCCGCACTCAAGGGTTGCGTTAATCCATTGCACGATATCCCCCACAAACTTAGGATACAAAGCGCGCTTAGCACAAGCTTGTGGATTAGTTGACTCAAATTTTCCCCTACCAAAAAACGGACCCATCCTGATTAGGTTTCTATTTAGTTTAGTTCTTAGCCTAGACCTTAAATGCCATTTTGTTGTAAAAATTTAGTTTAAATAACTGACTTGGTTTAAAAATAACCAAAATCGATGGGCGCGATTCTATCACCGATCATGCGATAGCTTAAATATACTGTTTCAGTGTCTTTGTGCTGGTTATGACGAGCTTTTTTTCCCGTGTTTAAGCTTAAGAATCTTAGCACTGTTTAAGATAGGCCAACATATGATGCTGCGACAAATGCAGCGAAAACCAGTGCGCAGAGTCACTAAAATCATGAAGGGGAATAGAAAAAGACCTTGCCGGAAGGGGGAGAAGCAAGGTCTTTGGTTGAACTGTTTTAGCGTTTAGATGGCAGGGTTAAACTTGCATTGACTCAGTTACGTCCATAGCCAAGGTCAAGATCCAAATACGCTTGTGTATTTATGATCCGTTCACGCTCTGCAAACGACACCATCTGCTCGGCAATACTGCCACTGTCACCTTGCTCAAGAATGGTGCGCAAGGTGTGCTGACAAGCATGGATAGTCGCTCGCTGTAAGTCTGAGGGAATAATGATGAACTTGTATCCCAATGCTTGCAGTCTGTCCTTCGACACCAGCGGTGTTTTACCACTGTGGAACATATTGATGAGCTTAGGCTGCTTAATATGTTTAGCGATCAATTCAATTTGCTCAACGGTTTCGGGTGCTTCGACAAAGATCACGTCGGCACCTGCCGCTAAATACGCTTGTGAGCGTTCAATTGCAGCGTTGAATCCTTCAACGGCGATCGCATCAGTGCGGGCAATTAAGATAAAATCTGGATCAGTTTGGCTGTCCTTGGCGACATGGATCTTATGCACCATTTCTTGGGTACTCACCAAAGATTTATCATTCAGATGGCCGCAACGCTTTGGAAAGGTTTGATCTTCCAAATGCAAGGCTGCGACACCGGCTCGCTCAAAGGCTTTTACTGTGCGGCTCACGTTGATGGCATTACCAAACCCAGTATCCGCATCCGCTATGATAGGCACTTGAGTCACTTCGACCATCTGTTCTAGCCGATGCAACACTTCGCTAAAGCTCAGCATGCCTATATCGGGGAAACCACAACTTCTCGCAATCGCGCCGCCACTGGCGTAAACCAGCTTAAAACCCGTTTGTTCAGCTAAACGTGCCGTCATTCCATCGTAAACACCGGGCGCGACGTGAATATCGCTACCACTGAGCATTTGTCGTAATGCCGTTGTTTTTTTCATTTGAATTATCTTCCTTGTGCGCCTTTAGCTATTAATCCAGAACCCTGTAGACGATTAGAAACAATCGCTCGGTACTCGCACAAAACCTTCCATCAGTACGCGGGCGCTGCGGCTCATAATGGCTTTAACCACAGTCCACTGCCCGTCAACCATTGACGCCTCTGCGCCGACGCGCAAGGTGCCAGAGGGATGACCAAAGCGCACCGCATCTATTTTGCCCTGAGTGTCGCCGCCAGCAGCTAAGTTAACTAAGGTGCCGGGGATTGCTGCTGCTGTGCCAATTGCCACTGCTGCCGTGCCCATCATGGCGTGGTGCAGTTTGCCCATCGACAGGGCGCGCACGAGCAAGTCGATATCATCGGTATTGACGGGTTTGCCGCTCGATGACACATAGGCTTTGGGTTTAGCAACAAAGGCGACCTTGGGCGTATGTTGGCGCGTAATCGCTTCATCTATATGCGAAATCAGGCCCATACGCACAGCGCCATAGGCGCGAATGGTTTCAAATTTAGCCAGTGCCGCCGTGTCGCTGTTAATATCATCCTGCAGCTCAGCGCCTGTGTAGCCTAAGTCCTCAGCATTGATAAAAATGGTGGGAATGCCAGCGTTAATCATAGTGGCCTTAAAGCTGCCAATACCCGGCACTTCTAGCACATCAACAACATTGCCCGTCGGGAACATGCTGCCACTCCCTCCGTTAGAATTGGCATCTTCGTCAGCAGCCGGATTCATAAATTCGATTTGCACTTCGGCGGCGGCAAAGGTCACACCATCGAGCTCAAAATCCCCTGTTTCTTGCACTTCACCTTGGGTGATGGGTACATGGGCGATAATGGTTTTGCCTATGTTGGCTTGCCAAATACGCACAGTGCAGATGCCATTTTGTGGAATGCGGGCCGTATCAATTAAGCCATTGCTGATGGCGAAAGCACCGACGGCGGCGGTTAAGTTGCCGCAGTTACCACTCCAATCGACAAAGGGTTTATCGATGGCCACTTGGCCGAACAGGTAATCGACATCGTGATCGGTTTGGGTGCTAGGGGAGAGGATCACAGTTTTACTGGTGCTTGAGGTGGCAGCGCCCATGCCATCAATTTGTTTACCGTAGGGATCTGGGCTACCAATCACTCGCAGTAACAAGGCATCACGGGCAGGGCCGGCAACTTGTGCGGCTTTAGGCAAATCCTGCAGACGGAAAAACACGCCTTTACTGGTGCCGCCGCGCATATAAGTTGCGGCGACTTTGATTTGGGGCGGGAAAAGATTGTTACTCATGCTATTAACTCCAAGGGGAATAGCGATACAGGTTAGCGTTGCTATCAAAGGTGGCGATTCACGTGTGGAGTCGCCACCTGTTGAAAGCGAGTTTTACTTCAGATTCGACTCTAAAAAGTCCTGAGCAAAACGCTGCAATACGCCGCCCGCCTCGTAGATAGACACCTCTTCGGCGGTATCGAGACGACACGTCACCGGCACTTCGATGCGCTCCCCGTTTTTACGGGTGATGACGACGGTCAAATCTGCTCGTGGCGCTGGCGTGCCGAGGACATCGAACACTTCTGTGCCATCTATTCCATAAGTTGCACGATTGTCGCCCGCTTTAAATTCAAGTGGCAACACGCCCATACCGACTAAGTTAGTGCGATGAATGCGCTCGAAACCTTCGGCAACAATGGCCTCAACGCCCGCTAAACGCACGCCTTTGGCAGCCCAGTCGCGGGACGAACCTTGGCCGTAATCTGCGCCCGCTATGATGATCAGCGGCTGCTTACGTTCCATATAGGTTTCAATCGCTTCCCACATACGGGTCACTTGACCTTCTGGCTCGATACGCGTCAGTGAGCCTTGTTGCACTTTGCCATCAACCAGCGCCATTTCGTTTTTAAGCTTAGGATTGGCAAAGGTTGCGCGTTGGGCGGTTAAGTGATCCCCCCTGTGGGTGGCGTAGGAGTTAAAGTCTTCCTCCGGCAAGCCCATTTTGTGCAGATATTCGCCTGCGGCGCTGTCCATCATAATGGCGTTAGAAGGCGATAAATGGTCCGTGGTGATGTTGTCACCCAGCACCGCCAGTGGTCGCATGCCTTTTAACGTGCGCTCTCCGGCCAATGCGCCTTCCCAGTAAGGTGGGCGACGAATATAAGTAGATTGCGGACGCCAATCGTACAGCGGGCTGATTTTTTCGCCGTAATCGACGGCTAAATCGAACATGGGCTCGTACACTTTACGGAACTGCTCAGGTTTAACACTGGTCGCAATCACGGCATCGATTTCTTCATCCGATGGCCAAATGTCGATAAGTTTGACGGGGTTGCCGTCTTTATCTAATCCCAACACATCCTTTTCGATATCGAAACGTATGGTGCCGGCAATTGCGTAGGCGACGACCAATGGCGGCGATGCTAAGAAAGCTTGCTTTGCATAGGGATGAATACGGCCATCGAAGTTGCGGTTACCCGATAACACTGCGGTAGCGTACAAGTCGCGGTCGATCACTTCTTTTTGAATCACAGGATCCAGCGCGCCGCTCATACCGTTACACGTCGTACAGGCAAACCCAACAATCCCAAAACCGAGTTGTTCAAGTTCAGGCAATAGCTTGGCTTCTTCCAAATACAACTGCACAGCTTTTGAGCCGGGGGCGAGTGAGGTTTTGACCCAAGGTTTGCGGCTTAAGCCTTTAGCGTTGGCGTTGCGGGCAATGAGACCTGCGGCAATCACGTTGCGTGGGTTACTGGTATTAGTGCAGCTGGTAATCGCCGCAATAATCACAGCACCATCGGGCATTAAGCCAGGCTCGTTTTCGACTACGCCGCTAATTCCGCGCTCAGCCAATTCTGATGTTGGCACCCGTGCATGTGGGTTTGATGGCCCTGCAATGGTGCGCACCACCGAAGATAAATCAAAATGCAGTACGCGTGGATAGTGCACTTCGGTCAAGCTGTCGGCCCACAAACCTGCGGTTTTGGCATAGGTTTCAACCAGTTTAACTTGCTCGGCTTCGCGGCCAGTTAAGGTTAAATAATCTAAGGTTTGCTGGTCGATGTAGAACATGGCCGCAGTAGCGCCAAACTCAGGTGTCATGTTCGAAATCGTTGCGCGATCGCCTAATGTCAGTGCCGCTGCGCCTTCGCCGAAGAACTCTAAGTAGGATGAGACGACTTTTTGTGCGCGTAGAAACTCGGTCAAGGCCAATACGATATCGGTAGCCGTAATGCCTGGCTGTGGTCTGCCCGTGAGCTCAACACCGATAATGTCCGGTAGACGCATATAGGATGCGCGCCCTAGCATCACGCTTTCGGCTTCTAAGCCGCCGACACCTATGGCGATAACGCCGAGCGCATCAACGTGCGGCGTGTGGCTGTCGGTGCCAACTAAGGTATCGGGGAAGGCCACGCCATTGCGTGAATGCACCACAGGCGACATACGTTCTAAGTTAATTTGGTGCATGATGCCGTTACCCTGAGGGATAACATCGATGTTTTTAAAGGCTTTTTGCGTCCAATCAATAAAGTGGAATCTGTCTTCGTTGCGTCTGTCTTCGATGGCGCGGTTTTTGGCAAAGGCGTCTTTATCAAAACCACCAAATTCGACGGCGAGTGAGTGATCCACAATTAATTGTGTTGGTACAACAGGGTTCACTTTGGCGGGATCGCCACCCTTGGCGGCAATAGCGTCACGCAGACCTGCAAGGTCAACTAAAGCGGTTTGCCCCAAAATATCATGGCACACCACGCGGGCAGGAAACCAAGGGAAATCCAGTTCTTGCTTAGATTCGATAATCTGTTTTAGCGAGTCGGTCAAAACGGCCGGATCGCAGCGACGGACTAAGTTTTCAGCTAAAACGCGCGAGGTGTAAGGCAGCTTGGCATACGAGCCAGCTTGAATGGCTTCTATGGCTTCGCGGGTGTCGAAATAATCGAGTTTGGTGCCGGGTAAGGGCTTGCGATATTGGGTATTCATAGCAGTGTTCATAACATCATCCATTTCGGAAAATGAAGTTGGCGCGAGACTGTCCTTTAACAAAAATCTCGCGCCAAGAGTCGTTAGCTTGGCTTAACGGTTGGCAATGGGGACGACTTTGCGTGGTGCAACGCCCACATAATCGGCACTTGGGCGGATGATGCGGTTGTTAGAGCGTTGCTCCATCACGTGTGCAGCCCAGCCTGTGACCCGTGAACACACGAAAATTGGCGTGAACAACTTAGTCGGAATGTCCATGTAGTGGTACGCGCTGGCGTGGAAAAAATCTGCATTACAGAAGAGTTTTTTCTGTTCCCACATCAGGGCTTCACAGGCAACCGATACGCGGTATAGACGGTCGTCACCGTTGGCGGCAGCCAGTTTTTCTGACCATTCTTTGATGATGGCATTACGTGGATCGCTGTCGCGGTAAATCGCATGGCCGAAGCCCATGATCTTATCTTTACGCTCCAGTTTGCCCATCAAGATGTCGCGCGCATCGGCTTCATCTTTCATGTCTTGGATCAGTTCCATCGCCGCTTCGTTCGCGCCGCCATGCAGCGGGCCGCGCAGTGAACCAATGGCGCCAGTGACGCATGAATGCATGTCTGACAGAGTTGAAGCACAGACGCGAGCGGTAAAGGTTGATGCGTTAAATTCATGTTCTGCATAAAGAATTAACGATACGTCCATTACTTTAGCATGCAGTGCCGACGGCGCTTTACCATGTAATAAGTGCAGGAAGTGTGCGCCAATTTGATCGTCATCGGTTTCAGTGTCGATACGCACGCCATCGTGACTAAAGCGATACCAGTAACAGATGATCGATGGGAACGCAGCCAATAGGCGGTCGGTGATTTCACTCTGATCGGCAAAGCTGTGTTCGGCTTCTAAGTTGCCTAGCATAGAGCAGCCAGTACGCATCACATCCATAGGATGAGTTTCAGCAGGAATGCGTTCTAATACTTCTTTTAATGCTTGTGGCAGACCGCGAAGGCTTTTGAGTTTGGTTTTGTAGGCATCAAGCTGGGCTTGAGTGGGCAACTCGCCGTAAAGAATGAGATAGGCGACTTCTTCGAAGGTAGCATTTTCACCGAGATCTTTCACATCATAACCGCGGTACGTGAGGCCGCTGCCTGACACGCCCACTGTGCTCAATGCTGTTTCGCCTGCGCTCTGGCCACGTAATCCTGCACCGCTTAGTTTTTTAGCTTCTGACATAATCCTTCCCTTCCGTTAACTCTATGTGGTTATTGCTGGTGGATGAATGCACTTATTTTTGAGTGTTCATTCGCCGACATTTATTGGTTAAGGCTGCACTTTTTATGTAACTTGTTTAACGTTAAATCTGCATTAACGCCAAACCCTGTAGGGTTGCAGCTTTTCGGTGACGCCTTGCTGCTTGGGGCAAAGCGTCTGGGTTTCAGTAACAACATGAGCTTGCGCTTCTACTGACAATCCATGGTCTTGTGTATTTTGCTTTCTAGCTTGTTTAGCTATTTATCTTGGCTAAACAGTTGATCTAACTTGTCTTCAAAGGCGTGGTAGCCCAAGTACTTATACAAGTCTTTACGGGTCTGCATAGTGTCGAGCACGTTGCGTTGATGACCATCATTCATCAGCGCTTGCATGACGTTCAGTGCCGCTTGGTTGGCTGCACGGAAAGTACCGAGTGGATAGAGCACCATGTCGGCGCCTGCCTGCGCGAGTTCTTCTTTATTGAACAATTGGGTTTGACCAAATTCAGTCATGTTGGCCAAAATCGGTGCTTTGACTTGCGCTTTAAAGTGGCGATATTGGTCTAGCTCAGTTAAGGCTTCGGCGAAGATCATATCGGCACCGGCGGCAATATAGGCTTGCGCGCGTTCGATACCTGCTTCTAAGCCTTCAACGGCAACTGCATCGGTACGCGCCATGATCACAAAGTTAGGGTCGGTGCGGGCATCGACGGCCGCTTTAATGCGATCGACCATTTCTTCTATGCTCACGACCGCTTTGTTAGGTCTGTGGCCGCAACGCTTTTGCGACACTTGGTCTTCCATGTGCACAGCGGCGACGCCGACTTTTTCGAATTCTTTGATGGTGCGAGCAATGTTGAATGCGCCGCCCCAGCCAGTATCGATATCGACCAATAAAGGCACTTGTGTGGCTGAGGTGATTCGACCTGCATCGATCAGCACGTCGTTCATTGAGGTCATACCTAAGTCAGGCAAACCGTATGAAGCATTGGCAACGCCAGCGCCCGAAAGATACAAGGCTTGGAAGCCAGTTTGCTCTGCCATCAAGGCAAAATAGGCATTGGTGGTGCCAACGATTTGTAACGGTTTAGCCTTAGCAAGAGCTTGGCGAAAACGTAATCCTGCGCTTTGGGTCATGGTCTTGTCCTTATCCTTTTCCATTTATGGGAAGTGACATATTGAGCCGTATAAACTTAGCTGATGTTGGCTAAGGTTTCTTTTGCGGCTGCATTGGCTTGCAATTCAATTAAGCGTAATTCGGTATTTTTACGCCCCTGTTCGATATGGCGACGCATCAACAAACTGGCGAGTTCACCATCGCGCTGGGCAATGGCTTCGACTATGCGTCTGTGCTCGGCAATGGCTTTAACGGGGCGATTTTTATTAGTGCACTGGTAGCGGTACATGCGCAGCAGGTGATACAGGCCGCCGACTAAGGTTTCCTGCAGATGTTTGTTACCGCTGGCTTGAATAATTTGGTAGTGGAAGTCGACATCGCCTTCCTCTTGGAAGTAAGTATCTCCCTTGGCGAGCGCCGCTTCTTGCGTTGCGAGTAGATCTTCTAACTTGGCTAATTGTTCTGGGGTGATACGACTGGCGGCGAGTTCGCAGGCCATGCCTTCGAGTACGCTACGAAGTTGATATAAGTCGTTAAGTTCGCTCACTGTCAGTTGTGCGACGCGGGCGCCAACATGGGGGGCGCGCACCACTAAGCGTTGTCTTTCTAAGGTTTGCAGGGCTTCGCGGGTCGGGCCGCGGCTGATACCGTATTTTTCGGCCAGCGCTTGCTCGTTAATTTTACTGCCCGCAGGCAGCTCGCCCTTGATGATGCTGGTTTGGATCTGCACCAAAATTTGATCGGCGAGTG
Source organism: Shewanella sp. SP1S1-7 (assembly GCF_031932105.1). Classification (NCBI taxonomy): domain Bacteria; kingdom Pseudomonadati; phylum Pseudomonadota; class Gammaproteobacteria; order Alteromonadales; family Shewanellaceae; genus Shewanella; species Shewanella sp. SP1S1-7. Next base: position 86,838 of record NZ_JAUOEU010000017.1, read on the forward strand.
TGGTCGACGTTTTATCTGCCGAGGTCGATTTGACCTTATGCAGGTGGGAAACATGTGTGTCATCAGAAACGAACGTCGTGTCTTGCTTCAACATAGAGCGCATCACTATTAATAGGATTGTCGACAATGGGTAAAAAATAGCCCTCCCTTGGTGGATTGTCAACAATGTGTTTACTTAGACGTAAGTCTACATCCTAATTGTTTTTTATTTATTGTTATGATTTTTATAGTTTTATTTTAATTTGTTCGTTTTTAATATTTTAGCTTATGAATTTTTAAATATTAAATTGTCAACAATGAAGTGGTTTTTGCCGTCCGTTCTTGTTGCAGGTGTTGATGGCTTTGGGGGAAATCGTCCAAATGCATTTTGCATGTTTGTCCTTCGCGTTATGCTATGGGCGGAATGACACGCTTGGAGGTGACAGTGGAAAAAGTGTTAGTGAGCAGTTGTTTACTCGGGCAAGCGGGTTGGGCAGCGTATCTTAACCGCTCAGAGTGAGGATGTGACCTACGCTTTTAGTCTGGGAGCCGATCTCGCGCTTAAGCTGGCGCAGCAACAAGGGATTAAAGTGGCGATTTTAAAAGCCCGTAGTCCATCCTGTGGGAATAAGCAGATTTACGATGGTCAATTTGTAAAACAGTTAATTGCGGGGCAAGAATTAACGGCTGAAAAACTCAGCGCAGCAGGGATAACCGTATTCAATGAATTGGAGTTATTCGCTGCAGCGGCATGCGTTGCTGAACTAGAGCAAAGCTAGAGACGAGCTAGCTTGCTTGAGTGTGATTAGTGCTGGTGGCGCTATCCGCGACATTTTGATTTGTTTGCAGTAACGCATGAATTTGTTGATCTTTTTCCGCCCACACTTGGTTTAACCAGCGTTGGAACTCGACGCGATACTCAGACTCAGAGAAATAACGCGTTGGATCGACTTGAGGTACGGGCAGGGCGTTGATCCGCACAATAATCTTGCTGACCTTGCCGTTCATCACCCCAAACAGAATATCGTCAGGCGCATCTGGGTAGACAATTGTCATATCCAGCAGGTTAGTAAATTGCTCACCCATGGCCGATAGGGTAAAAGCGATTCCACCTGCTTTAGGGCGTAACAAATGTTGATAAGGCGAGTTTTGGCGTTGATATTTATCACGGGTAAACCGGCTGCCTTCAACATAGTTAATGATTGATGTGGGCATATTTTTAAATTTTTCGCAGGCGCGGCGTGTGGTCGCTAAATCTTTGCCCTTAAGCTTTGGATTCTTCTTGAGTTTTGCAGGGCTGGTTCTGTTCATAAATGGCATATCCAGCGCCCAACAACCCAGTCCCATAATCGGCACATAGATGAGTTCTTTTTTGAGGAAGAACTTCAGCATAGGAATATGGTTGCGTAACACATAAGTTTGCGCGGCGATATCGAAGCCACTGAGGTGGTTGCTGATCAGCAAGTACCAGCTGTTTTTATCGAGTCCTTCGAGCCCTTCGACATCCCACTCAATTTTAGCGATCAAATACAAGATGCCACCGTTGCAGCAGGCCCACGCCCACATAAAACGATTCATAACCGCAGTCACCGCATTACGTGCACTTTGCGCTGGCATCACGAGTTTTACGACTCCGCCTATGCTGATAAGCGAGCCCCAAACGGCGGTATTAATGATCAGCAAGCTTAAGCTCAGCATAAACAACACTGGCCCGGGCAGGAAATTCAACATAGTGGCGTTACCTTTATTCTTTATTCGCTTGGCTAGCGAGTTGGCTTAACACTTGATCCTTAGTGAGCCAGAGTTGATTCAGTTGTTCTTGGAAGCCAATTTTAAAATCGCGGTCATTCATATAATCGCCGCGCATCGCAGGATCAATATCAGAAACCTTGATGTGTACTTTAACGCTTGGCAACTTACCTGTCAGGTAGTCCCAATAGCTTGGCACTGAGTCTGGGTAATAAATGGAGACATCGACTAGCTTGTGGATCTGTTCACCCATGGCCGATAGCGCGAAGGCCATGCCGCCTGCTTTAGGTTTTAACAAATGTTGGAACTGTGAGTTCTGCTTTTGATGTTTAGCTTTACTGAAGCGCGTGCCTTCTACAAAGTTCATCACACTTACAGGTTTAGCCTTGAACTTAGCACAGGCTTTACGTGTAATTTCAATGTCTTTGCCCTTTAGCTTAGGGTTTTTACGTAGCTGTGCCGTGCTATAACGGCGCATAAACGGAAAATCGAGCGCCCACCAAGCTAGGCCTAAAATCGGCACAAAAATCAGTTCTTGCTTGAGGAAAAACTTCAAGAAAGGGATTTTTCGATTAAAAATCCGCTGCAGGATCAGGATATCGACCCAAGACTGGTGGTTGGCAATCACCATGTACCACTCTTTAGTGGAAAAGTCGGTGTCACCACTCAGTTCAATCTTAACGGGATGTAAGCAGCGCTCAATCACACCATTAACACTGATCCAAGCGCTGGCACAAAAGTCGAGTACATGGCTAGTTGCAGTCCTTAACGAACTGATAGGTATCAGTTTTATAAAACTGACCAACAGGATTGGGATTGTCCAAAAGACGGTATTTATAACGTAGCCTAAAAATGCGATACAGCCTTTTATCTGTGAAAACAGCGTTCCCATCCGAGCCCCCTGACAAAAATTGGAGGCCTATGTTACTCGGTGTCGGCGTTTGGCTCAATCTTAGGCACTGCTGGTCGGTGCATTTGTTAACATTTATTCCCGGGCAAACTTAATATTGCTGGGATAAGCGGGCGAGTAATCTATCCATAGCGCGATAACCCAGTGCTTGGGCAATATGGCGGCGTTCTGTGTTAGGCACTTGTTCCAGATCGGCAATCGTGCGCGCAACTCTTTGTATACGATGAAAACTGCGAACCGAGAGGCCAAGCTTTATCACGCTTTGCTCCAAAAACACTAAATCAGCGTCACTGAGTCCGCTAAAGCGTTTCAATTGTTTCCCTGTAAGTTCGCTATTGAGCACACCAGCACGGGCGAGTTGTAGCTCACGTGCTAGCTTCACTCGTTTGGCGATATCTTGGCTGGTTTCTGTCTGCGGCGCGGCTTGAGTTAAGGTGCCCGCGGGGAGTTTGGGCACTTCAATGGTTAAATCGAAGCGGTCGAGAAATGGGCCCGAAAGCCTTGAGAGATAACGTTGAATCTGTTCGGGGCTCGATCTGTGTTGGCTATCAATATCACCGCTCGGGCTGGGATTCATCGCCGCGATCAATTGGAAGCGACTCAAAAATGTCAGCTTAGCGGCGGCGCGGGAAATCACCACTTCGCCGGTTTCCATCGGTTCGCGCAGGCAATCTAAGACTTTTCGAGGAAATTCAGCCACTTCATCTAAAAACAGCACGCCACGATGGGCGAGGGAGATTTCACCGGGTTTTGGAATACTGCCACCGCCCACGAGGGAAATCGAAGAACTCGTGTGGTGCGGCGCCCTAAATGGTCGTTGTAAAAAATGCTGCGGTTTAATGTCGAGTCCAGCAACGGAATGAATTGCTGCTACTTCTAATGCTTCCTCATAATTAAGCGCGGGCAATAGCGCCATCATGCGGCTGGCAAGCATGGTTTTGCCCGTACCTGGTGGGCCAAGCATCAAGAGGTTATGGTTTCCCGCCGCGGCAATTTCGAGTGCTTGCTTGGCCTGATATTGGCCAATCACATCGCTCAGGCAAGTATGGGACTCGAGCGTCTCTTGGCTTATCCATTCTAATTGCGGCGCTAACGTCGGCAGTTGGTTTTGCCCCTGTAAATAAGCGGCCAGACTCTGCAGGTGCGAGCCAAACAATACATTGGGATAGCCGACTAACTCGGCATCGTGGCGATTATCCAGCGGCAATATCAAGGTATGGTCTTGGCGCTTTGCGGCGATAATCGCCGGTAATAATCCTTGGCAATAACGTATGTGCCCAGACAATGCCAGTTCACCGACAAACTCGAGATTTTTTAGGCTATTAAGGGGGATTTGTTCTGATGCGGCCAATATGCCTACGGCTATGGGTAAGTCGTAGCGGCCACCTTGTTTAGGTAAATCTGCTGGCGCAAGGTTAACGGTTATCCGCCGCATCGGAAACTCGAATCCTGCATTGATCAGCGCGCTGCGCACCCGCTCGCGGGCTTCTTTCACCGACGCTTCGGGTAATCCCACTAGATTAAATGCTGGTAAGCCGTTACTGAGATGCACCTCAACTGTGACTTGGGGCGCTTCGACCCCACAACTGGCTCGGGTATTGACGCAGGCAATCGCCATAAACAAATCCTTTTGTTGTTCATTTCGCACAGAATTTGAGTGTAGCAGTAATTGACGTTAGGGGTTTTCGATTAACTTGGTCATTCGCCTCATCAGTAAGCTGCTGAATCTGGCTTTACCGTTCCCGTGATAGCTTTGGCAAATTGCCATATTGGACGATAGCAAATAGTTGATAGAAATGATAAAAAGCAAACATTGGAGTCCTGAGGTCAATATGGATATGTTGTTAGCAGAAAATTCCCCCATTCGTCAGCAGCTGCTAGAGCAAAAGCTGGCGCAGTTTAAAGACCCGCATCTTGCCCATACGCTTTCGGCATTTATTCGAAGTAGTGTCGATCTCTATCCCAGTGCAATCGAAGACTATGCCCAGTTAGGTAATAGCCGACTGGGTGGATTGCCGGATTTGCCTGTTGGCATGGATTATCCGGTGACTTTGGTCGGAAGGGAGGAGATGTTGGATGGCTATGTTGAGAGCTTTGGCCATACCCGCGAGTTTATTAATGAGCATTGGCGGGAGGACTGGCAGGACGATTGGGAGACAGATGAGGCGCATCTTTGGGATTGGGACGAGGCTGCGCAAGCCTTCCGTGTGCCCATGCAATTTATCGCACAAATCAATTGTAGCGACCTGAAGGCGTTTCAATCTTATTTGCCCCGAGAAGGGCGATTGTTATTCTTTTTGGAGCGATGGCGATTCTCAGAAATGCTTCGCGGCCATGTCTATTATGTCGCAGAGGGTCAGCAACTGAACTCTGGGAAAGCGATTGCCGAACTTAAGTTCGACGATGCGGTATGTGCAAACTATGAGTATGAGGCGGCTTATCAACTTCAGGGGATTGCCAGCATTAAGATGATAGCCCCTGACATGATTAATAGTGACAACCCGCATTTAGTAAAGTTAGCCAAGGCACGTTTACAAGCGCTACCAGAACCGCAACAAGCTATGGTGCTGGAGGCTCTAGCGGTTGTGGATGATGAATTGGCACCAGAGTGGCAAGATCAGCTCAAGGGCTATGAGCTGATACAATTGAATGAGCACGGGTTCATCCCTGGCCAGATTCTCACTCAATCGCAATGGGCTAATACCGAGTGGCAGCCATCCAGCTTGCAGTCATTGCTGGTCCCCGAGCAGCCGCTGCCGTATTACAATGGTATCGCCAGCATTAATGGCCATGGCGACAGCCGCTATAAAGCCCCCGAGCTCCACGCTGCGGCTGAGTTAGGCGGCAATGCCGAAGATTATCTAGTACTGTTCAAAGTCGTCTACAGTGAGCATTCTATGCAATTGAATTTTATTATTCACAGGGATGATTTAGCGTTAGGAAAATTCGATCGCATTTACTGCATTTATGATTATTAGCGTATTGAAAGGTTGGCTATAACCAACCTTTTTGTTTGGCGATGCGGGCTACGCAGCACTTGGAGTACATAGAGATGATTGGAGATGTATGTTGCGACTGACTAAAAGAAGAGTCGCACAATTTCGTGCCTTTGAGTGAATATGAGTTATAAAGGATTGATTCTGGGATTCTTGAACCCGACTGAATAGATTAAGTGATTGATAGTTATGTTTAATTATTTCAATCAGTTAATGGAGATTAGTCAACCTATGCCATTATATGAGGGCATCGTTGAGCAGCCTCATTTGGTTTACCCTCCAATGAAAATCATGGTTCAAATCCCCCAATCTTGATTCACCTCGGCCGTTAGGCCGCATTAACGGCTAGAATGAACTCGTGTACCTTGTGACTCTTTATGACGAACCAAGACGAACCAACAACTTCCCCTTTTAAAACGTTTAGGTCCCTCTCATTTTCTACGTGGTTAAGCCTTAAGACTGACCCATAAGATAGTCTGCAATGACTCATAAATATTCTGCTACGGATCCACGCGATTTCCTTATACAGACAGGGTGTCGGAATAAATAGTCAGCATATAAAGTATACTTTGTATCATTTTGTGGTTTAATCGAAACATCTGCTGCTGGTTTTAGCAACATTTTGGGCGGCGATGCGGTAACAAGGTTGTGAATCGATAATAATAAAGTGACCTCTTGTGAAGGATGACATTTGAGGGAACATGGTCGAGGAGAACTCGCCTATGCGTTCGTGGATGTTAGCGTGTGTGTTTATCTGTACTGCGGGGTTTGGTGGGGCAGTTTGGGCTAAACTCGATGTCGTATTTTTTAATCCCGGGGCTGTCGATGACAGTTTTTGGGGGGACGTCGACCAATTGATGCTGGAGGCGGCGACGACACTCGATATTAAGCTCGAAATCATTCATTCCGATCGCAATCATTTCAAGATGATCACCCAACTCGATGAGTTGTTAGCCTCCGCAAAGGCGTTACCTAATTACGTTATTCTGGTTAATGAAAAACAATCCGCGATAAAAATGCTGCAAGCGCTTTACTCCCACCCCATCTATGTGCAATTGATTTCAAACGATATTTCCATCGGTGAACGTGATGTTTTACTGCAAGATCCCCATTGGCAAGAATATCTGTTACCCGCCATTATTCCCGATAATTACGCTATAGGTTCGGCGACCGCTAAGGGCTTAATGGACGACTTAGAGGGAAAGCAGGCTAAAGTTTTGTTGATTTCGGGCGATAAGTCGACGCCTGCTTCAGTACTTCGTACCCAAGGTGCCAGCGATTATTTCTTTATGCAGCCCAATGCCACTCTGACTCAAACGGTTTATGGCCAATGGAGTGACGCAGTAGCTTATGGTCAAGCGCTCACTCTGCTGAACCGTTATCCCGATCTGAATGTGATTTGGACCGCCAGTGATCGTATGGCGATTGGAGTGCTTAAAGCATTGAAGGAAAAAGGCTTAGTCTCGGGTAAAGATGTATTTGTCAGTACGATCAATACGTCACCTGAGATTTTACAGCTTTGTCGCCAACACGCGGTGAGCATTATTGGTGGCGGGCACTTTATGGCTGGCGCGTTAGCTTTGGTCGAGTTGCAATATTATCAGCAGCATAAGCGCTATATTCCCTATGACAATGTCACCTTGTTCGGCGTTTTACTGCCTGATTCGGCATTTTATCAAATGTTAGTTGCTCGGGATTGGCCGCAGATTTTCCAGTCTCAGATTTTGAATAAGTTGCCCTTCAAGGCGTAATAACGGGTGTACATGAAGCATCGAAATCATTCTATTAGTCATAAGATGACGCTGACCATCATCGGGGTGAGCTCATTTTTTGCAGTGTTAACTATGCTGGTGCAGTTGATTTGGAACTATCAGGATAGTATCGACAATGCCACGTCGGATATCCGCGAATATTCAGAATCTATTCTGCCGAGCGTGGCGAAGTCGCTGTGGGACGTTGACCGCAGCCTGCTATCTGATTTGCTTTCTGGTTTAGGGATGATGCCGTTAGTGTCGAGTGTGCATTTAGACAGTATCGATGGCGTCACTATGCAGCTGGGTAAACCGCTGTTAACCGATGATGAGTCGCAAACTCTGTTTCATTATCCGGTGACTTATCAAGACCAGCCGATCGCCACTTTAACCGTAGGCTTAGACACCAACCAGCTTTACTACGAGCTGTGGCGGCAGTTGATTTTTATCGTACTCGGCAATGGTTTAAAGACCCTGCTGATGATCTATTTGATCTTGACCTTAGTGCGACTCATGGTGACAGATAGACTGTCGGCATTGGAAGATTTTACTAATAAAATCAATCTAAAATCGTTAAAAAAGTTGTCTGTTCCCGAAACGGTGACCGCCAGTCCTGACGAGATTGCTCATGTGGCATTGTCGCTTAAGGACATGTACCAAAGGATACGCAATGACCTCGCTATCAATAAGCGCCATCAACGTGCGTTACAGCAACAGCAGCATTTATTGTCGGACTTAGTGAAAGAGCGGACCAAAGAACTGGACTGGCAGTCGCAATCGAATCAGCTGTTGGCGGAGATTTCGTTGCAATTTTTGAGTATCGACACCTGCAATGTAGACAAAACCTTAGCTGAGGTGTGCCACAAAATCGGTCAGTTGTTTGATGTTGAGAGGGTGAGCATTCTCGAATTTCATCAACAGCATGCTTATTACCGCAGTTTTTGGACCAGCGAGTTACATGCTAACAAGGTCCAAGGGATTTCGGTGGACAACATTACTCAGCTTGCTAAAAAACTCGAGACAGAATCGACCTTAGTGATTGAGGATCTTGAGGCGTTAAAGGACTTCTCACCACAGGAATATGAGGTGATGAAATCCGTGGGCATTTGCTCGATTGCCGCCTTTGCGATTAAAAATGCTGGGGAGTTATTGGGATTGCTCTCGCTGTCGACGGTGTCGCGGCCACTGAACTGGAATGCCCAGAAAAAGAATATGCTGACTCAGTTTGCGTCCGCATTGAACGAGTTACTGCTGCGCGAGCAAAAAGAGCGGCAGATGATAGTGCTGCAACAAGCGCTGGTTTCTGCCAATACTCAATTGAAAGAAATGGCCGAAACCGATGAGTTGACTGGGTTAGCGAATAGACGCCCTTTTACCGAAAGGCTAGAGGCTGTGCTACAGACCAAGACGCCAGCGGGGCTGTTGATGTTGGACGTCGATTATTTTAAATCCTATAACGACACTTATGGTCATATTGAAGGTGATCTAGTGCTTAAGCGTGTGGCGGATGCTTTAGTGCAGTGCGATATCCTGCCGCACAATGCTTTATTGGCGCGCATCGGGGGCGAAGAGTTTGCCTTAGTCGTTGAGCACGTCTCACCTGCGCAGTTAACGGCCATTGCCACGCAGCTGTGTTATCTCGTCGAGCAACTCAGTATTCCCCATCAAGCATCACCGTTGGCAGCGGTAACGATTAGTATTGGCAGCGTGTTTTTGCCATTAGATAAGGTCTCGGGACTTAAGATGCCCGACGTGTTACGCCGTGCCGATGTTTGTCTCTATCGCGCTAAGGATAAAGGGCGTAATAGGGTCGAAGTTGAAGTGATTTAATGGCATAGGGGCAAGTCAGCCTTGTACCTATACCTATGCAGTCTTTTGTTGCTCGGCACCAGTTGAGTATTGCTCCATCATTAGGTGCTCTCTGCGCTTAATAATTGGGATTAAGCCTCAAATTGTCCTATCTCCATGCTTAAGCAATGCTTAGGTCATCAGCGTTCGTCATTTAGCCATCTGGCGATATTTAGGCTAAATCAGCTGAGCCTCTTTATGTCACAGACCGCATTCAATCATGCTAACTAATTGATAACATTTGCATGAAACTGTGCTGTAGATCCATCGTTAAGATAAAAATTACTCAAGGTGAGGTAATATTAGGCGGCAAATGAGATATAATCTGTCGCCCATAGTCGATTTAGCGATGCACTCTGAGTGACATCCATGCTGCCATTCTGGACGTATTTCTCGTAACGCAACTAAGTAAAAGCCACGACTGCCTAGTCAATTCCATTGGCTTAAATGTACGTTCTAGCAGCTCAATATCAAAGCCACCGCACTGAGATGTCTTAATGATGTCGAGTCGCGCCTAAGCCGTGAATTTGCAGATATACTCAGAGCAGCCTAAAACGGCAATGTAAGTGCTTTTTATCTTAGGGTAGCAAGGAGCTGGCACAGCCGTTTGAACGGTTTGTAGGCTGGATAACCCCTAGCAAATTGTGCCCCAATTAAATGAATTCAGCTGACTCGCGAGCCATAAAGCGCGGGTTGGTCCTAGTTAGTCCAGTGTTAAATGAAAGGTGTTACATGAGTCTCTTTGATAACGTGATGATTATATTGTGCCTAATCGGCGCGAGTTGTTTCTTCTCTATGTCAGAAATTGCACTTGCCGCTTCACGTAAAATCCGTTTACGTCAATTGGCCGATGAGGGCGATGCCCGCGCAGAAAAAGTGTTGCAGTTACAAGCCGTTCCCGGCAGCTTTTTTACTGTGGTACAAATCGGGCTTAATGCCGTTGCTATCATGGGCGGTATCGTCGGTGAGTCGGCATTTCGACCTTATTTCTATGAATTACTATCGCCTTTGCTGACCGATCCTTGGTTGAGCCAACTGAGCTTTATTTTGTCCTTTGTTGTCGTCACCAGTGCCTTTATTCTGGTGGCGGATTTGATGCCAAAACGCATTGCCATGGCGATGCCTGAGCCAGTTGCATTAGCCGTTGTTGGGCCTATGTCTTTCTGTATTGTGCTATTGCGTCCATTAGTATGGTTTTTCAATGGCATGGCGAGCGGCATCTTTAAACTGCTGCAAATCCCAACCGTGCGTAACGATGCTATCACCTCCGACGACATTTATGCCGTGATGAATGCAGGCGCCGAAGCTGGAGTTTTAGATCGCGGTGAACAACAGATGATGGAAAATGTGTTTGAAATGCAAACTGTTTCTGTAACCTCTGCCATGACGGCCCGTGAAAGCTTAGTGTACTTTTTACTGCAAGATAGCGAAGAAGATATCAAGCGTAAGATTTCTGAAGATCCCCACACTAAGTTCCTCGTCTGCGATGGTCAGTTAGATATGATCAAAGGCTTTGTGGATGCAAAAGAGCTGCTGATCCGAGTGATTAACGGTGAGAATATTACCTTAAAAGGCAGTAATTTAGTCCACACTTCGCTGATTATTCCCGATACTTTGAGCCTGTCAGAGGCGATGGAATATTTTAAGAATAGCCGCGCCGATTTTGCCGTGGTAATGAACGAATATGCCTTAGTGGTGGGTATTGTCACGACCAACGATTTACAACGCGCCGTGATGGGGGCTTGGTCATTGCACGAGAGCGAAGAGCAGATTATCGCCCGCGATGGTAACTCTTGGTTAGTCGATGGGGTAACACCGATTACCGACGTGATGCGCGCCTTCGGCATCGAAGAATTCCCGCATAATCAAAACTACGAAACCATTGCCGGTTTTATGATGTATATGCTGCGTAAAATCCCTAAGCGTACCGATTTCGTCAACTATGCGGGCTATAAATTTGAGGTGGTCGATATCGATTCTTACAAGGTCGATCAGTTGTTGGTGACCCGTATCGATCCTATCGATAAGCTCAACTCGCCGGATGTTTAAATCACATCCAAAAACGCATTGACTATGGGATCGTCGAGCCGCTTTACTTTGCAGCAGCAACCTAACTCGAAGGGCGGTATTGCAACGGGAGAAGCGAGTAACTGGATACGATCCCGCACTGGGCTGTTATTGATCACCACTTCTGGGCTCATGCTCACGCCGCAGCCCAACGCCACCATTGAGGCGATCGCTTCTTGGCCCGAGACTTGGGCGTAAATATTAGGGCTGATGCCCATTTGTTTGAACCAGTTATCGGCACGGCGACGTCCGGGCCCGTGGTCGGGAATGATAAAGGGCACACTCGACCAATCAATAGGCGTTTGGCTAATTTGCTGCTGCACTGCGCAGCGGATAGTTGGGGCGATGATCGACAGCGGCACATCGTCGATTTTGGCAAAGTGTAAGCTGCTCGGAAACGGATCGGGCAGGGCGGCGATGGCGATATCGGCGCGATTCTGCTGCACTTCGGCCAGTGCGTTCGCCGCATCTCCCGTGGTTAAGGCTATCTCGACGAAGGGATGTTCTTGGCGGAATAAATCCAATAAACCCGGTAAATGACTGTAGGCAGCAGTGACCGAGCAATACAGATTTAACCGACCGCGCAGTACGTCCTGCTTGAGATCGATACTGTGCTTGAGCGTGCTCCAATGGTTCAAAGTCTGCTCGGCAAACAGCTTAAACTCGCGTCCCGCGTGGGTTAAGGTCACACTGCGATTATCCCGCTCTAACAGCTTAGCGTTCACTTCCTCTTCTAATCTTTGCAGGGCTCGGCTTAAGGTCGATGGGCTCACATGCATCTGCTCCGCCGTTTTGGCGAAGTGCAAACTGTCACATAAGTGCAAGTACAATTTGAGGGTACGAATATCCATGAGCTTATCCTGTTTAGTTTGAACTTAAGCCTAGCTTGAGTGATGGCGTGATTCGGTGCTGCATATTGGTGCCGATATTACTGTCAGTGTTATGAATCCATGATTGCCGTTGACGTTGCGCATAATGCAATATGAGGTTTCGAATATATCATTTTAAGCAATGATAAGCATGGGTTATAGTGATTCCAATCACAACCAAGTCGTAACATTCTGTTAGTTTGGTTGCGTCCAAAATTTCTGACTTATAGGTGGTATATCAGATGGCTAACTATTTTAACTCTCTGAATTTACGTCAACAATTAGCACAGCTTGGCCAATGTCGTTTCATGGATCGTTCTGAGTTTAGCGACGGCTGTAACTACATCAAAGATTGGAATATTGTTATTTTAGGTTGTGGTGCTCAAGGTCTTAACCAAGGCTTGAACATGCGTGATTCGGGTCTGAATATCTCTTTTGCCTTGCGTCCTGAAGCGATTGAACAGAAACGTGCCTCATGGCAGAAAGCGACTGACAATGGTTTCCGTGTCGGTACCTTTGAAGAATTAATCCCTACGGCGGATCTGGTCCTTAATCTGACGCCGGACAAACAGCATTCCAACGTGGTTAACGCGGTTATGCCATTGATGAAGCAAGGTTCTACCTTGTCTTACTCACACGGCTTCAACATCGTTGAAGAGGGCATGCAAGTTCGTCCCGATATCACTGTGGTGATGGTTGCGCCTAAGTGCCCAGGCACTGAGGTGCGTGAAGAATATAAACGTGGTTTTGGTGTGCCAACCCTTATTGCGGTTCACCCAGAAAACGATCCAGACGGTGACGGCTTAGAGATTGCTAAAGCCTACGCTAGCGCAACGGGTGGCGACAGAGCCGGTGTTCTACTGTCGTCTTTCATCGCCGAAGTGAAGTCGGATCTAATGGGCGAGCAGACCATTCTGTGCGGTATGTTGCAGACGGGTGCCATCTTAGGTTACGAGAAAATGATCGCCGATGGCGTTGAGCCAGGCTACGCGGCCAAGCTTATCCAGCAAGGTTGGGAAACGGTCACTGAAGCGTTGAAACACGGCGGCATCACTAACATGATGGACCGTTTGTCTAATCCAGCCAAGATTAAAGCATTTGAAATTGCAGAAGATTTAAAAGAAATCCTCCAGCCATTATTTGAAAAGCACATGGATGACATCATCAGCGGCGAATTCTCTCGCACTATGATGGAAGACTGGGCGAACGATGATGCGAACTTACTGCGTTGGAGAGCGGAAACTGGCGAAACAGGTTTCGAAAATGCACCCGTATCGAGCGAGCATATCGACGAACAAACCTATTTCGACAAAGGTATTTTCCTTGTCGCTATGATCAAAGCGGGTGTGGAACTGGCGTTCGATACCATGGTGTCTGCGGGTATCGTGGAAGAGTCGGCTTATTATGAGTCACTGCACGAAACCCCACTTATCGCCAACACGATTGCCCGTAAGCGTTTGTACGAAATGAACGTGGTGATTTCAGACACGGCCGAATACGGTTGCTACCTGTTCAATCACGCCGCCGTACCTATGCTGCGCGATTACGTTAATGCCATGTCATCTGAGTATTTAGGTGCTGGCCTGAAAGACAGCGCAACCGGTGTCGACAACCTAACGCTCATCGCAGTTAACGAAGCGATTCGTGAAACGGCTGTGGAATATGTTGGCGCTGAACTTCGCGGTTACATGACTGATATGAAGAGCATTGTTGAGGCTTAATTGATCGTTAATTAAGCCCAGCATTGGGGGAGAGGGTTGAGACTCAAAGGACTTGGGTCTCAGCTCAGTTCCCAAGCAACCTCAGAGACTGAAACGCGCATCTTGAGTTTGCTTAGTGATGAATCAGTTTAGTGATAAATCTGTGTAGTGAGAAAAAAATTTTTCCTGTTCAGTGGGTTGTCGAGCGGGCAAAAACGACATTGTTAGTGAGTTAATAGTTAGTGAGTGAATCTTCAGTGAGCGTTCGATGGTGAATGTGCGTTCAGTGAATGAATCCTGCGGTAGGTGAATCGCGCCGACTGAGGATCAACAGTTAACGTTTTACTTTGTTGTTTTGCATTGTCTCGGCAGGGAAGCTGAATTTTTTTTGACAAAAGATATTTTTTATTGTGTTTGGCTGTCGCTTTATGGTAAAGCTAATAGCTCGCGGTAGGGCAAAGTCCAAAGCGAAACTAACTTTCATGCAATATCCCAATTTTAGAAACACCGATTAGGAATCCATATTGATGTTTAACCAAGCTGCCAAGCTCATTCTCGTGATTATTACCGTCGTGATTATTAAATCACAGCGGGGGCGGCGCATGGCAAACTGATAGACCTAAAAGGTTAGAAGTTTCGAAAGAACCCCCCGCTCCGAAAGGACCGGGGGGTTCTTCGTTTCAGGGCCTAGAGCAAGGTCCTAAGCTTCGAAAGAGTAAAAAATTAGCGTCGATTTTCGGCAATTCAGGACTAACGTAGTGAGAGAGAATATGGAACCAGGGCAGATGATCAGAGGCGCAGACGCGGTAATCAAAGTGTTAGCAGCACATGGAGTCACCACAGTGTTTGGTTACCCAGGTGGTGCCATTATGCCAATATACGATGCCCTTTATGGAAGCCCTGTCGAACATCTGCTCAGCCGTCACGAACAAGGCGCCGCCTTTGCCGCCGTAGGATACGCAAGAGCCAGCGGTAAAACTGGCGTGTGCTTTGCGACTTCAGGCCCTGGCGCGACTAACTTGATCACTTCCTTAGCCGATGCCCTGTTAGATTCTGTGCCTATGGTGGCCATCACAGGCCAAGTTTCTACCGCCGTTATCGGCACCGACGCCTTTCAAGAAATCGACGTGCTGGGCATGTCACTGAGCTGCACTAAGCACAGTTTTATGGTGACAGACGTCAACGACCTGATCCCAACCTTGTATCAAGCCTTCGAAATCGCCGCATCTGGTCGCCCTGGCCCTGTGCTGGTCGATATCCCGAAGGATATCCAAATCGCCCAATTGGAATATCGCACCCCTTTGCTGGCCGTCACCAATGAACCCCAAGCCGAGATGAGTGATATTGAGGCCGCCCGTGCGCTGTTGGCTGAGGCTAAACAACCTATGTTGTATGTCGGCGGCGGTGTGGGCATGGCGGGCGCGGTCGATCAACTGCGTGAGTTTATCAAAGTGACGGGCATACCTTCGGTCGCAACCTTGAAAGGGCTGGGCTGTATCGCCCATGGCACACCCGGCTACTTAGGCATGTTAGGTATGCATGGTGGCAAGGCGGCTAACTTAGCGGTACAGGATTGTGATTTGCTGATCGTGGTTGGCGCCCGTTTCGACGACCGAGTCACCGGCCGTTTAGCGAGCTTTGCCGACAAGGCCAAAGTGATCCATTTAGACATAGACGCCGCTGAGCTGGGCAAGTTACGTATGCCAGAGGTGGCAATCGCCGGTGACTTACGCCAAATCCTACCCGCCTTAGCCATGCCGATAAACATCACGCCTTGGCAGGCCGAGGTGGAGCATTTATCCCGTAAGCATCAATGGGATTATCAACACCCCGGCAGTTTGATCTATGCGCCTGCGCTGCTGCGTCGTTTAGCCAATAAGTTACCCGAGGACAATGTTGTTTGTTGCGATGTAGGTCAGCACCAAATGTGGGTGGCCCAGCATATGTGGTTCCGCCGCCCAGAAGATCATCTTTCCAGCGCGGGCTTAGGCACTATGGGCTTTGGCTTACCCGCCGCGATTGGTGCGCAAGTGGCGCGTCCAGATGCGACTGTAGTTACTGTGTCTGGCGATGGTTCTTTTATGATGAATGTGCAGGAGCTGACCACCATCAAACGCCGTAAGCTGCCGGTGAAAATCGTGCTGGTTGATAACCAAAAGCTTGGCATGGTGAAGCAGTGGCAACAGCTATTTTTTGAAGAGCGCTACAGCGAAACGGATTTATCCGATAACCCTGATTTTGTCTTATTGGCCTCCGCCTTTGATATTCCCGGCCGCACGATTTTTTCTTCCGACGAAGTGGAAGAAGCCTTAACCGAAATGTTAGCGGCTAAGGGCCCGTATTTGTTACACGTTGCAATCGACGATGCTTTTAACGTTTGGCCACTGGTGCCCCCCGGCGCATCAAACAGCGATATGATGGACGAAATGGAGAAACAAACATGATCCACTCTCTGGAATTAACGGTTCAACAACGCCCCGAAGTGCTTGAGCGTGTTTTGCGCGTGACTCGCCATCGTGGTTTTAGGATTACCCAAATGCAGATGCGCATGAATGACGATGCTAGCCTGTCGCTGGATATGGAGGTCGATAGCGAACGTGCCATCGAACTGTTAAGTAATCAGCTGAATAAACTGATTGATGTGACCCAGTGTAAGGTATTGTTACCGCTGAGCTTGCAACAAACGGCGAATGCTTAAGCATTCGCCATGTGAATTAAGAATACGATTTTCGATTTGAGATAAAGGATACAGTCAATGCCAAAGTTACGATCAGCTACCAGTACCGAAGGCCGCAATATGGCGGGTGCACGTGCGTTATGGCGCGCCACAGGGGTGAAAGACAATGATTTTGGTAAGCCAATTATCGCTATTGCTAACTCCTTTACTCAGTTTGTACCGGGCCACGTGCACTTAAAAGATATGGGCTCACTCGTCGCGAGCGCCATTGAAGAAGCGGGCGGTATCGCAAAAGAATTCAATACCATTGCCGTCGATGACGGTATCGCCATGGGCCACGGTGGCATGCTCTATAGTCTGCCATCGCGTGAGCTTATCGCCGACAGTGTCGAGTATATGGTTAACGCTCACTGCGCCGATGCCTTAGTGTGTATCTCCAACTGCGACAAGATCACCCCCGGCATGTTGATGGCGGCGCTGCGCCTTAATATTCCCGTTGTGTTTGTCTCTGGCGGACCTATGGAAGCGGGTAAAACTAAGCTGTCGGATAAGCTCATCAAGCTCGATTTAGTCGATGCTATGGTGGCGGGCGCCGACTCGAACGTGAGCGATGAAGACAGCGCCAAAATCGAGCGTAGCGCGTGCCCAACCTGTGGCTCTTGCTCGGGCATGTTTACTGCCAACTCAATGAACTGTTTAACCGAAGCTCTAGGATTATCGCTGCCGGGTAACGGCTCTATGCTGGCAACCCACAGCGACCGTCGCGAGCTGTTTTTAGAAGCGGGTCGTCGCGTGATGGTGCTGGCAAAACGTTATTATCATCAAGATGATGAATCGGCATTGCCACGTAATATCGCCAACTTCAAAGCCTTCGAAAATGCTATGACCTTAGATATCGCCATGGGCGGTTCATCTAATACCGTATTGCATTTATTAGCCGCTGCGCAGGAAGCCGATGTTGATTTTACCATGGCGGATATCGACCGTATGTCGCGTCTTGTGCCGCACCTTTGTAAGGTTGCGCCATCGACGCCTAAATACCATATGGAAGACGTGCACCGCGCCGGCGGCGTGATGGGGATTTTAGGCGAACTCGACAGAGCCGGATTACTGCATACCGATGTGTTCCATGTGGCGGCCGATGAAGGCGGCAATTTAAAGTCGGTGCTGGCCCAGTACGATGTAATGCAGACGCAAGATGAAAAAGTAAAACATTTCTTTATGGCGGGGCCTGCGGGTATTCCGACCACTAAAGCCTTTAGCCAAGATTGTCGCTGGCCGTCACTGGATAACGACAGACAAGAAGGCTGTATCCGTAGCCGTGAGTTTGCTTTCAGCCAAGAAGGTGGCCTTGCCGTATTGTCGGGCAATGTGGCCGAAAACGGCTGTATCGTTAAAACGGCGGGCGTGGATGAATCGAATCTGACCTTTATTGGCTCGGCGCGCGTCTATGAAAGCCAAGATGACGCAGTGGCGGGTATCTTAGGTGGCGAAGTGGTGGCGGGTGATGTGGTTGTTATCCGTTACGAAGGCCCGAAAGGTGGCCCGGGTATGCAAGAAATGTTGTATCCAACCAGTTACTTAAAATCACGCGGTTTAGGCAAGGCCTGTGCGTTGATCACCGACGGTCGTTTCTCCGGTGGCACTTCAGGTTTATCTATCGGCCACGTCTCACCCGAAGCGGCAGCGGGCGGCACGATCGCCTTGATTGAAAATGGCGATCGCATCGAAATTGATATACCCAAGCGCAGCATCAAGTTGGCAGTAAGTGATGTTGAACTCAATGCTCGCCGCGAAAAAATGCACAGTCTTGGCCCAATGGCGTGGAAACCTATCGGTCGCCAACGTTATGTATCACTCGCGCTTAAGGCCTACGCCATGCTCGCCACCAGTGCCGACAAGGGCGCGGTACGCGATCGCAGTAAACTGGAGGACTAATATGTTGCCACTTGCCTCTATGTCTACAGCATCGCAAGCTCGGACCGATTTAGCCCATTTTCAGTTGGCACAAAGCTATCTGCAAAAAATCCTGTTGTCATCTGTGTATGACATAGCGAAAGTGACGCCGCTTTCAAGCATGAACAAGTTATCGGCGCGTTTAGGTTGTCAGGTATTTTTGAAGCGCGAAGATATGCAGCCAGTGCATTCCTTCAAGTTACGCGGTGCCTATAACCGTATCGCCCAGCTGACGAAAGAAGAATGTCAGCGCGGTGTGGTGTGTGCTTCGGCAGGCAATCATGCTCAGGGTGTGGCGATGTCGGCGGCGAGTCGCGGTGTGGATGCTGTGATTGTGATGCCAGAGACGACGCCCGATATTAAAGTCGATGCGGTGCGCCGTTTAGGTGGCAACGTGGTATTGCACGGCCAAGCCTTCGATCAAGCCAATGGCTTTGCGATGGCGATGGCGAAAGAAGAGGGCCGAGTCTATATCGCGCCCTTCGACGATGAAGCCGTGATCGCAGGCCAAGGCACTATCGCCCAAGAGATGTTGCAGCAGCAGCGCGATCTCGAAGTGGTATTTGTGCCCGTGGGCGGTGGCGGTTTAATCGCGGGTATCGCAGCCTATTACAAGGCGGTAATGCCGCAGGTGAAAATTGTCGGCGTCGAGCCAGAAGACGCGGCCTGTTTAAAGGCTGCGATGGAAGCGGGCGAACCTGTGACGCTGGCGCAAGTCGGTTTATTTGCCGACGGCGTGGCGGTTAAACGTATCGGCACTGAGCCGTTTCGAGTCGCGAAACTTTATGTCGATGAAGTAGTGACTGTCACCTCGGATGAAATCTGCGCTGCGGTGAAAGATATCTTCGAAGACACCCGTGCGATAGCCGAACCTGCAGGGGCCTTGTCCTTAGCTGGGCTTAAAAAATATGTCAGCGCTAATGCCAATGGTGATTGCGGTAATGGTGAAAAGGTCGCGGCGATTTTAAGTGGCGCGAATGTGAATTTCCACAGTCTGCGTTATGTGTCCGAACGTTGTGAGCTTGGCGAGCAGAAAGAAGCGGTACTGGCGGTGAAAGTCCCTGAACGTCCGGGAAGTTTCTTAAAATTCTGTGAGTTGCTCGATAAGCGGGTGATGACAGAGTTTAACTATCGTTTCAGCAGTCGCGATCTGGCCGTGGTGTTTGCCGGCATTCGCTTAAGCCGAGGCCAAGGCGAACTTGAACAAATCATCGCTACCTTAGAGGCTAACGATTTTGAAGTGCAGGATTTATCCGGCGATGAAACCGCGAAATTGCATGTGCGCTACATGGTCGGCGGTCATCCACCTGAACCTTTAGAAGAGCGTTTGTTTAGCTTCGAGTTCCCCGAACATCCCGGCGCGCTGCTGAAGTTTTTAACTACCTTGCAGAGCAAATGGAACATTAGTCTGTTCCATTATCGCAACCACGGCGCGGCCTTTGGCCGAGTGCTGGCGGGATTTGAAGTGCCCGCGAGTGATGCTTTGCCGTTCCAACAGTTTTTAACTGAACTGGGTTTTGTCTATCAAGAGGAAACTCAAAGTCCTGCCTATCAGCTGTTTTTAAATGCGGGTAACGGCAACAAAGTCTTATAGCGTTCGCTGTGATGCACATAGCTGTGATCGACGCGATGACATGTTAGGCAAAGTTAGGCACAAGTTAAGTGAAAGTTAGGCTAAAGGAGGGGCGCACATGCGCCCTTTTTTGTGGTAGTTTTGTAGACTTAATACTCTAGCCGCCGATTAATACGTCACAGTTAAGTTACTGACTTAACCCGTTAACGATTAACTGGCAGTTTCTTAAAACAGAACGGCTAACGAATAACAACGAGACCTCGACCTGCACGCATTAAGGAGACATGATGTTACCAGCACCGCGTTTTACCGCTTTTAATCCTCCTCGCCGTATTTTGATGGGCCCTGGCCCATCGGATGTTTATCCCGAAGTGCTTGCGGCGCAGTCCAGACCGACAATCGGCCACTTAGATCCGCTGTTTGTCGGCATGATGGATGAGCTTAAGAGCCTTATCCAATACGCCTTCCAAACTAAAAACGAAATGACTATGGCGGTATCTGCGCCGGGCAGTGCGGGCATGGAAACCTGTTTCGTTAACTTAGTCGAGCCGGGTGAGAAGGTGATTGTCTGTCGTAACGGTGTGTTTGGCGAGCGTATGCGCCAAAACGTCGAACGCGTGGGCGCCATTGCAGTGCTGGTGGACAATGAGTGGGGCGCCCCTGTCGACCCTGCTGCGGTTGAAGCGGCGCTGAAAGCCAATCCCGATGCCAAGTTTTTAGCCTTTGTGCACGCAGAAACCTCTACTGGCGCGCTGTCCGATGCCAAAACCTTGTGTGCATTAGCCAAAACCTATGGTTGCTTGAGCATAGTCGATGCTGTGACTTCCCTTGGCGGCGTCGAGTTAAGAGTCGATGAATGGGGCATAGATGCCATTTATTCTGGCAGTCAAAAGTGCCTCTCCTGTGTACCGGGTTTATCGCCCGTGTCTTTCTCGAGCGCAGCGGTAGAAAAACTGAAAAATCGCAAAACCCCAGTGCAAAGTTGGTTCCTCGATCAAAGTCTTGTGATGGCCTATTGGACCAGCGCGGGCGGCAAACGCAGTTACCATCACACTGCGCCAGTGAATGCCCTGTATGCACTGCATGAATCCCTGCGTATGTTGGCGGCCGAAGGCTTAGAGAATGCGTGGCAACGCCATCACGAAATGCATTTAGTGCTGCGTGCTGGGCTGGAAAAGTTAGGGCTTAACTTTGTGGTTGCCGAAGATTATCGCCTACCGCAGCTGAATACGGTTTATATCCCCGTTGGTGTCGATGATGCTGCGGTGCGAACTCGTTTGCTGAAGGATTATAACCTCGAAATCGGCGCCGGCCTTGGCGCCCTTGCGGGTAAAGCATGGCGCATCGGTCTAATGGGCTTTGGTGCCCGCCGTGAGAATGTTTCTTTATGCCTCAAGGCATTAGAAGAGGTCTTGAGCTAAGCAATGGCACCGTCTTTCCCGCAATGCTTTTGAGGGAATTGAAATTTGCCTTAAGCACTGTCATTTCAGTGACTCGCAGCAAGT